>NZ_JBEZXU010000064.1:0-65899 GCF_040638175.1 Actinoplanes sp. NPDC026670
CCAGTCCTCCACCTTCAGCACCCCTTCCAAGATCAAGGAAGAGGGGGTTAACTTTCGCGGATCCCTACGGGGTCACTCTTCAGGAAGCGGCGACAGGCCTCGTACTGCTTCTCCTTGGCCGAGAACAGACCGATGAGTACGACATCGGCACCGTCGAGTGGGTCACCGAGGTCCCGATACTGCTTCATGAGGCCATGATCGGTTCGGGTACGCCAGCGAGCTACAGGTTTTCGACCCGTTGACCACCGCGACGTCAGGCGACGAACGCTAACCGAGGAGCACCTTCACCAGGTCGCCTTCCGAGAAATGCGGGACGTCCTCATTTGTCGCGGGCAGCGCGTTCGCGATTGTTGCGCTCAGTGCTACCGCTGCTGGCGGCTGCCCTGGGTGCCGGCGTTCTGGGTGAGGTCGGCGCGTAGCTGGGTGCGGATGCGCATCAAGATCCGTCCGAGCATGTTCCGGCCGGTGCCACTCCGGCCGCGTCCCCAGTAGTGGTCAGTGCTGGTGTCCTCGACGATCTCCTCGTCGCCGGTGTCCAACAGGATGGCGCGGATGTCGGCGTGGGCGGTGAACTTGGCCGCCACGGCCCGGCGCATCACGTCGTCCTTGACCCGTTCCCAGTCGCGGCGCAGCGGCCGGGACCGGTCGCGGCCCAGCTCGGCGGCCCGCAACGGGGTCGCCGTCCGCCGGATGAGGTCGGCGTCGCGGGTGCCAAGGAACTTCTGGGCCTGGAAATAGTGCTCGGAGGTCGTCCACCAGTGGCCGTCGAGGTCGAAGCCGTGGCCGGAGAAGTTGGAGAAGCAGCCGTACAGAACCTCGTCGGCACCGTAGAAGTAGATCGTCATCAGGGCCTCAGAGCGGGGATCGGGAGATCTGCACCGTGTCACAGGCATCGACAGAGCGGCAACCGAGTTCGCTCGCCACCATCCGGATCGGCCGCGGATCGGACACGCCCTACCAGCTACCAGCGGGTCGTCGAGGCGCGAATCCCGGTCTCTGTTGCCGCTACGATCACGCTCGTGTTCATCGAGGTCATCGGCCCCCATCCATTACCGGACGACGTTGATCGAGATGACGTCGAGGATCTCCTTGTGGCAGCGCTGGGAGGAGACGGCGAAGTCACCGGTGCCGGTTCCGGGTCTGGACGCTGGCATCTCGACGTCGAAGTGTCGACCGGAGTCGAGGATTTTCAGCCCGTTCTCCGGCGGCTGGCTGCCGCTCTCGTAGACCATGATCTCGGCTGGATAGTCCTTCGCCCGGAGCACGACCGGGTTGGAGTTGTGGCCAGCGAAATCTTCTAAGCGGCCGGTCCCGGAACGTCCTCAACTGCCGCCGACCGTGCGGCCGGACTCAGCGTCCCGAGGCGGTGCCGTCGCCGACGGTCGTGGACCCACTGGAGCGGCCGACGACGTTGGTCTCCACCGTGCCGTCGGACACCGCGCTCTTGGCAGGCAGTCGGAACGCCCGCCGGTTCGCTGGTCATCGGCCGCAAAGTAGTCGCCGCCATCGAGATAGGCGCCGACATCAAGGAGTATCACGGCGACGGAACCGTCGACACGATCCCCACCGTCCAGCAACATCCCCAGGTCCGGACCTGCCGCCGCTATCACACGGCGAGTTCAGTCGAGGTGATCGGTGGCGCGGGTGCCCTGAGCGAGGGATCGACAGGCAGCAGGCACGCCAGCGGCAGGGCTCGGTTGGATACACGCGAATCCGGCCATGCCGGTTCCCGGGCCGAACCGTCGCATGCACGGTCCGATCGCCGTTAGGCTGCGAGGTCATGGGGGCGAAGACGGCGTTGCTGGCTTTCTCGGACGGCGACCTGCGGTCGGCACTCATCAGCGAGAGCCCATCCCTACAGATAGAGGCCGAGCGCCTGGTTCACGCCGTCCACCCCGGGTGCGAGGTGACGCCGAGCGAGGACGAGTTCCTGACGAGACTGTCATTTCCGCCTGCGGACCGGACGTATGCCAGGGTGCTGGCCGGCGCTGAGATTCTGTGCGACCGGCGACTCGTTCTTGACCGGCCGTCAGAACTGCCGGAGCACCTGCTGAGACTGGGCGAAGGCCGGCGGATCCTCATGCACGGCATGCACTCCGTCAATGACTGGCTCTGTTTCGCAGTGTGGGAGAACGGAACACTGATCCGCTCGCTGAGCCTCTCGCCGGACGGTGGAATCACTGAGAACATCGGTGAACCACTCGTGTTCGAGCGTCCCTTCTGGGCTGGCGAACATCCGGTTGAGACGGACCCCGACTGGGAGGATGAGGAGCCGTACCCGTTGTCGTTCCATCCGCTGGAAATGGGCGAGGAAGCGTTGCGCGCGCTGTATGGCTTCGTCCGCGAGGGCTATCCGCACCCCGACGACATCAACGCTGACGCCGTCCGCTTGCACGGATTCATAGTTCGATAGCGGCCGCCGCAGCGAGCCTCACGATCGGAGACATGCCGATGCCCGCGATCCGCACACCTTGAGCCACGACCATCATCGCAACGGTCCCGGCGGCGGTCTTGGCACCCCGTGTGAACACGTACTGAGCCCACTTCTACGGCGACCTGTCGTGCCACCTTCTCGGACGGCACAGCGCGACGGAAGACCGGATGGTGAAACAGCCGCGTATCCCAGACGTGGGTGGGACGGTCAGGAGTCGCCGCGGCCATTCGCTCGCGCGATGACCACGACGCCGGCGGCCACACCCAGGCCCGCACCCAGCGCGACACCGAGACCGACGTTGTTGAACAGGATCCCGGCGACGACGCCGAAGGCAGCGCCAAAGCCGGCCCAGACCCCGATATTTGACCAGATCCCGAGACTTGCGGTGCCCCGAGGTTTGTCGTTGCTCGCCATCGGATCTCTCCCCGGACATCGAGCGGACAGGCGGACGATCCAGGCGGCCCACCGTGGCGAATGCGCCACCGTCACTCTCCACAAGCTATCACCCGGCATCAATCGGCAGATCCTCGTCGAGGTGCCGGCCTCGGTCCGGTTCCACAGCTGAGAGGGGACGTGGATCCGTACCGTCGCGGTCATGTCGTTTGTTGTGCTCCCCCTGGAGCGATGCCCGGCGGGCTGGCGGCCGGCGTGAGACTGGTGGGAGTCTCCAGATTGATCTCCGGGCTGCGCAGTTCTGCGCGAGCGACCCGGTTGAACTCGCGTTCGGCGTCGCGGCATGCCTGGACGAAGGGCTCAGGAACCTGACCGGCCTCGTGATCGGCCCTCGCCTCGGACAATTGGCCCACCGCAAGCATGAGGGCGGCAGCGGCCTGGACCGTCTCCGTGGTGTGCGCGATCAGGCCGATCTCAGCTCGGAACCGGACGACCTGGACGCGTGACTGACCACCGTCAGCGTGCGGTCGGCGGGAGACCGAGGACGCCGGGAGGATCTGCACATCCGGGCCGAGAACCGTCGCCCGCCACTCCCGGCAGGCGGCGACGAAGGCGGCGTACGTCGCGCGCCGCTCCCGTAGCGACATCGTGTTCTCCTGGTGCACCCAGGAAGAGCGCTGCACCCGCGCGTTGAGCAGCGAACCGAGCATCACGCCGACCAAGGCGCCAGTGACCGAGAGGAATGCGAGAAACACCTGAGTCATGGCTTCAGAGTCGCCGAGAGCGTCAACCGTCCACAGATGCCAACTATTCCGACCGTCCTTCCAGATATCGACGAATACCACTACCGTCCGGTGTGGATCTAACCGATACACAACGGGGGAAAGTGATGGTTGGAATGAAGAGAAGGCTGCTCGGCGCCCGGACGATGGCGGTGCTGGCGGCCTCGGCCGTCGGGCTGGCCGGTCTGGTCGCGGCCGATCAGGCGGTCGCGATGGCCGATGCGCCGCAGACAGCCGACGCGGCCTACGGTTATGTGGTCAAGGTAGGCGTCGGAGGCGCCCGCGCCTGCACCGGGGTGCTGTTGGAACCTCACCTGGTGGCCACGTCGAAGGAATGCTTCACCGTCGGATCGGCCGCGCCGGTGACCGGCCCGCCGCCGGCCGGCAGCACCGTGACGACCCGCTCGGACCAGCCGTCGGCCGCGCAGACCATCGCGGTCGACTACCTGCACGTCCGCGACGACCGGAACCTGGTCGTGGCGCATCTGGCCAAGAACGTGACAGGTGTACGGGGCAGCGCTCCCGTATCGGCTTCCGCCTCGGTAGCCGGTGAGACACTGCGGGTTCTCGGATTCGGCCGGACCTCACGCGAATGGGTGCCGGCCCTGCCGCACACCGGTCAGATCTCGGTGCAGGACGTCTCAGCGACGGGCCTCGGGATCACGCCGCTCGCCGACGGCACGATCTGCAAGGGCGACGCCGGCGGCCCGGTGATCCGCGAGAACAGCGCCGGCACAGCCGAGCTGGTCGGCGTGGTCAGCACCTCGTGGCAGGGCGGGTGTCTCGGCGAGACGAGCACGCGGCGCGACGCCACCGCGACCCGTGTCGACGGCCTCGCCGGCTGGGTCGGCCAGCTCAAGGAGTTCGAGCTGACCGGCCGCGTGGAGGCCGCCGGCGGAACCGGCTGCCTGGTCATCAACAACGGCACCACCACCTATCAGCTGGCCGGCGGCGATGCCGCCATCGTCAAGGCCGGCCAGACCGTCCACGTCTACGGCTATCGGGCGCCGAGTCCGGCCGGTTCCTGCACCCAGGGGGTCCGGATTCAGATCACCCAGTCGTACGCCGTAAGCACCCTCGTCGGAACGGTGACGCAGGGCGCTGAGGCGTGCCTCCTGTTGTCCTCCGGCGGCGTGACGTACCGCCCGATCGGTGGCGATCCGGCCGTCATCAAGCTGGGCGCGAAGCTGAGCATTGCAGGCTATGCCGTCTCGGGTGCCAGCAACTGCGCGCAGGGCACGGCGTTCCGGGTCCTGTCGGTCACGCCGGCGAAGGCGGTCAGCCTGCGCGCCCGGGTCAACGGCAAGTACGTGACCGCGGCCAACGCCGGGGCCGACCCGCTGATCGCCAACCGGGACACGGTGGGCGGCTCGTGGGAGAAGTTCGACGCGTTCGAGCTGGGTGACGGCGTCATCGCGCTACGGGCGCAGGTCAACGGAAAATGGGTGACGGCCGAAGGCGCCGGCGACCGGGAGCTGATCGCCAACCGCGACTACGTCGGCGGAACATGGGAGAAGTTCCTGCTGGTCCGCAACGCCGACGGCAGCATCAGCCTGAAGGCGGTGGTGAACGGCAAGTTCGTCACGGCCGAGGACGGCGGGGCCAAACCGCTGATCGCCAACCGGGACACGGTCGGCGGAACATGGGAGAAGTTCGACCTGACCAACCTCTGACACCGTTCGAGCCCGAAAGGGAGGCCCGCGGCCCGGCTGCGGGCCTCCCCGAGCGCGCACACGATCTTGGGGCGCCGCTATCGTTCGATGCAGAACTCGTTACCTTCGGGATCGCGAAGCGTCACCCAGCCGCGGTCTTCGGGACCGCGGTGGTCTTCGTAGATCGTGGCTCCGAAGCCGACGGCCCGTTCGACCTCCTCGTCACGGGACCGCCCGTCGGGCTTCCAATCGAGGTGGACCCGATTCTTGGCCGCGCGCGGCTCCGGGACCCGGATGAACAGCAGGCCAGGCAAGGGGTCGGGGGCCTCGACGAGTACCTCGTCGTCGCCGGGCTGATCAATTCCAGAGATCGGCCAGCCGGTCAGGCGACTCCAGAACGTGGCCAATTCAAACGGGCGCGCACAATCGACGGTCACGTGACGCAGTCTCATCCGCAGCACGGTAGGCCACGATCAGAGCGGGCATCAAACGCAAATCGGCGTGATAGGTATGGCTCCTCAACAGGCGCAGTCATGTGTGGCCGTGATGACAGCGAACACGTGACGCGTCGGCTCGTCTTGTCACACGGCCGGCCGTGCCGATGAAACGGGACGCTCGAATCGCAGCAGGGCGCATCAGAATGGGCAGATGAACGACCATGAGCTCGTCGGCTACCTGCGCCGCTGCAACGAGGCAGACAACCATCGGTACGCCGATGTGGCGGGCCGTTTCGGCGGGGAGGCAGTGCTGGACAGCCACCTGCCATTGCTCGACCTGGTCGACCAGCTTGCACAGGACTGGCAGGTCATGGACTCCACCGACGAGCGTTATGCCGGCCTCACCTACGCGTTGAAGGTCCTCGTGCAGGCCTACTGGAGTGAACCTGCCTAACGGCGCACGGATTGCCGCTGTCTGCGCGTGTGGGCCGAGCACTCACATGGTGCCGGGAGCGCACGGACCGCCGATCGGACGTTGCTACACGAGCGCGCTGCATGCTTCAGCCCATGCCCGACCAACCGATGCCGATCCCACCGAGCAGGCTTACTACCGACAGCGTCCCGCAGGTGATCGCGAGACGGCGCTGATCTCGAAAGTCGTCCCACCAATCCTCGGCATCGAGCACCACGAAGAAGCACGTCACCACGACGACGGCGAACACGCCGGCAATCCCAATGAGGGCAGGGACAGCGAACCAGACCGAAACGGCGGCGACGGCCGTCAAGCCCGCGTAAGCAGCCATGACCAGCACCCAAAAGATTGTGACAGCGGCGTAGTACGTCAACCTCTGCCGTGCCCGGAAACTGCGAGGTGACCCGACATCGGTCGGTTGCGCTCGTCGTCGCTTCGCTGCGCTGGACATGAGATGAGCGTGTCGCATCGTCCGCTTCAGGGAGTCACTGTGCGTCCGAGATATGCCTCACTCCCATGTAGCGCCGGGCTGGCGGTTCGGATGCCCGTGGTAGCCATGGGCGCCCGAACGTCGTCGTTTCCTGGCCGTCCGGTGTTGCGAGGCGGTAGAGAGTAGCGTCGATGTTGTGGAGGCGTTTTCCCGTGACGGCATGCGGTTCGGTGTGTCGGATGAGGGGCCGGTGGGCGCGGAGACGGTCGTGCTCCTTCATGGGTTCCCGCAGAGTGCGCAATCGTGGGCCGGCGTCTCCCGGCCGCTGGTCGCGGCCGGTTACCGGGTCATCGCGCCGGACCAGCGCGGCTACACCCCGCTGGCCCGGCCCCGGTCCCGGCGCGCTTACCGGCTCAACGAGCTCGTGGCTGACGTGGTGGCCCTGATCGACGCCGCTGGGGCCGAACGGGTTCACCTGGTCGGCCACGACTGGGGCGGCGGGGTCGCGTGGATGGTCGCCGCCACGAGACCGGATCGCCTGCACACCCTCACCGCTGTTTCCGCGCCGCACCCACGTGCGGTGGTGAAAGCCATGCTGACCGGCCGGCAGTCCTGGCAGGCGTGGCACGTCGGGTTCTTCCAGCTGCCGTGGCTTCCCGAAGCTGCCATCCGGTCGCGGGGCGGGCGGCTCGCGGTGGCGATGCTCGAACGATCCGGTCTCAGTACCGACCTGGCGAAAACCTACGCCGACCGGCTCATCAACGACCCGGACGGCCTGGCCTGCGCGTTGCGCTGGTACCGCGCCATGCCGCTCGACACTGCCGTCGGTCTCCGGACCGGCGCGGTCACCGTCCCGACGACCTACGTCTGGAGCACCGACGACATCGCCATCGGCCGCCGTGCCGCGGAGCTGACCAGCCGGTGGGTGACCGGCCCGTTCGACTTCAAGGTGCTCGACGGCGTTTCACATTGGATCCCCGAACAGGCGCCGGATGAACTGGCCACGTACATCCTGGAGCGAATCAGAAGCATCCCGCCGACGACCTGAGCGACGCGTCACCGACGGCGGAAGCGGTCCTCACCTCAGGAGAAGGGTGGGGTCCTGGCTTGGCGGGGCGCCGAACTGGCGGCGGTACTCGCGGCTGAACTGGGACGGGCTCTCGTAACCGACGTGCCGGCCGACGCCTGTGACGTCTCCGGGGCGGGTGGCCAGTAGCAGCCGGGCCTGCTGGAGCCGGATCTGTTTCTGGAACTGGATCGGGCTCATCGCCGTCACCGCCTGGAAGTTACGGTAGAACGCGGACACGCTCATCCCGGACAGCTGCGCCAGCTCCTCCACCCGGAACGCTGTCGGATAGTGCTCGCGGATCCACCGGACCGCCCGTGCCACGTGCGCGAGATTGCTGTCGGCCAGGCCGAGTTGGCGTACCGCCGCGCCCTGCTCTCCGGTGAGGACCCGCCACAGGATCTCGCGTTTGATCAGCGGCGCCAGCACCGCCGCGTCCCGCGGATGGTCGAGCAGGCGGACCAGCCGGAGCACCGCGTCGAGCAGTTCGGCGGGCGCGTCGCTGACCGCCACCCCGGAGGGGACGCCCGGGGCCGGCGGAAGATCGCCGGGGTCGGCCTGCAACAGGATCTCGGCGACAGCGGCGGGCCGCAGGACCAGCCCGAACCCGAGCGCCGGCCGATCATCGGTGGCGCCGAGGAAGTTGCCGGTGACGGGCATGTCGACGGACGCGATCAGATACTGGCCGGCGGTGTACTCGTAGACCCGGCTGCCCAGCGCGAGCCGTTTCGCGCCCTGGACGATGACGGCCAGCACCGTGCCGGTCATCGACGGCTGCGGCGACTCCGGCTCGACGACCCGGGAGAGCAGCACGTCCTCGATGGCGGTGCCCTGGTCGGCACGCGCGTGGCGGACGATCAGATCCCGCAGCTCAGCCACACTCATGCCCCCATTCTCTCCATGTCGGGAGGATCAGGCAAGTACCGGCGAGCATCATTCTAACGTTTGAGCAGCTCAGATTGGTTTCATTGGGTGGTCGAGATTCCACCCGATGAGAGGAACATCCAATGCACGGGTTCCATGCCACCATGACCGCCCGGCCCGGCCGGGGCGCCGAGGTCGTGGAGCTGCTGCTCAACGCGCCGTCCCTGCCGCACGCCGACTGCGTCGTCTTCCTGGTCGGCCGGTCGGCCGCCGACCCGGACACCGTCCACGTCACCGAGGGCTGGACCAGTGAGCAGGCCCACCAGGCGTTCTTCACCACCGGGCCGGCGCAGGCGCTGGTCGCCGCGCTTCAGCCTCTGCTGACCGGCGAGTCGCACTACACCGACGAGGTGCCGGTCGGCGGAAAGGCCGCGTTCTGATGCGCCCCGCCTACGACCCGGACCTCGCCGGCCTGCTCGCCGGCATGCCACCGATGCCGCAGCTCAACACCGAAACCCTCGATCAGATCCGGCCATACGCCGTAGGCGCCCCACACGAGGGAGAGACGGTCACCGTCGCCACGCCGGACGGCACCCCGATCCCGTTGACGATCTTCAGGCCCGGCGACACCACGGCGGCTCCGTGCGTCTACTGGATCCACGGCGGTGGCATGGTGATGGGCGACCGCTACTCCCAGATCGACATCCCGCTGGAGTGGCGCGACCGGTTCGGCGCCGTGGTGATCTCGGTCGACTACCGGCTCGCCCCGGAAGCACAGGGCACCACCCTGGTCGACGACTGCTACCACGGCCTGCTCTGGGTCGCCGAACACGCCGCCGAACTCGGCATCGACCCGAACCGCATCGTCGTGGCGGGCGCCAGCGCGGGCGGCGGGCTCGCGGCCGGGGTGACCCTGATGGCCCGGGACCGCGCCGTCCCGGCGATCGCCGGCCAGGTGCTGATCGGCCCGATGCTCGACCACCGCAACGACAGCACGTCAAGCCGCCAGTTCTCCGGCGAGCCCGGTGTGTGGACCCGGGAGGCGAACGCCTTCGGCTGGCGGTCGGTGCTCGGCGATTCCGGGGCGGTCTCCCCGTACATCTCCCCTGCTTTGGCCGACGATGTCGGCGGCCTGCCGGCCAGCTACCTGGACGCCGGATCGGCTGAGGTCTTCCGCGACGAGACGGTCGCCTACGCCGGCCGGATCTGGGCCGCCGGAGGCCAGGCCGAACTGCACGTCTGGGCCGGTGGCTGCCACGGCTTCGACGCCCTGTTCCCCACCGCTCCGATCTCCGCCAGCGCCCGGCAGGCCCGCACCGACTGGCTGGCCCGACTTCTCCGAGAGGTACGTTGATCATGCAGATCGCCATCGTCACCGGCGCCAGTTCCGGCATCGGGCAGAGCGCCGCCGTCCAGATCGCCAGGCGTGGCATCGGGGTCGTGCTCACCTATCAGGGCAACCGGTCCGGCGCGCTGGACACGGTCGCCGCCATCGAGAGGGACGGTGGCACCGCCGTCGCGTTGCCGCTGGACCTCGGCCGGTCCGAGACGTTCCCGGGCTTCCGTGACGCGGTGGCCGGCGCGCTGCGTGACATCTGGCGGCGTGACACGTTCGACCACCTGGTCAACAACGCCGGGGCCAGCCGGATCGCGATGTTCGAGGAGACCACCGAGGACACCTTCGACACGCTGATGCGGGTGCTGCTCAAGGGGCCGTTCTTCCTCACTCAGGCGCTGCTGCCGCTGCTGGCCGACGGTGGCGCGATCGTCAACGTCACCAGTGGCGCGGCGACGACCGTCACCGAGCCGGGGTATGCGGCGTACGGCTCGATGAAGGGCGGCCTGGTGGTGCTGACCCGGTACCTGGCCAAGGAACTCAGTGGCCGCGGCATCCGGGTCAACTCGATCGCGCCGGGCGCCACCCGTACCCGCTTGGCCGACAACGCCTTCGAACGCTATCCGGAGGTGATCCCGGGCCTTGCCGCCCGGACCGCTCTGGGCCGGCTCGGCGAGCCGGACGACATCGGCGCCGCCATCGCCGCCCTGATCGGCGCCGACCTGGCCTGGATGACCGCACAGGACATCGAGGTCTCCGGCGGCTACGACCTGTAAGAGAGGCGATACTCGATGGCCAGCAGGCATCGGGTGTCGGCATAGTTCGCAGTGACGATCTCAGATGAGTGGGGAGCTGCGTCGCGGTGCGGTTCAGGGTGCTGGGCGACGTCGAGATGCATGTCGACGGGCAGCTCGTGGAGATCGGTCACGCCCGTCAGCGGTGTGTGCTGGCCGTCCTGCTGGTCGACGCGAACCGGCCGTTGACGACCGAGACCATCATCGACCGGGTGTGGCCGGACCGGCCGCCGCAGCGGGCCCGGCAGACCCTGGCCGGCTACCTGTCCCGGCTGCGGCAGATCCTCGCCAAGGCCGGTGCGGCCCGGATCACCCGGCGTAACGGCGGGCACGTCCTCACCGTCGACCCGCACACGGTCGATCTGCACCTGTTCCGGCATCTGGTGGAGCAGGCCCGGGCCGCCGACGATCCGCAGAGCGCCGACGACTCGTACCGGCGGGCGCTGGATCTGTGGCGGGGCGAGCCGTTCGCCAACCTGGACACGCCGTGGCTGGCCGCGGCCCGGGAGTCGCTGGACGGCGAGCGGCGGGCCGCCGAGCTCGAACACTTCGAGCTGGCGCTGACCCGTGGCCGGCACCGCGAGATCCTGCCCGCGGTGACGGCCGGCGCCGCCGCGCACCCGCTCGACGAACGGCTCGCCGGGGTCCTCATGACGGCGCTCCACCGCAGTGGCCGGGCGGCGGAGGCGCTGCGCCACTACGCGAACCTGCGGGAGCGGCTCGCCGACGAGCTGGGCGCCGATCCGAGCCCGCCGGTGCAACGGCTGCATCGCCAGATCCTGGGCGCCGCGCCGAAACCACCGGCCGTGGTGCCCCGGCAGCTGCCGACGCCGGCCCGGCTGTTCGCGGGCCGGTCACGCGAGCTCGCCACCCTCGACCGGCTGCTGACGCAGGGCGGTTCCACGGTCGTCGCCACCGTGGTCGGTGCGGCCGGAGTCGGCAAGACCGCCCTGGCCGTACGCTGGGCGCACGCCGTGGCCGCCCGGTTCCCGGACGGGCAGATCCACCTCAACCTGCGCGGCTTCGACCCGGGCGGCATCGCGGTCACCACCGCCGAAGCGGTGCGCGGCTTCCTCGACGCGCTCGGTGTCCCGGCGCCGCGGATCCCGGCGAGCACCGACGCGCAGATCGGCCTGTTCCGCAGCATCGTCGCGGACCGGCGGATGCTGATGCTGCTCGACAACGCCGGCGATGTGGCGCAGGTCCGGCCGCTGCTCCCGGGCGCCCCGGGCTGCCTGGTATTGGTGACCAGCCGCAACCAGCTCGCCGGCCTGATCGCCGGGGAGGGCGCGGTGCCGCTCGCGCTGGACCGGCTACCCGCTGACGAGGCCCGCCAGCTGCTGGTCAAGCATCTCGGTGAGGCCCGGGTGGCCGCCGAGACGGACGCCGTCGACGAGATCATCGCCCGCTGTGCGGGCCTGCCGCTGGCGCTGTCGGTGGTGGCCGCCCGCGCCGCGACCCATCCCGCGTTCGCGCTGGAGGCGCTGAGCCGTGAGCTGGGCGAGGTGGAGTCCGGGCTCGACGCGCTCACCGCCGGAGATCCGCACAGTGATGTACGGGCGGCGCTGTCCTGGTCGTACCACCGGCTCGACACCTCCGGCGCCCGCCTGTTCACACTGCTCGGCCTGCACCCCGGCCCGGACGTGGCGGTTCCGGCGGTGGCCAGCCTGACGGGTTGGCCGGCCCGGCTGACCGCGTCCCGGCTGGCCGGCCTCGCCGACGTCAACCTGCTCGACGAGCCCGCGCCGGCCCGCTACGCGCTGCACGACCTGTCCCGGCTGTACACCGCCGAGCTCGCCCGGCTCGACCCGGGTTCGGCGGCCGACCGTACGACCGCTGCGGAAAGAATGGTCGCCCACTATCTGCACACCGCGTACGCAGCCGCGATGTGCCTCGACCCGAACCGTGACCCGATCCTGCTGGGTCCGCTGCCGCCGCAGGTTCTCACCACCCGGTTCCCCGATCTGGAGCAGGCGCGCGCCTGGATCGCCGGCGAGTATCCGGTGCTGCTGACCCTGATCGAGCACGCCGCCCGTACCGGCCTGGACACCGACGCCTGGCGGCTGGCCTGGACCCTCACCGACTTCCTGAACCGCACCGGCCGCTGGACCGACCAGGCCCGGGTCTTCACCATCGCCGCCGACGCGGCCCATCGCAACGACGATCAACCCGCTGAGGGGTACGCCCAGCGCATCCTCGCCCGAGCGCTGGCCCGGTTGGGCCGTCACGACGAGGCGCACGCCCGGCTGCGTACCGCTCTGCTGCTCTTCGACAAGCTCGGCGACCCGGCCGGGCTGGCGCACACGCATCTCGGGGTGGCCTGGGTCCACGAACAGCAGAACGACCACCACCAGGCGTTGCGGCACGACAGGCATGCTCTCGACGCGTTCCGGGCAGCCGGCCACCTGGTCGGTGAGGCCCGGGCGCTGAACAACATCGGCTGGCGGCTCAGCGAGTCGGGCGATCACCGCCGGGGGCTCGCGCACACGCGGGAGGCGCTGGCACTGTGCCGCCGGACCGGTTCCCGCTACGACGAGGCCAACACCCTGGACACCCTGGGGTACGTCCACGGCCGGCTCGGCGAGCACGGGCCGGCCGCCGACTACTTCCGGCAGGCGATCGGTGTGTTCCGGGAGGTCGGTCATCGCGACGGCGAGGCGAGCGCGCTGATCAACCTGGGCGACACCTGCCGGACCGCGGGCGACCCGGCGGCCGCCCGGACGGCCTGGCAGGCGGCACTGACCATCCTGACCGCTATTGATCATCCTCGGGCGGAGGCGGTCCGCACCCGCCTCAGTTCTCCGTCGGCAGATGCGCCGCCTCCACCAGGAGGTGGCTGAACACCGGGTTGAACCCGGCCGGGCCGGAATGGCTCTTGAGCAGCGGCACGCGGGTCCCGTACACCGGCATCCGAAGGGTCTGCGCAAGCATCCGCAGGGTCCGCCGGCCGGCCTCGGTCACCGCCGTCTCGCACCCGAGCAGGCGCACCGCGACGATGCCGGCGCCGGCCAGCAGGCCGTCCCCGGCCGCGGCCCGGAAGAACCGGGCCACGACCGGATTCAGCATGTCGATCGGGGTGTCGCCGAGCCGGAGCAGGTGATGCTGCCGGGTCGAGTGACCGATAAGGTTCAGGCTGGCCGCCGGGCCACGATGCCGTTCCAGGACGGCCCGCAGATCGGCGAGCCCGGCCGCGTGGCGCAGACCCACACACCGGGCCTGCCGGCCGGCGAAGAAACCCTCGGCGCAGTCGGGCGACGCGACGTTGAGCGAGTCAGTCACCGGCACAGTCCGGGGCCTTCGAGACACCCCACTGTGGTACGGCCACCCGGCACTGATCACCATCGGCCGTGAACCCGGCGACCGGCAGCCCGACAGTCACCACCGGCACGGTGAACGCCAGGAACGCGGTCGCCGTAGACGCCGAGGCGGCCAGCAGAGCGGCAGCCCGCACCCGAGCCCGTGGTTCGGGCCGTGTACCCACGATTCCCGCCTCAGTCGCCCTTGAACGGCGGCAGTTTGACCTCGATGAGCGCGAGCATGGCGGTGGTGACCACCATGGCGCTGCCGTGCAGCAGTGTGGCGGGCCGCGGGCGGCGGCGCCGGGCCGGTCGGGGTTCGGTCATTTCTTGTCCTTTCGTCAGTCGCCCTTGTGCGGCGGAACCTTGATCTCGATCGCTGCGAGCAGGGCGGTCGTGACCACCATGGCGGTGCCGTGCAGGAGCGCCGCGGGCCGCAGACGGCGGCGCCGGGGCGGTTTGGAGACGATCATTCGCACTCCTCGCGAGAATCGTCGGAGATTGCTGACAGCTGTCCGCTGACCAGGAACAACGCCCCACTCTTCGGGCCGTCACCGACACCGATCGCGGTAAGGCTGCCAGGACCGGCGTCGCACTGTTCGGCCGAGGCCAGGTCGATCCACATCCGGACCGGTGTCACATACTCGTGCCGGGCCCGTCCCGGCGGATAGACGTCTACCTTGGCGAGCGACCCGCGCTCGTCGAGGATCTCGGCGTGGTGCCCGGTGTACCGGTTCCCGGCCCGCGGATCCACCGTGTCCGGCCAGTACAGAACGGACGTGCACTCGTAGTCGTGGGCGTTCACCCCGGGCGGCGGGCACGACGGGCGGATCCGCTCCGGCAGCGAGGCGGCGAACGAACGTTCCAGGTAGACCGCGCCGGCCAGCATCAACTCCGGCCAGCGCGGGCCGAGGGTGGTGCCGCCGACGACCCCGTTGGGCCCAGTGAAACAGTCGTCGACCTGCACGTCGGCCCAGCTGATCTCCTTGGCGACCGCGGCCGACGGACACCGCCCGAGGTCGACCTCGATCAGCAGCGCCGGATCGAACCCGTGATCCACCGGCTCCTGCACCCAGAACGCGCACCGCGTCTCGCCGTCGATCCGGCCGAGGAACCCGGCCATCCCGACGAAGACACTTCTCATCGGGTGCAGATGATGTCGACCTCGCCGATCCAGGTGCCGACCGGGAACGTGTCGCGGGTCTCCTCCTCGGCATCCTCGAGGACGGTGACACACTGCGACGCGCTGTATCCGGCCGCAGCTGCCTGGTTGAAGGCGGAGGTGCGCGCCTTGTTGATGGAGATGGTCGCCGATCGACCTCGCCCGTACCCGATGAACTCGACGGACGTGGCGGCGGCCGCGGGCACCGCCGCCACCCCGACCAGCGCCCCCGCCGCGACCAGCCCGACCACGACCCGCCGGATTTCCGAGAACATGTCTCCCCCTTCGCCTGTGTCGATGGGGAGACTCTGCGACCCACCGGTGCAGAAATCGTGCGGCAAACGTTGAATCCCCTGGCCAGGCGGTGATGCCAGGCCTCCCACCGGTCCGGTCACGGCCAAGACCGCCAGCCGTCGCTCAGGACTGGAATGCGGCCGCCTTAGCCGTCGTGAACGACGGCTGAGACCACCAGCCGTCGCTCAGGACTGGAATACGGCCGCCTTAGCCGTCGTGAACGACGGCTGAGACCACCAGCCGTCGCTCAGGACTGGAATGCGGCCGCCTTAGCCGTGGTGAGCGACGGCTGAGACCGGCGGCCGTCGCTCACCACGCCGCCGCGTGGGGGTGCGGGTTGAAGCGGGAGTATTCGGGGTGGCTCCAGCGCAGCGGTGACGCGCCGTCGACGCGGACGACGTGTTCGACGGTGAAGTCGACGAGCCGCTCTGCGCCGGGCACCACGGCGGCGTGGGCCGGGTCCCAGTCGACGACCGCGGTGCCGCTGAGGTGCAGCAGCATGCCTGTCGCGAAGTCCGGCAGCAGCAGCCCGGCCCGCGGGTTGACCTGGATGTTCCCGAGCGTGTTGAACATCGAGTTGCCGGCGTAGTCCGGCCAGCGCAGCCGGTTCGGGCCGAGCACCTGGAGGAAGCCCGGGTCGCCGCCACGATGGGACGCGTCGGTGTTGCCGTCCAGGTCGGCGGTGGCGACGAAGAACGTGTCGGCGATGCTGGCGAAGCCCATCTCCTCGGCGGTGAGACCGGTGCCGCGCCGGGGCGCGCCGGGCGTGGCGGCCGTCCGGGTCGGCACCCGTTTCTGGATGTATTTCGGGCAGTTGGCGTAGACCTGATCCAACTCGATGCGCAGTCCGGTGGCGGTCGGGTGGGCGGTGCCGTTCATCCGGACCCGGCGGCGGGTGCCGGGCTCAATGGCGATCATCCCGACCCGGGCCGATGTGGTCAGCGCCTGGTGGAGCGGATCCGTGTCGGGCGGAGCCGCGTCGACGGCGAGGGTGGACGGGCCGGTGATCGAGATGAATCCGGGTTCGCCGGTCAGCATGGTGGCCCAGAGGCTGCCGTGGCTGTCGGCTGCGCCGAGCATCAGCATCGGCTGTGCGGCCAGGAAGCCACCGGCCGCGGCCGGGATCGTGGTGTTGAACATCGCGGTCAGGCGTGCGGCTTCGGCGAGCACTCCGGCTCGTCGCTGCGCGTCCAGTTCGCCGGCGTGGTACGGGGACATCATCGGATTCCTTTGATCTACCTAACCAGTGAAACCAACTTTAGAGGTTAGGGCGTCCATCGTCAACCAGTGAACTATGTTTTACCGGTTACACCGGCGTGGTGTGGTGAGATGGATCAGGACGAAAGGGCACACCCGATGAGCACACCCGCCGACCCCCGCCC
This sequence comes from Actinoplanes sp. NPDC026670, assembly GCF_040638175.1. NCBI lineage: Bacteria > Bacillati > Actinomycetota > Actinomycetes > Micromonosporales > Micromonosporaceae > Actinoplanes > Actinoplanes sp. NPDC026670. The sequence goes on from NZ_JBEZXU010000064.1 coordinate 16,795, forward strand.
GCTGATCGGGGAGCCACTGCCGATGGACCTGCTGAACACCAGGTGGACCGACGACGACAGCGCCCACGACCTGCTGGAACTCCCCGGCGGCCTGCGCATCTGGCTTTCCTCGGCGGGCCTCGCCGGGGTGGCGCCGGAGTCCCCGGGGACCCTCGGCGCCCTCGTCGCGACCCGGGCGGCCCTGTCCGCGCTGACCCAGCCGGGCGCCACCGACGACGCCCGGGAAGCGCTCAACGACACCCTGCGCCACGGCCACGTACGGCGGCTGCTCGGCCCGGACGGCCCGCAGACCACGATCGAGACCGACTCACCGGACTGGATCGCGGCCTGGCGCGCGGCCGAGCACTATCTGCGGCTGCTGGAGGATCGCCCGGAACGCATCCGCAAATGCGCCAACCCGGTGTGCACCCTGCGCTTCTACGACGTGTCGAAGGCCGGGGCACGCCGGTGGTGTTCGATGGCGACGTGCGGCAACCGGGCCAAATACCGTAGCCACACCGCGCGGCAGGGCCGGGCGTGACTACTTCTTGAGGCGGCGGCTTCCGGCGTGCCAGTCCTCGGTCGCACCCGGCCGATCCGTGGTGACGCCGAACGACGGCAGCTGCGGCCGCTCCCGCAGGCTGCGCTTGAGCTCGGCAAACCCGGGGAACCGGGCCAGGCCGACCACGTGATCCCACAGCTGCGCGGCCTGCTCCTCGTCGGGCAGCCGGCTGATCACCGGACCGAAGAACGCGACACCCTCCGGCGGTTCGAAGTGCACGATCGGGGTGCCGACGTCCCGGCCGGTGAGCGACAGCGCCTCGTCGGACTCGGCCTGGATCTCGGCGTCCCGGGAGGTGTCGTCGAGGAACCCGGCGAGCGAGACCGGCAGCCCGGCTGCGGCCAGCGCGGCCGACGCCAGCTCCGGAGTGCCCTGCCAGCCCGGCTCGCGGCCCTCGTCCGGGCGCTCCTCCATGATTCGCGCGCCGAACGCGGCATAGAGCCCGCCGATCGCCGCCCGGCCGTGCCGCTCCCGGACGGCCGACGCCACCCGCAGCAGCCGCAGCCCGGCGGTGTGCTGGGCCTCGTACTCCGGCGGGAAGTGACTGTCGTAGTCGATGTGCGAGTTGATCAGGCGCAGCGAGATGAACCGCCAGTCGACCGCATAGTCCCGCTGAGCTTGCACGATCCGGATCCACTTGCTGGTCATCCACGCGAACGGGCAGATCGGGTCGAAGTAGAAGTTGATGTCGGCCCCACCGGTCAGCGAACCGGTAAAACCACTTTCAGCGGTTGTCATGGTTGGCAGAATCGCACGCACCCGCACGGGGTGTCCATGCAAACGAGGCGTACGCGACATCCACGCCGGAGGCGACGGCCGAATACGGTGGGGCGGTTGTCGATCCGGGGCGGGTATGGATCGTCGTACGGGTGAGGGCCACGAACCAGGCCCGCATCCGGCAAAGGACGACACGATGGCCAAGTACATGCTGTTGATCCACGGTGACGCCGAGCAGTGGGACGCGATGACCGCCGAGCAGTGGGTGGCGCACGACGCCGCGCACGCCGCGTTCCGGGAAGCCGCCGGGGACCGGATCGTCGGCGGGGAGCAGCTGGAGCCGGCGCCGACCGCGACCACCGTGCGCAGCGGCGGGACCGGCGAACCGGTGATCACCGACGGCCCGTTCCTGGACGCCAAAGAGGGGCTCGGCGGCTTCTATCTGCTCGAGGCGGGCGACCTCGACGAGGTGCTCAAGCTGGTTCCGCTGCTGCCCGAGGTGCACGCCGCGCACAGCGCCGTCGAGGTCCGGCCGGTGGTGTTCCACGGGTGAACGACGAGGTGGTCGCGGCGGTCGCGGACGCGCACCGTCGCGAGTGGGCCCGGATCGTGGCCACGACCGTACGGCTGACCCGGGATTTTGATCTCGCCGAGGAGTGTGCCCAGGACGCCTTCGCGCAGGCGTTGCGGGTCTGGGCGAGTTCGGGTGTGCCGGACCGGCCGGGTGGCTGGCTGACCGAGGTGGCCCGCAACCGGGCCCGCGACGTGATGCGTCGCGAGGCCCGGTTCCGCCGGGCGCTGCCGCTGCTGGTCGTCGACGAGACCGTGCCCGGCCCGGAGGACGCCCTGGCCGCCGACGACCGGCTGCGGCTGATCTTCACCTGCTGTCATCCGGCGCTCGACCGGCCGACCCAGGTGGCGTTGACGTTGCGACTGGTCAGCGGGTTGTCGACGGCTGAGGTGGCGCGGGCGTTCCTGGTCCGGGAGGCCACCATGGCGGCCCGGATCACCCGGGCGAAACGGAAGATCGCGACGGCCCGGATCCCGTACCGGGTGCCGTCGGCCGACCAGCTCGGCGTGCGGGTCGGCGCGGTGCTCCAGGTGGTGCATCTGATCTTCACGATCGGGCACACCGCCCCGGACGGCGCTCAGCTGATCCGCCGTGACCTGTGCGCCTCCGCGGTCGATCTGGCCCGCCTGCTGCGCCTGCTGATGCCGGCCGACACCGCGGTCGGCGGGCTGCTGGCGCTGCTGCTGCTGAACGAGGCCCGGGCGGCGAGCCGGGTCGGGCCGGACGGCCGGCTGCGGCTGCTCGCCGACCAGGACCGGTCACTGTGGGACACCGCCCTGATCGCCGAGGGGGTGGCGCTGCTCACCGATGCCCTCCGGCGTGGCGAGCCGACCCGGTACGCGGTCGAGGCCGCCATCGCCGCCGTCCACGCCGAGGCGCCGAGGCGCCGAGGCGCCGAGCTGGGCCGGCACCGACTGGGACGAGATCGTCGGCCTGTACGGGGTGCTGCGGGCGATGTGGCCGGACTCCCCCGTCGTACAGCTCAACCGGGCCGTGGCGATCGGCATGCGGGACGGGCCGCAGGCCGGGCTGGACGCGCTGGAGCCGCTGCTCGGTGACCCGGCTCTGGCCACCTACCAGTACCTCAGTGCCGCCCGGGCCGACTTCCTGCGCCGTCTCGGGCGCCGGGCGGAGGCCGCCACCGCCTACGAGGAGGCGCTCACCCTGACCGCCAACGACGTGGAGCGCCGGTATCTGGCCGACCGGCTGGACGAGGTCCGCCACGGCGGCTGAGCAGCAGCGCGGCCAGCGCGGTGAGCACCTCGCCCAGGGCCAGGGCCAGCCAGACGCCGGTGACTCCGGTGTGGGCGAGGACCAGCACGAGCGGCGCTTTGATCGCGAGCAGCGAACCGACCGAGATGACGTAGGACAGCGCGGGCCGGCCGAGGGCCTGCCAGTAGGCGGAGATCAGCGGCGTGACCCCGGCCGCCACGAACCCGAGGGCGATGATGCGCAGCGCGTGTTCCGCGGTGGCGGCCGCTTCGCCGCCGGGCAGGAAGAACGCCACGAGCGGGTCGGCGAACACCACGACGACGATCGCCGACAGTGCGCCGTAGAGGACGCCGGCCCGCAGCGACAGCGTTCTGGCCCGGCGCACCCGGTCGTGGTTGCCACGGCCGGCGTTGTATCCGACGACCGGTTGCAGGCCCTGGCTGATGCCGAGCTGGGGCATCACGACGAAGGTCTGGATCCGGGCGCACACGGCGTAGGCGGCCAGCGCGGCGCCCCCGCCGGCGCCGGACAGGGTGTGGTTGACGAGCACCGCGAGCAGCGTGGCCCCGAAACCGGCCAGGAACGACGGCGCGCCGACCCCGGCCAGGGCCCGCACCGTCGGGCCGTGCGGGATCAGGTCGGACCGGCTGATCCGATACGGCCGGTCGCGCTGCCGGAAGAAGAACCAGATGCTCATCGCCGCCGACACGGCCTGCCCGCCGACGGTGCCGAGGGCCGCTCCGCGTACGCCCCAGCCGAGCCCGAAGATCAGCAGCGGGTCGAGGGTGATCTGGACCAGCACCGGAATCACCCACAGCAGGGTGGAGAACCGCAGCCGCCCCTCGGCGCGGACCAGACTGGAGAACCCGGTCGAGACGAGCGCCCCGCACAGCAGCACGACCGTGTAGTCACGGGTGAGGTCCCGGGTTGCGGCGTCCGCGCCGAGAGCGGTCAGCAGCGGTTCGATGCCCAGCAGCCCGAGCGCGGTGGTCAGGGCGGCGGCGATCCAGAACACGGCGAACGCGTTGCCGGCGGCCCGGGCGGCGCCGGCCCGGTCCCCGGCGCCGAGGCAGCGCGACACCAGCGACGCGCCGCCCACGCCGACCGTGGTGGAGACCGCGCCCAGCACGAGCAGGACCGGGGCGGCCAGGTTGACCGCGGCCATCGCCTCGGCGCCCACCCCGCGGGCCACGAACCAGGCGTTGGTCAGGGCGTACACGCCGTAGACGCCGACCGACAGGGTGGTCTGGGAACTGGTGTGCCACAGCAGCCGCCCGAGCGGACGGCTGCCGAGCATCGCGGCGCTGTCGGTCACGCCGCACCGAACAGCGCCATGACCTCCCGCAGGCGCTCGCGCGCCCAGTCGTACTGACTGGTGTCGGTGTGCCCGCGGTAGTCCGTCTCGATGATCATGATGAGGACCAGGTACAGCGTGTAGAGCCGGCGGCGCGCACGTTCGGTCGAGGTGAGCGCCGGGTGGCCGTACCCCCGCATGAATGATCTTGGATCGCCGAAGGCGGGCAGGTCGAGGCCGGTGAAGCCGGCCTCCATGAGCGGATCGCCGTAGAACGCGCGTTCGTGGTCGATGATCGCGACGATCTTGCCGTCCCGGACCATGACGTTGCTGTCCCACAGGTCCCATTCGACGAACCGGGGCTCGGTCACCTCGTCGAGGCAGGCCAGGTTGGCGTCGATGACCTCGCGGAGCAGGGCGTACGGGTAGCCGAGGTCGACCGGCCGGCGTTCGCCGTCGGCCAGCACGTCGCCGATCATGCGGGTGAAACAGGCCCGCCAGGTGGGGTCGGCGGGGCCGGCGAGCGGCCCGAACGCGTCGCCGCGGATGCTGTTGAGCTCGCGGTTGGCCGCGCCGAGCGCTTCGTTGTACGCGTCGAGCTCGGCCGCCGGCAGGTTCTCCTTGACGATGCCGAGGTTGTCGGCGTCGATGTAGGGCATGGCGAACCAGTCGGCGTCGCAGAGTTCGCGACTGTGGTCGGCATGGTCGACCCGCGGCACCGGCACGCTCGTGCGCTCGGTGATCAGCCGCAGCGACGCCAGCTCGATGTCCATCGCGCCGTGCTCGTAGGTCATCACCCCGACGTGCGGCGGCGGCGCGATCTTGAGGACGACCTCGCCGCCGTCGCGCAGCCGGATCCGGTAGGCCACGTTGAACCAGCCGTGTCCCAGCTCCTGCACCCAGTCGTCGCCGTCCGGGACCTGCTCCGGACCGTACGCCCGGCTGATCATCGCGCGCAGCACGTCGAGCGGCTGGCGGTTCTTGGTGATGCTCTCCATCGGCCGGACGGTACGGGCGAGAGCGCTCTCGGCACCAGTCAGGCGCTGGCCCGTTCGACGAGTTCGAGCGGGAAACGCCGGCGGTAACCGACAGTCACCGTCCCGTCGAGCAGCAGCCTGGTGGCCGCGGCGGCCATGTCCTCGACCGGCATCCGCATCGTGGTCAGCGGCGGGTTCGCGCAGGCAGCGGCGATGCTGTCGTCGAGACCGACCACACCGACGTCCTCCGGCACCCGCCGTCCGGTCGCGGTGATCGCCTGCACCGCCCCGGCACCCATCAGGTCGCACGCCACGAACATCGCGTCCACATCCGGATACCTGTCGAGCAGCCGGCCGGCCGCGTCGAAACCACCCTCCCGGGTGAAGCCACCGCCGGTGTGCAGATCCGCCAGCCCGAACTCGCCGACCGCCCGCAGGTATCCGGCCCGCCGGTTGACCGTGCAGGAGATGCCGTCCGGGCCGTCGATGGCGGCGATCCGCCGGCGGCCGAGCCGGTGCAGGTAGGCCACCGCGGCGTACGCGCCACCGGCGTTGTCCGGCTCCACCGCCGGGACCACCCCGGCCGTCTCCACCAGCGACACCACCCGGCGGCAGCGCTGCTGGAACCGGACCGCGAGCTCGGCCGGCAGGTCAGCCAGCACCGCACCGAGCGACACCCGGTCGGCGACCGCGTCCAGGCCGGCCAGGTCGGTCGTGCCGACCAGGTGGATGCGCAACTGGATGTCCCGGCCGTCGAGAACGGTCATCACCCCGGAGAGCACCCGGCTGTAGTACGGATGCGACCCGAGCCAGCCCACCGACACCAGCGGGGTCGCCACCACGTCGATCGCCGGCTGCTGACGTGACGCCAGCGCCCGCGCCGCCTGATCGGGCGCATACCCCAGCTCGTCGATCACGGTCCGCACCCGGCTCCGGACCGCCGCGGACGCGCCGGGCGCGTTGTTGATCACCCGGGACACGGTCGCCCGGGACACCCCGGCTGCTCGGGCGACGTCCTCGATCGTCAGCTTGCCCACCGGGTCAGTACGGGTTCTTGATCACGAAGTAGGTGCCCCGGATCGTGCCGGCCAGCTTCGACCGCTGCCTGGCGAACTTGAACGCCCCGAGCTCTGCCGGGATCTCCATCCCGTCGGACAGCTTGAACCCGACAGCGCGTTTCCCGCCCTCGTCGACGGTGTACATCACGTTGATCGACAGGCCGCTCTCGTAGAACACATACGCCATCCGGATGTTCTCCACCTGGAACGCCGTCGCTTCGAGGGGCTTCGACGCGATGACCAGGCCCCGCTCCTCGGCCAGGATCCGGTGCACCCAGTCGACGGCCTCGGCAGCCTCGGCCGCCGGCTCGACGGTGAACACATGGCTGTACTTGTTGCGGAAGTAGCGGGCCTCGTTGGCCCGCAACCCGGCGAGCGCGTCGGCGACCGGCGACGACTCCAGCCCGGCGGTCGACACGGTCTCGAAGTCCACGACATGGGACATGGCCACGCTCCTGAACAGTCAGCCGGTTACCGCACCACGGTAGACCCCCGCCGGCGCAGCTCGGTGGGCGTCTGACCGAAGGCGCGCCGGAACGCGCGATGGAACCCGGCCACGTCGGCGAACCCGGCGTCGGCGGCGACATCGGCCACCCGCAGGTGGGCGCGCGCCGGATCACGCAGATCACGGGCCGCCCGCTCCAGGCGCAGCCGGCGCACGGTGGCCGTATACGACAGCTCCCGGCCGGCGAACAGCGCGTGCAGCGACCGTACCGAAATCTCCAGACGCCGGGCCGTCGCGGACGGTGACAGATCCTCGTCGGTCAGATGCTCTTCGATGTCCGCGACCGCGCGGGCGTGGTTGTGCGGCGCCCGCCGGGGCGTCGCCGCCACCGGTTCGGACAGGGCCGCCGCCAGCAGCGCGGCAGCGTGCGGCGCCAGCCGGACCGGTGCGGCGGGCAGAGCGGTCAGCAGATGCCGCAGCGCCGCACCGACCCCGGACGTGGTCGGAACCCGGGTCGCGGTGCTGATCGGGCCGCTGACCTGCGCCTGCAACAGGCCCTCGGGGACGAAGAACGACAACTGCCGGAAGTCGTCGCCGAACTCGAACGTGAACGGCTCCCCGGTGTCGACGACCGCGAGATCCCCCGGCCGCAACACCGTGAACCGTCCAGCCTGCCGCATCGTGCTCACCCCGGTGACCTGCAGATTCGCGTAGAAGCCGGGCGGCGAACCACCCGCCAGATCACGTTCGGTGCGTTCCACCCGCTGCCGCTGCGAGGTGATCCGCGCGATCGAGAACGCCCCGAGCGGCCACTGCGTGACACTGCCGGCGAACCCGTCCCGCAGGTCCGACTCCGGCGTCAGCGCCAGAAACGCCTGGCAGATCATCTCCCGCCAATGCCCGAACTGCCGGGCCGGCGCGACGTCCAGCGTGGACCAGGTCTGCGGCATCACGGCCCCCTCTGTCCGATGCCCGACTTCCGCACGCCATGCAACTCCGCCCGCACGCGCGGCGACACCCCGGCGACCGCAATCCGACACCGTCGAAAAGATGCAGATCAAAACCAGATTCACCGAGGCGTACGGCCTGAGCACCCCGATCGTGCAAGCCGGCATGGCCTTCGTCGGGATGACACCGGACCTCGCCGTGGCGGTGAGCAATGCCGGGGCGATGGGTTCACTCGGGGTCGGACTGATGCCGGCGCCGGCGGTCGCCGCCACGATCGCCGCGATCCGCGCCGGAACCGACGGCCCGTTCCACGTCAACCTGATCACCCCGTTCGCCGTCGACGAGCAGATCGACGTGCTCTGCGAAGCCGGGGTGCCGGCGGCGTCGTTCCACTGGGGGCACCCGCCCCGGCGCTGGATCGACCGGCTGCACGATGCCGGAGTGCGGGTGTTCGAGCAGGTCGGGTCGGTCGAGGACGCCCGGCGGGCCGCGGGGGACGGCGTCGATGTGGTGGTCGCTCAAGGACTGGAGGCGGGTGGGCACAACTTCGCGACGCTGCCCACGTTCGCGCTGGTGCCGCTCGTGGTGGACGCGGTCGCACCGGCCATGGTGCTGGCCTCCGGTGGCATCGCTGACGGGCGCGGGCTGGCTGCCGCCCTGATGCTGGGCGCCGACGGCGGGTGGATCGGTACCCGGCTGGTCGCCACCGACGAGTCGGCCGCCCACGACGGCTACAAGGAACGGCTGGTCGCAGCCGCGGCCACCGCCACGGTCCGGACCTCCCTGTTCGGCCCGGAGACCCCCGACTTCAACCCGATGCGGGTCCTGCGCAACCGGGTCGTCGACGAGCATCCGGACGGCGGCGGTCCACGCCCGGTGATCGGGCACACGGTACTCGGCGGCCAGGAGATCGAGTTGCTGCGCTACACCAACCTGGTGCCGATGCGTTCAGTGACCACCGGCGACCTGGAGGAGATGCCGCTGCTGTCCGGCCAGGGCGTCGGCCTGGTCGACGCGGTCAAGTCGGCCGCCACGGTGATCACCGACCTGACCGCCTCGGCCGCCGCAATGCTGGGCCGCTACCGCTGACCCGCAAAGCGGCGCTTCACGGGCAAGGGCGGCCGTGGCACACGTCGATGATCTGGCCGGTGAGCAGGAACGTCGCCTTCTGCAACTGCGCCTCCGGCTGGGCCCGCGGGAACTCGTGCGGGTCCGGCCCGTACCGAGGATCGCTGGGTGCGAGGTTGGTCGGCGGCGGCGCGTACGCCTCGCCGCTGTTCCACACCACCAGCGCCGACCCCCGGTAGGGATAGGACCGAATCGCGCCGATCCCCCAGAACGGCGCCACCTCGTCGGACCACCCGGGCGCCAGCGCAGGCCGGTGCAGGCGCGCCCCGATGGTCCGGGCCTGCACCTGCGCGGCGGCCGGCGACACCTGATGGTCACCGAACGCGACATGCATCAGCACCCGGTGCGCCGGCGTTCCAGGCAGTGGGCGCGAGGTCAGATGCTGGGCGTAGCCGTTGGCCTCGCCACGATCCCACAGCATCTGGAGCAGTCCGAAGATCACCTGTTGATCGGCTTTGTCCGGATAGGATTGGTCGAGCAGCCGCTGGAACGGCGCGAAGGCGGTGCTGCGCTGCAACAGGGTGCTGTAGTTCATGGCTGGCACCCCGAGCACCGACCGCGTCCAGTCCTGGGCGATCGCGGTCAGCGCTCCCCCGTTGATGCCACCCTGGCTGTTGCCGTCGTAGTGCAGCCCACCCCGCCGATCGAGCAGACTGCGCCCCTGCTCATCCTGAAATGCGGGGTTCGTCGCGAACCCACCGGCGGACACCATCGCCCGTCCGAGGAAGAGAAAATTCAAAAAGCTTTGCTGCAACCTATCCGGTACGGCGGGGAAAGCGCTCAAATCACTCCAGACACCGGCCACGAACGGCACGTCCGCAGCCGAGAGCCCGATCCAGCTCGTCGCACAGAACAGGAAGCCGTACGTCGAAGCCATGGTTTTGACGTTGCCGGCGTTGATCTCAGTCGGTGAGCCGAGCAGCCCGTGCCCGTAGAGCGACAGGTGAGCCGGCCGCTCAGCGCTGACCCCGCGTGGAATGTTGCACACGAACTCCGCGGCGTAGGTGCCGCCGGCCACCGGTAGCCCGGCCCGGTAGTTGAGCCGCGATCCGGGCCCGCCGCTGCCGGTCAGATAGCTGGGCACCGCGATCGTGCCGCGCACCTGGCGAGCGATCCGTGCGTCCTGCTCGACGCTGTAGTCGGTGACCTGCCCGATCGTGAACGCCGGAGCGGCCGGCCCGAGCCCGGCGAACGCGTCGTCGCGCATCCGCAGCACCCGTCCGGTGAGCCCTTCGGCGCTGGCGACGGTGAAGTCCCACGCCGTGTAGAGCCGGTGCCGGGAGATGCCGGCCAGCCGTCGCGGGACGGCCCGGTCCACGCCGGGGATCAGCGCCCCGGACCGGTCACGCAGGTTGCGCAGCACGACGACGTACCGGGTGGCCTCGCTCAACGCCACGGCCGGCCGGATGATGAGCAGCTGCCGGTCGGCTGGGCCGGTCGCATGCGCGTCGAGCTCGGCCCAGTAGGGTGTCCGCTGCCCGGTCCGCGTGTTGATCAGCAGGATCGGCGAGTCCGGCGCCAGCGATCGCCCGATGTCGGTGACCGGCGCGATCCCGCTGGCCACCGGGTCGAGCCCCGGAACATGCACCAGGATCGGCGTGCCCGGACTGAACCCGTCCTGCCGATTCCACTCGGCCGGATCGATGTGCACCCCGCTGACGTTCGCGGGCAGCGCCCCGGCCGCGAAGTGCACCCGCCGCCCGGTCGGACTGCTCCGATCAGCGACGGTGAACCGATCACTGGGGAACGGCAGCAGCCCCTCCCCCACCGGTTGACCGGCGGCGACAGCGACCGTGCCCGGCGCCGCACCGGCCAGCACGACGAGAGCCACGAGCAGAATCCGGCGCCACACCAGGACACCCCCTGACCGCCCATTGAGGACCATCCCTGTCTACGCCACTGCGCCGCGATCCTCAAGACCGGACGGCCGTGCCGATGAACTAAAGATTCTCTCAAGTAATGGGGAGGGCACTGTGGAATGGACGACGGAAGGCCCCACCATGGCCATTAGAAGGCGGCGATGGAGGTAACCCCGATGAGGCTGGCACGTCGTTCCACCGCAACATTTCTGGCCCTGGTGACCGTTCTCGGTCTCGCCCTCTCCGGTTGCAGCTCCGACGCCGACGTGGCCTCGGAGAACCTGTCCAAGGCGGCCGAAGACTTCAAGATCAACCGTCGGGTGGTGTTCTACAACGGGATCACCGACAGCTACATTCTTTCGATCGAGGGTTTCTGCTCGGTCGAGACCGAGGAGGGCAACAAACTCACGGTCACCTGCAAGGTCGGAAACGACTACAAGAAGCATTTCCTGGGACGCTCGGACAACGTCACCTGGTTCGCCGAACAACTGAATGCCGCAAACGTGAGCACAGACCATTACAAAGTCTACTTCAAGCCGTCCACCATCATTTCGGACGTCGATGTGAAGTAGGACGTCCGGCTCACCGTCACTCGAGGTCACCGTCACTCGAGCTCACCGTCACTCGAGGTCACCGTCACTCGAGGTCACCGTCACTCGAGCCGGAGGGTGCGCCCTCCGGCCGCCGGTGAGTCGAGCCCACCCGGTCAGCCGGCCTCGAAGCCCAGCGCGCCGGCCCCTGTCGCCACCCCGAAAGCGATCAGCATCGCGAAACCGATCAGCAGGGCGAGCCCGAGCCCGCCGACCAGGACACTACGTCCCACCGTGAACGAGCTGTCGATGATCGCGCGACCCAGGCTCGGGTAGACGATCGGGGCGGACACGAAGGGCGGGAGCTCGATGCGCTGTGCGTTCATGCTCATAACGATCGGCCCGCAACCTCAAGCCCGCCTCCAGCGGCAATCAAACCCGGCGCAAACCGGTCCGCCTCACCCGGCCACCACCGGATGCAGCCGTGATCACGACACCGGCGTCTGACCGGCGGGTTTGCGGTGGTGCGGGAGGATCCGCTGGTGAGGTTTCGGATGAAGGTGGCGGCCGCCGGTGCAGTGGGGCTGGCCGCAGTGGTGACCGAAGTGATGCTGCGGCGACGCCGGCCGCGGACCGAGCACGGACGCTACGCGGACTGGGTCCATCCCGGTGGACCGCCCGCCCGGCCGGTGCAGGCGCTCGCCAACAGCCGGGCGGTGCGGGCGGCGTGCGAGGTGTTTCCGGTTCCGGCGATGGTCAGTGACATCACCGACGTGGTGTACGTCAACTACGTCGTCCCGGCGGCCCGGCTGCTTCCACTCGTACCGCATGATCTGGAATTGCAACGCGTCGGGCCGGGCGGGGAGCAGGCCGTCTTCACCTTCCTCACCTACCGTCACGGGCGTCTCGGGCCGGCGAAGGCCGGGCCGCTGCGGCGGCTGCTGCCGTCGCCTGTGCAGTCCAACTGGCGGATCTACGTGCAGGACCCGCACACCGGGCACGCCGGCGTGCATTTCGTGACCATGGCCATCGACAGCGCGGCGCACGCCCTCGGCGGGCGGCTGCTCTGCGAGGCGCTGCCCATGCATCTGCTGGCCCGCGGAGACGTCGAAACCCGGGACGACGGAACGGTCCGGCTCCTCCTGGACCCGGGGTCGGGCAGCGCCCCCGACGCCGAGGCGCTGCTGACCCCCGCACCCGACCCGATCGACGGCCCGTGGAGTGCCGCCTTCGGCACCTACCAGGACATGCTGAAGTACGTCGTGCACCAGGACCGGGCGCTGTCGGTCCAGCCGTGGCACCGCTGGGTGACCCGGCAGGAGATCCAGCTCGACCTCACCCCCGGCGACTGCCGGCCACTGCGCGGGCCGGTGCAGTCGGCGGCGGCCCAGGCGCTGGTCGGCGACGCCGAGCCGATCAGCTTCCTGGTCCCCCGGGTGACGCTCCGGGTCGAGGGCGAGCACCACGACCGGCGGATCGGCGGATGAACGGACCGCCGCATCAAAGCCCGAACCGAGGCCGCATCATCCGCCGAACGGGCCGCTCCCACTGAACGCGTAGTCGGCGAACCGGGTGCCGATCAACTGGTGGGCCTCGGCGCTCGGGTGCAGCGCGTCCGGCAGCGGGAGATCGGCGGCGTCCTCCGGCCCATAGAGGCTCAGGCCGTCGAGGAAGTGCAGGTTCTTGTCGGCCGCGCGGCGCTCGGCCAGCGACTGCAACTCCCGCCGGATCACCTGGAGCGTCAGGCGCCCGAACGCGACGTCCCCGGGTGTCCCGGTGGCGGTGAACCGCACCTGCCCGGTGCCGATCGACGCCGGATCGATCGCACCCGGGCCGGGCGTCTCCTCGTGGATGCCGCAGAACAACGGCGAGATCAGGATCAGCGGCACGTCCGGATGCCCGTCCCGGATCGTGTCGAGGAAGCCGTGCACGGCCGGCACGAACGTGCGGACCCGCATGCCGTCGAGATTCACCACGTTGATGCCGAGCTTGACGCTGATCAGGTCGGCCGGGGCGTCGCGGATCACCCGGGCCAGGAACTGATCCACCAGCGCACTGCCGCCCAGCCCGAGATTGCGCAGCTCGACCCCGGCCCGGCGGGCGGCGACGGCCGGCCAGATCTCGCTGGGCGCCACCGCGTTCGACCCGTGGCTGATCGAACTGCCGTGGTGCACCCACACCGGCCGAACCCTGTCGTCGGCTTCGATCGGCGCGTCGGCGTGCAGGTCGACCAGTTCCAGGCTCTCATTGTGTGGCAGCCAGATCTCGACCCGACGCGACGCGGCCGGCGAGCCGGACACCAGCGACCCGCCAGGCAGACCGGACACCGGCGTTGCGACAGGTAGACCGGACACCAGCGACCCGCCAGGCAGACCGGACTCCGGCGTTGCGACAGGCGAGCCGGAGAGCGGCGACGCGGCGGGCAGGCCGGACACCACCGTCGAGTGCGGTGGGCCGGCGTGGAGCGTGGTGCTGCCGGTGGCGAGGTCGACCTCGATCCGGTCGCCGCCGGTCAGCTCGTCGCGTAGGACCAGCTCGCCGTCGACGAACACGTCGACGCGGCCGCGCGGGCGCTCGGCACCGACGTAGGCGATCCGGGTCGGGTGGGTGACGAGCTCGAAACGGGTCGCGGCGGTGCGGAAGCTCACCCGTACACCAGAGGGTTGGCTCTCCATCGACAACAGCTGGCCGTCGGGGAACTGCTCGCGGACCCAGGCAGGCAGCCGGTGTGGCCGAAGGCCACGCGCGGTGGTCTCGGTCTCGGCGGCGCCGCGGATCAGGTCGGATGCGATGGGCATCAGGATCTCCCTTCGGTGGGCCAGTCACGGAAGGCGCTGTCGAGCACGTCCAGCGCGCGCTGCCAGGACGTCTCGACGGCCGGCTCACGGTGGGCGATGCTGCCGTTGGCCTCCAGCGCGAGGAAGCCGTTGACCGTGGCGGCGAGCAGCCGGGTCGCGTGCACCAGCTCGGACTCCGGCAGCGGATAGCCGCGCAGCATCGCCAGGGTGAGGCCGGCCACCCGGGCGGCCGGCTCGGACCGGACCGTCGCCTCGGTGGCAGGGCGTTGCAGGGCCGTCCAGCGGCCGGGGAACCGTCTGGCGTAGTCGCGGTGCGCGTCGGCCAGGGCGGCCAGCGCGTCGCGCCCGGAACGGCCGCCGATGGCGAGCGCGATCCGGTCGGCGAGCTCTGCGAGGGCCAGTTGGTGGATGCGCTCGATCAACGTCGACCGGTCGCGCACATGCGAGTAGAGGCTGGCCGTCTGCACTCCGAACCCGCGGGCCAGAGCGGACAGGGTCAGCGTGTCGAAGCCATCGCGGTCGGCCAGGTCAGCCGCGGCCGCGATGACGACCGCCGAGGTCAGGTTCGCCCGTGCCATGCCCACCAACCTACACCACGTAGGGCTAAACCTAAAGCATTTAGGTTTCGCGGCTTGGGATCATGACGCGGTGAGCCAGTACTTCAAGAACGCGGCAACGCGCGAGACGCTGTGGAACCCGGCGACCCGGGTGGCCCAGCTGTTCTTCCGGATGACCGAGGCGCTGACGCCGCTCGCCGACCGCCCGTGCGGGATCGTCGACCTGGAGTACGACGAGTACGCGGTCGACATCGAGGCGTACGCCGATTTCGTGGATGCGCTGGTGACGAGGTATCTCGCGTCCAATCACACGATCCTCAAGGGAATGCTCGGCGGCTACCTGCCTCCGGCGATCGCGATGGTCTCGCGCAGCGGTCGCACGGTCGCGGCCCTGACGGCGTCGATCGAGCGCTCGAACGAGGCGATCTCACTCAATGTCGACGCCTTCGACCCGCCCGCCGAGCAGCGCGTCCTGATCGAAGCCGCGGCGCAGGCCGAGCGCTCGATGCCCCTCTGACTGCTCGAGTACGGGGCCTATCCCGGACCGGGGACTGACGGATCATGACTCTGGCGTGGTGGTCCTAGGCTGCCGGTCATGACGGGGGAATCCGACGGAATCATCAGGCGTGCCTTTTCGACGCTTGCCTTCTGCTACGCGATGATCTGGTGCCTGCCGGTCGCGCTGGCGAAAATGATGAACGATTCCGACCCTCCCGGCAGCACGCCTGGCTACTCATATGTCAATGGTCGCCGGGAGAGCTGCAAAGGCGATTTCGGGTGCCCGTCTGAGCCGGCGGACCTGGGCGGGGTGTTCCAGAGCACGGGTGTGGCCCTGATTCCGAGTCTGCTCGTGGCAGTGCCGCTCTGCGCGTACCTGGCCCGGAAATGGCAGATGCCGGTCTTTGCCGGAATCGTTGCCGCCGTCACCGGCTGGATCACCATCTGCGCGGCCAGGCTGCTCTTTCTGGGTGCCTGAGAAATGCCGCCGGACCGGCGGGACCGGTCCGGCGGCAGGTGCGTCAGCGGCCGATGCTCGGCCGCAGCTGCCATTGCTGGTCGTTGGTGTTGTTGTCCCGGTACTGCTGGACGTTGGCGCTGTCCGCCGTCGACATGCCGTCGACCGCGAGCAGCTTGCCGCTGTGCCGGTTGACCAGCTTGTAGTTGCCGTCCCCGGCGTCCACCGGCAGCCACAGATGATCGGCGGTTCCGTTGTCGTCGTACTGGACGACCTGGGCGCTGTCGGCCGTCGACATGCCGGTCACGCCGAGGACCTTGCCGCTGTTGAGGTTCATGATCCGGAAGTAGCCGTCGCCGTTGTCGATCAGTTCCCAGCGGTGGTCCAGCGTTCCGGTGTCGCTGTACTGCTGCACCGGGGCGCTGTTGGCGGTGGACGCGTTGTTGACGGCGAGGAGTTTCCCGCTGTGCCGGTTGAAGATCTTGAAGGTGGGCCGGGACCACACCTGCAGTTCGCTGAGTCCCCAGCCGACCCCGCCGCCCCGGTTGGGCGCGAGCACCCGCAACCGGGACGTGGTGACCGGCGCGAACGTGTGCCGGGTGAGCCCGTTGGCGACAGGTGACGTCCCGGTGACGATGGTCTGCCACTGGCTGCCGGTCCACTGCTGGAGCTCGTAGCCGGTGGGGACGCGCACTCCCCCACCGTCGTCGTAGAAGTAGAGGCGCACGTCGTCGACGACCACCTGACGCCCGAAATCCACCCCGACGTGATCGCTGGCGTTCGGTGAGCTGTAACTCGTCCACCTGGTGTTCTGCGGGACGTTGTTCTCGAAGATGTTGCCGTCGATGGTCCGCCACGCGTTGTCGACGGTGAACGTGTAGGAAGCGAACGGCTGCGCCGACCCGTTGCCGTGCCGCTGCGGATTGGCGGCGATGTTGACCCGCTGCCCGGACGGCTGCGCGACCGGGCTTCCGACAGCGACGGTCAACGGCGTCAAACCAGGCTGCGCCGCTCGCTGTACGCCGTCCACGAACACTTTCAGGCCGGCGCCACGCCCGTACCGGCTGCCGGTCCGATCCCAGAGCACGGTGAGGTTGTGGCCGTGGTACGGCGCGTTCTCCAGCAGGAAGTAGTCCCACGAGGCGGGCGCGAGCGGCTTGACCGTCACCGTGTCGTCGGCACGGGCGTCGACGCCGATCAGCCCGGAGATCACGTTGTCGACGTAGGTGGAGTGGTTGTAGTCCTCGCTGTGGCCGCCGCCGTCGTAGATCCACCGGTTCTCGTCCGGGTGATGGGCCTCGGCGACGTAGGGCACCCCGTTGCGGTACTGGGTGAGCGCGTACCTACGCAGCAGGTCGACGTAGTCGGCGCTGTCCGCGTACTGCTGCGCCGGATAGTCCTGCAGGAGATTGGCAAGACCGGTCAAGACCTGCGAGGTGGCGTACGGCCACGACGGCCCGTTCCATCGGCAGCAGCCGCTGAGCGCGTCCCGCATGAACTGTGGGCTGCGCCGTTCCGCGGTGGTCGGCCCGTATGCCGAGTAGAAGCCCTGCGGGTCGGTCACCTGTGCCCAGGCCACCGACCGGCTCGCGTCGGGCATGTCGAACATCCACGGCACGAACCCGATGTGCTCCCGGGTGTCGAGCCTGGTCAGCCCCGGGTTCTGGTCGCGCATCACGTGGTAGTAGAAGTTTCGCTGGGAGTCCCACAGCCGGGAGTCCATGTTCGTCTTCAGGGCCGCGGCCCGTGAGTTGTAGAGGTCAGCGGTGGCGGTGTCGCCGCGCAGCGCGGCGATGCTCGCGATGGCCCGCGCGTCGCCGTACTGGTAGGCGTTGATGCTGGGCCGGTATCCGGCGCCGCCGTGGTAGGGGTCGCTGGACTGGTAGGACGCGGCCGACAGTTCGCTGGCGTCCCAGACCGGCACCTGCCAGTACAGGCCGAGGGCCGCGTTGTACTGCACGTTCCACCGATCGTAGAAGCGTTGCAGGGCCGGCTGCTGTGCGGTCACGAAGGCCCGGTCGCCGTTGGCGAGGTACCTGTTCCACACCGCGCTGGCCGCCCAGAAGCTGTACTCGTGACCCCAGTCGGTGGTGTTCGGGTTGACCTCCTCGACCGCCGGTTTGGGGCCGGCGCCGGGACCGGTCAGCCAGTAGTTGATGTAGTCGTCGAGGTACTGGCTGTTGCGTACCCACCGGCCCTCGTTGATGTGGTGACCGGCCGCGGCCGAGATGCCGCCGTAGGGCGCGCCGTAGGAGACCGGGTTGAGGAACTCGCTGGAGATCCAGCCGAACTGCGGCCCGGTGTAGACCAGATGCTCCTTCCAGGTCTTCCACCGGTAGTAGTAGACGTCCTGGATCTGCCGGTCGGGCACCTCGAGGAACGGGATGTTGGCCCGGTACCAGGCGGGGTCGTTGAACCCGCCGACGAAACTGTCCTTGTTCAGAAATGTGGTACCGGCGCCGACCGCGGGCAGCGGGTCGGGCGGGTCTGCGGCCCGCGCCGGAGCGGCCCCGGCGAGGGCGACGGTCAGTACGCTGGCGCAGGCCAGCAGGGATCGAAGACGCACGGGCGGACTCCTCGGTGACAGGCGCACGGCCATCTGTAAGGAATCCAACCTGTTAAATGCGTCAGGTGTCAATCTCTGATGGAACCTGAGCGAAAATGTGCCGCTCGGCCAGCCATGCGGTGAACCGGTCCGCCGGCAACGGACGGCTCAGGTGGTAGCCCTGCACCAGATCGCAGTCCCAGTCCCGCAGACGGCACAGCGCGTCCTCGCTCTCCACCCCCTCGGCGATCATCCGCATCCCGAGGTTGTGGGCCAGCTCGACGGTGCTCTTCACGATCGCCGCGCTCCGCGGATCGGTGTCACAGTGCGTCACGAACGCCCGGTCCAGTTTCAGGTCGTCCACCGGCAGCGCGTGCAGGTAGGCCAGGCTGGAATAGCCGGTGCCGTAGTCGTCGACGGCCAGCCGTACCCCCATCTCCCGCAACTCGCCCAGCACCGCGGTGGCCCGGGCCGCGTCGCGCATCAGGATCTCCTCGGTGACCTCCAGATGCAGCGCGGCCGGTGGCACGTCGTAACGCGACAGCGCATCGGCGACGTGGCCGGGCAGGGTGGTGTCCTGCAGGTTCGACGCGGACAGGTTCACCGCCACCACCAGCTCCAGGCCGGCGGCCCGCCAGTCCCGGCACTGCGCCAGCGCGATGTCCAGCACCTGAAGGGTGAGCCGGCCCATCAGGCCGGCGTGCTCGGCCAGCGGCAGGAACACGTCCGGGAACACCAGGCCCCGGCGCGGGTGATCCCACCGGACGAGCGCCTCCACGCCGGTCACCGTGCCCGAGGCGACATGCATCTGCGGCTGGTAGTGCAGGGTCAGCTCGCCCCGGTCCAGGCCGACCCGCAACTCCTCCAGCGTGGTGAGGCGCTGCCGGCCGGCCACGTCGTCGGCCGCCCCGGTCGCCAGCGCCACACCCCGGTGATCGTTCTTGGCCACGTACATGGCGTTGTCGGCCTGGCGCAGCAGCACGCTGTGGTCGCCGCCGTGATCCGGGTGGACCGCCACCCCGATGCTGGCGTCCACGTGCAGCGCGATCTGGTCCAGGTCGAACGGCCGCCGCAGCGCGGTGAGCAGGCCGACGGCGATCTTCTGCGCCCGGACCGGGTCGGCGTCCGGCATGATCACGCCGAACTCGTCGCCGCCCAGCCGGGCCAGCACCCCCTCGCCGCCGATCGCCTCGGACAGCCGCTTCGCGACCATCCGCAGCAGCCGGTCACCGAGGTGATGGCCGAAACTGTCGTTGATCTCCTTGAACCGGTCCAGGTCGACGATCGCGACGGCCAGCGGCGCCGGCGGGTCGCTCTCCGACAGGCTGCGGCTCAGGATCTCCAGGAAACGACGGCGGTTCGGCAGCCCGGTCAGATCGTCGGTGCGGGCCTGCCGCCGGGCATCGGACAATTTCTCGACGGTACGGACGGTCAGCAGCATCCGCACGATCGCGCCGGTGATCGCGGTAGCCGCCAGCACGCTGCTGGCCAGTGGCAGCGGGTGGGCACGCCAGTTGTCGCTCAACAACAGCAGCATCGACGCGTACGCCAGCGCGGCCGGCAGCACCATGCCGACCAGGGCCCGCGCCGGGCGCCGCTCCGCGCTGGGCTGTGGAGTCTGCCAGGCGGCCAGCACGATGACCGCGAGCGCGACGGTCCACAGCACGTCGGTCCAGCCGCTCGGGATGTAGACGCCACTGTTGGTCTCGAGCATCCGCAGCGCGTTGGCCACGGTGTTGATGCCCATGCCGGTCAGCAGCAGCGTCCAGACCCGCTCCAGCCGCCAGTTGCTCAGCGCCCACGAGCCGAGCAGCACCCCGGCGAGCACGATGTCGGACACCGGGTAGGCGACACTGACCAGCATCGACAGCCCGGCCCCGACCGAGTCGGCGGTGACCCCGGTCAGGAACACCACCGCCGCGAACGCGGCCGCACAGGACGCGGCGATCAGGCCGTCCAGCCACGTGGACAGGCTGATCCGCGACTGCCGGGCGCGCAGCAGCAGATAGACCGCGGTGTAGGCGAACGGGTAGTAGGCCAGCCACATCAGGTCGGCCGCCGACGGGTACGGCACCGGATCCTGGTGGACGACGACGGCGATCCAGTAGACCGTGCCCGCCGCGTAGAAACTGAGCCCGCCGGCCATCAGCAGCCAGGCGCCACGGT
Organism: Actinoplanes sp. NPDC026670; assembly: GCF_040638175.1. NCBI lineage: Bacteria > Bacillati > Actinomycetota > Actinomycetes > Micromonosporales > Micromonosporaceae > Actinoplanes > Actinoplanes sp. NPDC026670. Next base: position 37,096 of record NZ_JBEZXU010000064.1, read on the forward strand.
CCTCGCGCACCAGCACGGCCCGCGCCCAGACCAGTGCGGCGGCCAGCAGGTACACCGCGTCCTGGAGCGCGTTGCGGGTCCCGGAATGCTGCTCCAGCCACGACCGCACCACCGGAACGGCCGCCACGAACTGGGCGACGAGCAGCACGACGCCGAGCCCGAAGGCGGCCCGGAGCCACCATCGGCCCCGCGCCGACGCCATCGTCAATGCAGCCACAGACACCTGATCGGTAGAACGGTTCGTACCGATGAGGCTAACCGGCGGCGAACCAGCGGCACCGCGGTTCCTCCCGAGCGGTCATCGGCACCCGAAACGGCACCTGGCCTGCTACGATCCCGCGCTGACAAGATCAACGAAAGTCATCATCTCCATAGAGGCACGCATGAGTATCGCAATCCCGTCCACCCTGGTCCAGAACGGCACCGGGATACCCGCCGTGTGTGCCAGGCACGGCGAGCCCGCGGCGGTTCACAAGTCGGTGCGATTCCTGTCCAAGGCGCCCGGCTGGTCGTACCTGCTGATCCTGATCGGTGTTCTGCCGTTCGTGATCGTGAACATGCTGATCCGTAAGGAGGTACAGGCCACGGCCTGGCCGTTCTGCGCCTCCTGCGTGAAGCTGCACAACACCCGGCTGCCCGTCGGCATCGGCCTGATGCTGCTGTGGCCGCTGAGCTTCGTGGCGGGCAGCGCCGCCGGAGACATCGGCGCGCTGCTCGTGCTGCTGGGTTTCGTCTCCCTCATCGTCGGCCTCGGCCTGGCCACCCGTGGCACGTACCGCATGCTGCCCTGGGGCTTCGCATCACGGGACGGCTCGGCCGTCGACTTCCCGAAGGCGCACCCCGCCTTCGTGGCCGGCGCCCAGGCCGCCTACGCCCAGGCCGCGCAGCAGTACGCCGCCTGGCAGGCGAGCCAGCAGCAGCAGTCGCCCTACAAGGCGCCGTACTCCCAGTAGGCCCCGCCCGACCGGGACCTCCGGCACTGCACGCACCCGCGGGGCCGGCGGTATCACGGAGGTGAGGGCGGGACAGCCCCGCCAGCGGACGAGGGCGAGGTACAACGATGTCCCGCTACGTGTTCGACTTCTCCGACGGCAACAAGGATCTCAAGGAGCTGCTCGGCGGCAAGGGCGCCAATCTGGCCGAGATGACCAGGATGGGCCTGCCCGTGCCGCCGGGCTTCACCATCACCACCGACGCCTGCCGGGAGTACCTGCACACCGGCGCGCTCCCGGCCGGACTGCTGCGTGAGGTCGAGGACCATCTGCGCCTGATCGAGGCACGGCTCGGCAAACGGTTCGGCGACCTGCACGACCCGCTGCTGCTGTCGGTGCGGTCCGGTGGGCCGTTCTCCATGCCGGGCATGATGGAGACGATCCTCGACCTCGGCCTCAACGACACCACCGTCCGTGCCCTGGCCGCACGCACCGGCGACGAGCGGTTCGCCTGGGACTCCTACCGGCGGCTGATCCAGATGTTCGGGCGGACCGTGTACGGCGTACCCGATGAATCGTTTGAAGCCGCACCCGGCTCGGACCTGGACGCCGCCGCCCTGCGTGACCTGGTCGCCGCCCATCAGAAGGTGTTCGCCGCGCACACCGGCCGGGACTTCCCGCAGTCGCCGCACGAGCAGCTCTACGCCGCGATCACCGCGGTCTTCCAGTCGTGGAACGCCGACCGGGCCGTGCTCTACCGCCGTCAGGAACGCATCCCGCACGACCTGGGCACCGCCGTCAACGTGCAGGCGATGGTGTTCGGCAACCGCGGGCCCGGCTCCGGCAGCGGCGTCGCCTTCACCCGCGACCCGGCCACCGGCCGGCGCGGCGCCTACGGCGACTACCTGCCGAACGCGCAGGGCGAGGACGTGGTCGCCGGAATCCGCAACACGATGGCCCTGGCCGACCTGGCCCGCATCGACCCCGCCTCGCACGTCAAGCTGCTGTCCATCATGGAGAAGCTGGAGCAGCGGTTCCGCGACCTGTGCGACATCGAGTTCACCATCGAGGACGGCGAACTCTGGATGCTCCAGACCCGGGTCGGCAAACGCACCCCGGCCGCCGCGTTCGTGATCGCCGCCCAGCTCGTCGACGAGGGCACCATCACCCTCGACGAGGCTCTCGGCCGGGTCACCGGCGACCAGCTCGCCCACCTGATGTTCCCCGGCTTCGACCTCGGCGCCGCACCCAAACCGCTCACCACCGGGGTGGCCGCCTCACCGGGCGCCGCGTCCGGGACGATCGTGTTCGACTCCGCGGCGGCCGCGGCGGCCACCGGGCCGGTGATCCTGGTCCGGCACGAGACCAACCCCGACGACCTGCCCGGCATGATCGCCGCCGAGGGCATCCTGACCAGCCGCGGCGGCAAGACCTCACACGCCGCCGTGGTGGCCCGCGGAATGGGCCGGACCTGCGTCTGCGGCGCCGACGAGGCAGTCGTCGACCCGGTCGCCGGCACCCTCACCGTCGGTTCCACGGTGCTGCGGGCCGGGGACGTGATCTCGATCGACGGCACCACCGGGCGCGTCTACGCCGGTGCCGTGCCGGTGCAGCCGTCGCCCGTGGTCAGGTTCTTCGAGGGTGAGCTGACGTCGCTCGGGAACCCGCTGCTGGCCGCCGTGCAACGCCTCATCACCCACGCCGGGCACGTGGCCCGCCTGGGCGTGCACGCCAACGCCGACACGGCCGCCGACGCACGCCGGGCCCGGCTGTTCGGCGCCGGCGGGATCGGGCTGTGCCGTACCGAACACATGTTCCTCGGCCCCCGGCGGGAACTCGTGGAACACCTGATCCTGGCCGACTCGGACGAGGAACGCGAAGCCGCCCTGGCACAGCTGCTGCCGCTGCAACGCGACGACTTCACCGACCTGCTCCGGGAGATGGACGGGCTGCCGGTGACCATCCGGCTCCTCGACCCGCCGCTGCACGAGTTCCTGCCGTCGCTGGAAGAACTGACCGCCCGGGTGGCCACCGAGCGCGACAGGCTTCTCCTGGCCGCGGTGCGGCGCATGCATGAACAGAACCCGATGCTCGGCCTGCGCGGCGTCCGCCTCGGCCTGGTCGTTCCCGGGCTGTTCGCGATGCAGGTCCGCGCGGTCGCCGAAGCCGCCGCGGCGCGGGCCGCCACGGGCGGCGACCCGCGGCCCGAGATCATGGTTCCGCTGGTCGGCACGGTTCAAGAGCTCGATGTCGTACGGGCGGAGGCGCTCGAAATCCTGTCCCGGGTCGAGGGCGCACCGCCGATCCCGATCGGCACCATGATCGAGGTGCCGAGGGCCGCGCTGACCGCCGGTGACATCGCGCACGCCGCCGACTTCTTCTCCTTCGGCACCAACGACCTCACCCAGATGACGTGGGGCTTCTCCCGCGACGACGTGGAGGGCGCGTTCTTCGGCCGCTACCTGGACCTGGGCATCTTCGCCGTCTCGCCGTTCGAGTCCCTCGACGTCACCGGGGTCGGCGAACTGGTCCGCACCGCCGTCGAACGGGGCCGCGCCACCCGCCCCGGCCTGCCCACCGGGGTGTGCGGCGAGCATGGCGGTGACCCGGCGTCGATCAGGTTCTTCCACGACGTGGGGCTGGACTACGTGTCCTGCTCGCCGTTCCGGATCCCGGTCGCCCGCCTGGAGGCCGGCCGAGCCGCCGTCACCCGCACCGCTGACAGTTCCCGCTAGGACACACCGCCGGACCCGGCGCGCTGCGGTGCGCCGGGCCGGATGCCGGTTCGCAGCGTGCGTGGAGCGACACCGCGGACCCGTTTGAAGGCGGCGCTCAGCGCGAACGGGCTCGCGTAGCCGACGTCACGGGCGATCGTCTCCAGGGTTGCGTCGCTGCGGACCAGCATGTCGGCGGCGCAGGACAGGCGCCACTCGGTCAGGTAGGTCATCGGCGGGACGCCCACCAGGTCGGTGAACCGCCGGGCCAGCGCCGCCCGCGAACAACGAGCCTCGGCGGCCAGCGACGCCACCGTCCAGGGCTGGTCCGGCCGGGCGTGGATGCAGGTCAGGGCGGCGCCGACAATCGGGTCGTCCTGGGCGGAGTACCAGCGGGGCGGGTGTGCCTCGGGCCGGGCCAGCCAGGTGCGCACGGCGGTGATCAGGATCAGGTCGAGCAGCCGGTCCAGGACGACGTCCTGTCCGGGGGCATCCCGGTCGACCTCACGGATGACGTGCTCGACCAGCCCGGAATCCCACTCGCCGGGCCGCAGCACGACCAGGGCGGGCAGCGCCGACAGCAGCGACCGGCTGATCTCGGCCGGCGAATGATAGGTCCCGGTGAGCAGCATGGTGGCGCCACCCGGATCGTTGCCCCACGACCGCAGGCCGAGCGGACCCATCGGACGGGCGCCGGCGCCGCCCGCCAATGGCCGGCAGACCTGCTCCGGCCCGATCGCGACCTGTGGCGCGGTGGTCGCGCAGTCGGCGACCGTGTACGGTTCTGGACCCCGCACCACCGCCACATCCCCCGGGACGATGGTTGCCGTCTCCACGCCCATGTCGATGTGGACCGACCCGCGGACGACCGCGACCAGGCTCAGCGGCGCTTCGTCCTCGATCCGGATCGACCACGGCGCGGACAGCACCGACCGCAGGATGAAGGCGCCCTGAGCCCGCGGGTCGAGGAGACCGCCGACGGGATCCATCGACCAAGCGTAGACGTACGCGTATGCAATCGGGTGTCTGCCGCATGGATCGGCTCATCGATGTGCGGTGCCATGTAGTCATGACTCGTTTCTGGGATGTCCTCACCGCAGCGTCCGTCGTCGGGAGCGGCCTGCTCGCCGGCGTGTTCTTCGCGTTCTCCGCGTTCGTCATGAGCGGTCTGCGGCGTCTGCCGGATCAGGCCGGCGCGGCCGCGATGCGCTCGTTCAACGTGACAGCGCAGCGACCACCGCTGATGATCGCCCTGTTCGGTGTCACCGCACTGTGTGTCGTGGTGATCGTCCGGGCGGTCGCCGCATGGCCGGGCCCGGGCGCCGGCTGGCTGCTGGCCGGCGCGATCCTGACCGTCGTCGGCGCGTTCGGCGTCACGGCGGTGGTCAACGTGCCGCTGAACAACCGCCTGGACGCCGACACGATCCCCTGGTCGCAGTACCTGGCCGGCTGGGACCCGGCCAACCACGCCCGCACGATCCTCTGCCTGGCCGGCTGCGCGCTCCTGCTGGTCGGCGTGCTCCGCCAGCAGTGACCGCAGCCCTCGCGGCCGGATCGGCCGCCGACCGCCGGCATGGACGCGCCGGAGCCTTCCCGCCAAGCCTTCGGGCTATCGCAGCGGTCACGCATGCGACTGAGACACCGCCCTTGGCCTGGAATGTCGCATTAGCGGGGATTCATCCCCGGCCGGCCGCGTAGATCTTGCACAGTTCTCCACCTCCGCAGCGATCTTGCAGGGTTCTTCATGTCTGGGCGTGGTTTGTCGTGCAAGGTCTACTGCGCCGGGGAGACCTTGCAGCTTTCTTCCCGTCGGGACGTGGAAAGGGCTGCAAGATCGGCGCGAGGGTGAAGAACCGTGCAAGATCCGCGGGCGACAAGCGGCGGGCGGCGAGGCGTAGGCGGAGCAGGCGTTACCAGAGCAGGCGTTATCGGCCGAGGAGACGTCATCCGTCTGAGGGCTGTCCTTTTCGAGGTGAGGTGGCCGCGCAGAAGACTGCCGGACGTGTAGAACCGTGCATGATCGCTGCCAACGCCATCGTCACGTCGATGACGCGGGCGGACTTCATGCGAGGTCATGAGGCGTAGATGGAGTATTTGGCGGTCCAGCGGGTGGATGTGCCGAATGTCGACGGCCAGGTGCCGAAGGGGCGGGGGTCGCTCCACGCGCCCTGGTTGGCGGCGCCCGGGTCGTAGCTCATGTTGTTGTCGCCGTTGGTGTTGTACATCAGCCAATAGGCCGTGTTCGGGGACAGCGTCGCCGTGATCGGGCGGCTGTTCCAGCTGTTGGCGGTCAGCGTGCCCGACGTGGTCGAGGCGATCAGGGCGCCCGGGGAGCCGTTCGAGTCGGCGTAGATCGCCAGCTGGTACTGGTTGGCCGGGGCGGCCTGTACGGACGTCAAGTGGACGGAGATCTGGCTCACCGTGACGGCGGTGGCACCGGTTACGAAACGGGAACCGTTCATGTAGTTCATGTCGCCGACGTCCTGCAACGTGCCCACCTGGTCGAACCCGAACCGTGGGGCGCTCGCTGCGGCCGTGGTGAACGAGAACTGGTGGTCGGCGGCCAGCGCGTTGCCCGCCACGTCGGTCACGCCGGTGCGGACGGTCACCGTGTAGACGGTCGACGCGGCCAGCGCCGCCGACGGTGTGATCGTGGCCGTCTGGTTGACCGCGTCGTAGCTGACCGTGCGGTTGACCAGCGTGCTCCCCGGACCGCGCAGTTCCAGGTTGGCGGCGGTCACCGTGCCCGCGGCCAGGGCCTCACTGAACCGGACCGTGACCGGCGCGGTCGTGGACACCCCGCTGGCGCCGCCGGCCGGGACCGTCGAGGTGACCGCCGGTGGCGTGGTGTCCGGGCCGGTGGTCGCGTAGATGGAGAACTTCGCGTTCCAGCGGCTCGCCGTGCCGAACGTCGCCGGCCACGTGCCGAATGCCGTCGCCGTGCTCCAGGCGCCCTGGTTGGCCGTACCGGAATCGAAGCTCATGTTGTTGTCGCCGTTGGTGTTGAACATCAGCCAGTAAGCGGTGTTCGCGGCCAGGGAAGCCGTGACCGGGCGGGTGTTCCACGAGTTCGCGGTCAGCGTGCCGGACGTGCTGGTGGCGACCCGCGCGCCCGGCACGCCGTTCGAGTCGGCGTAGATCGCCAGCTGGTACTGGTTGTTCGGGGCGGCCTGCGCGGTCCGCATGTACACCGACATCGACGTGACCGTGGCCGGGGCGGCGCCGGTTACGAAACGGGAACCGTTCATGTGGTTCATGTCGCCGGTGTCCACCGAGACGCCGACGCCGGTGTGGCCGATCTGCTGCGACACCGGCGGGGTCGTGTAGGTGGCCGTGTACGTGGCCGCCGCGGCCGGCGCGGTGACGATGTGGGTGGCCGCCCCGCCGTCGGACCACGAGCTGAACGTCGACGAGCCCTGGGGCGACGGCGCGGACACCGAGTTCGTCGAGCCCTGGATGACCGTACGAGAGAAGGGTGTCGATCCGGATGACGAGCCGACGGCGAGTTGCAGGCCGGCCGGGACCGTGTTGAACGTCAGGTCGACGGTCTTCGGGTCGAGCCGCCGCGTCACGGTGTGTGTCAGGCCCTCCTGGTCGGTGGCGACCAGTTTGAGCTCCAGGTAGGACGGATACTCGTGGTCGGGCGCCTCGAACGATCCCGAAGCCGCTCCGGTCCAGCTGCGGATCGCGTGTTCGTGGCAGTTCTCCGGCGCCGAGCAGTGGTGCATGACCAGGTCCCAGTTGAGGCGGGACGCGGGCAGCGTGCCCTGCTGCGGGTCGGTGGCGTGGCCGGTGAAGGCGATCGTGTCGCCGACCTTCCAGGTCGTGCCGACGGTGGGTGTGTCGATGATCGCGGTCGGCGCCTCGTTACCCGGCGTGATGGCGATCGTGCTGGTGTGGGTCGCGTTCAGGGTGTCGGTGACGGTCAGCCGGGCGCTGTAAGCACCGGCCGTGGTGTACGTGTACGACGCCGTCGCCGCGGTCGAATCGGTGACGCCGTCGCCGGTGAAGTCCCACGCGAACCGCAGACGGCCCTCGTCGGCCGGGTCCGGGTCGGTCGAGCCGGTGCCGTTGAACGTCACGGTCAGCGGCGCCGGGCCCTGTGTCGGGGACGCGTCGATGACCGCGGTCGGCGGCTGGTTGCCCGGGAAGTACCGGATCCGGCGGATGGTGCCGCCCAGGTCGGCGTAGTAGAGCTCGCCGCCGGGACCGACCTCCAGGTCGACCGGGCCGGCCGCGTCCGACACGAACGTCTGCAGGTTGGCCGGGTTGGGCAGGCCGCCGGGGGTGGACGGCAGCGACGCCCAGATGCACCGGCGCGAGTAGTCGGCGAAGAACACCGCGCCGTTGTAGGCGGCCGGGTAGGAACCGCCGGACGCCGGGTAGAACGCCACACCCGTCGACGACGAACTGCCGGTCGGGCACGCCTCGTTCGCGACGAGTTTGCTGGAGTGGTTCCAGGCCACGAACGGCGCGGTGTGCGTGCCGGCCGGGGCGGTGTACAGGGTTTCGCAGATCGGCAGGTTGGCACTGTCGTACCCGGACTGGCGTGCGTTGCCCTCCCAGCACGGCCAGCCGAAGTTGGTCACGCCCGCGGTGGCGTCGACCACCCGGTTGACCTCCTCCCAGGTGTTCCAGCCGGTGTCCGAGATCCACGCCTCGCTGGTGCCCGGCCGCATGGTGATCCGGTACGGGTTACGCAGCCCGTTCGCGACGATGCGCCGGGTGTCGGGGTCGCTGGAGCCGATCCCCGGGTTGCCCGCCGCGGCTGCTCCGGTCGCCGGGTCGAGCCGCAGCAGCGTACCGTCGAGCTGGGTTTCGTCGCCTGTCGTGCGGATGTCCTGGGCGCGCAGCGCCCCGCCCTCGTTGACCGGATCAGCGCACGGGTTGGTCGGCGCTCCGGACGGGAACTGGCCGTAGTCGACCGCGCTGAAACTCGCGCCGTCCCCGGCCGCGACGTACAGCATGCCGTCGGCGCCGAACGCGATGTCGCCGATCGAGTGGCTGGGGAACTGCTGGCACCAGTCGTGCAGCAGCACCTGCTCGGCGCCGGTCATGGTGTTGCCGTCGGCGCGCAGCCGCGACAGCCGGCCGGTGACGATGCAGCGGCCGTCGTTGGCGTTGGCGCACACGTCGTTCCAGACCGGGGCGGTCTGGCCGGGCGGCGCGTCGTAGGTGTAGAGCACGTAGACGTACGGGTCGGCCGGGAAGTTCGGGGCCAGGGTCATGCCGAGCAGGCCGCGGTCCCACTGGTTGTGCACGTTGGCCGACAGATCGGCGAAGATCGTGGGGGTGGTGTCGGCGAGATCGTCGAAGATCTTGATCCGGCCGCCCTTCTCGGCGACCACGACCCGCCCGTCCGCGGCGAACTCCAGATCGACCGGTGAACTGAGTCCACTGAAGACGATCTGCTCCTGGAAACCGGTCGGCAGCGCGACCGCCGTCGCGGGTTGCGAACCGACGAACGACGACATCGTGACCACGGTCGCCAACGCGACGAATCCACTGAGCGCACGCCGAAGCACGGGCATTCCCCTCCCCCATACGCGGAACACCGGGCTCTTATATTCGTGAATCCTAAATAGATGCCGGCCGACGGGACCGACGTCCGACCGGGTAGACCTGGTCGTACGTCCGGAGGATGGATGTCGATCTAGAGACCCGGTTTGTGCTTGCATTTCCGGATGAGGTTGGCCGTGTGGCTGGTAATGGTCATCGCCGGGCTTTTTCTCGGCGGTCAGGTGTTCGACAGACTCACCACTGACGACAGCCTGCGCGCCGACGAGACGCCGACGGTCATCGCCGTCGTCGGCGGCCGCGACGTGTACGACCCGGCACTGGTCGCCGACGTCACCGCGATCACCAACGGGATCCGCGCCCTGGACGGCGTCGCCGACGTCGAGGACCTGTACGGCTCCCCCGGCGGCCGGATCGGCGCCGACAACCGCAGCACGATGATCCGCGTCGAACTCGACCCGGGCCTGCCCGACGACCGTCGCGAACAACTCGAGGACACCATCGCCGACGCGCTGCACCGCATCGACGCGCCCGAGGTGCTGGTCAGCGGGCCGACCCTCGCCGAACGCGCCTTCGCCGACCAGGCGATCGCCGACGCCGCCCTCGGCGAATCGGTCGCGATCGTCGTCCTCGCGGTCCTGCTGGCGCTGATCCTCGGCGGCATCGTGGCCGGCCTGATCCCACTGGCCGCCGCGCTCGCGACGGTCTCGGTGACCCTGCTCGGCCTGTACGGGCTGACCCTGCTCACCGGCGTCAGCCAGTTCACCGTCAACGTGGTCACGCTGCTCGGCATCGGTCTCGCCGTCGACTACGCGCTGCTGATGGTGGCCCGGTTCCGTGAGGAGCGGGCCACCGACCCCGGCGCGCCGATCGGCGAGCTGCTGGCCCGGACCAGGGCGACCGCCGGCCGTACCGTGCTGATCTCCGGTCTGGCCGTGGCCGCGACGATGGCCGGCCTGACCGTCTTCGCCGAACCGCTGCTCGGCGCGATGGCGCTCGGCGGCGCGCTCGCGGTGCTGCTGGCCACCGCGGCCGGGCTGACGCTGGTGCCGGCGCTGATCGCCGTCGCCCACCGCCGCATCCCGGAGCCCCGGGCGGCCCGTTCCGGCCTGCTCGCCCGGCTGGCCGTCCTCGCGCAGAACCGGCCGGGCCCGATCGCGTTCGCCGTCACGGCCGGCCTGCTCGCGCTCTCCCTGCCGTTCCTGTTCGCGGCGAACCTGCAGAACTCCGACGCCCGCGCCCTGCCCGCCTCGTTCGAGGCCCGCCGGCTGCACGAGGTCGTGCAGCGCGACTTCAGCGGCGGCCAGGCCGGCCCGATCGAGGTGGTCATCGACGCCGACCCGGCCGCCGCCGAGGTCAGGGACTACCTCAACAGGATCAACACCCTTGACCATGTGGTACGGGTGGCGCCGCGCCCCGACGAGACGACCATCGTCGACGTCACGCCGGAGAACGCGGCCGCCCACGACGTCGTCCGGGCCATCCGCGCGCTGAACCCGTCGTTCCCGGCGCACGTCGGTGGTGACGCGGCCGAACTCGTCGACTACCGCGACTCGGTGGCCGCCCGCTTCCCGATCGCGCTGCTGATCGTCGTGCTGTCCACCACGGTGCTGCTGTTCGTGCTGACCGGCTCGATGATCATCCCGGTCAAGGCGCTGCTGATGAACGCCCTCACCCTGCTCGCCACGCTCGGTGTGCTCATCGTGGTCTTCCAATGGGGTGCCGGTGACTCGCTGCTCGGTTTCCAATCGTGGGGCGCCATCGACGTCACCACACCCGTGTTGCTGTTCGTGTTCATCTTCGGGCTGTCGATGGACTACGAGGTCTTCCTGCTCGCCCGGATCCGGGAGGAGAAGGACGTACACGCCGGGATCGTGAAATCCGGCCCGGTGGTCACCGCCGCCGCCCTCTGCATCGGCGTGGTGTTCCTCGGTTTCCTGCTCGGCGACCTGATCGCGGTCAAGGAGATCGGTTTCGCGATGACCGTGGCGCTGCTGCTCGACGTCACTGTCGTCCGCGGCCTGCTTCTCCCGGCGGTGATGAACCTGCTCGGCGACTGGAACTGGTGGGCGCCGAACCCACTGCGGCGGCTGCACCGGCGCTGGTTCTGACCCGGTTGCGGCCGGCCCGCTTGGCGGCGTACAGGTTACGGTCGGCGACGCCCAAGACGTCGGCGTAACGGTCCGGGTGACGGCCATAGGCGACACCGATACTCACCGTCACCGGCAGGTCGCCGGTGAGCAGATGCCAGGAATGATTCTGTACGGCCACCCGCAACGCCTCGACCCGGGCGAGTGCCTCGTCCCGTGCCATGCCGGCGATCACCACCAGGAACTCCTCCCCGCCGAGCCGGGCCGTGAACCCGCCGACCTCACCACCCTGCTCCGGCACCGACTGCCCGACCAGCCCGGCCAGGACGATCAGCACCTGGTCACCGATGTCGTGCGAGCAGTTGTCGTTGATCGCCTTGAAGTGGTCGGCGTCCACGATCGCGACGGTCACCGGCCGCGCGTCGGTGCCGCCGGTCAGCAGGGACGGGAGCCGCGCGTCCACGTACCGCCGATTGCGCAGCCCGGTGAGCGGATCGCGCAGCGACTGCTCCCGGAAACTCTCCGCGTCGCGCCGGGCCTCGGCGGTCTCGAACGCCGCCTGCCGGATCCGGGCCTGCGCCTCCCGCTCCCGCGAACTCAGCTCCTCACTCGCCTCATGGAACGCCTTGTAGGTACGGAACGCCCCCTGAAAGTCACCCACCGTCGAGTACAGCTCGGCCTGTTCACGCAGCACGTTGGCCCGGAACCGGGCGAGCGCCGGAGACTCGGCCAGCTCCCGCGCCCGATCCAGGACGGCCTGCGCCTCGGCCAGCTCGCCGGCCTGGTGGTAGGCGGCAGCCAGAGTGAGCACCGCCTCGGCCTCGGCGTCCGGATACTCCGGATCGAACTCGCAGGTCATCAGCTTCTTGGCGGTGACCACCGCCTCCTGGGTGCGGCCCACGGCGAGCTGGATCCGGGCCAGCGTGTCCAGCATCGGCGGAATCGGCTCCTGACCGTCCCCCTCCAACAGGGCGAGCAGCCGGTTCATCACCGTCTCGGCCGGCTCGGCACGGCCCGCGGCGAAAAGGGCATAAGCCAGATCATTGAGTACGTACGAGCAGAACTGGGTGTCCTCGGCCGCCAGCGCCACCTGCTCGGCCTCCTGGTACCGGCCGATCGCAGCCTCGATGGAGCGGGTCCGATACAGCGCCTCGGCCAGGGCCATCAGGTGCATGACCCGGATCCGGGGTCCGGCCGTGGCCGGGAGCAGCTCGAAGCCGCGCAGCGCGTGGTCGAGCTGGCCGGCGTAGTCGCCCATGTTCGCGGCCACCCGGGACAGCAGCCGGTGGGCGCGGGCCTGAAGCAGTGGAAGATCGTGTTCGGCCGCCCGGAACTCGACGGTCCGCAGGATCCGGGTGGCGTCGCCGGTGGTCTCGGCCTGCCGCAGCAGAGCATCGGCGGCGAGCGCCTGACCACGCAGTTCGAGCTCGACGTCGCCGGTGGCCCGGCCGGTCTCCTCCGCCTCGGCGGCATACCGCAGCGCAGCCGCCGGATCGATCACGAAGGAGGCCTCCAGCCCTCGAATCGCCTCCGCCAGCCGCCCCGATAGTCCATCCACGACAGCCGACACTAGTCGGGTTGTGGATCTGCGCAATGCCTTGGTCAGTTGCTGGTCAGGCGGCTCGCCGGTTCGGCGGTTCGGTGCTTCAGGCGGTTCGGTGCTTCAGGCAGCGGGAGCTGGTCAGGCGGCGAGGGCGTAGGTGGCGTAGTGGTTGGCGCGGCGGCGGCCGTAGATGGTGAACGTGTCGCGGACCGTGCGGATGATGCTCTTCGTGGTGACCGTCGAACCGGCGACCCGGGTCTCCAGCCGCACCGGGGCACCCTTGACATCGGTGATCCCGGCGGCCTTGGTCGCCACGAACAGCTCCAGGTCGAACGCGAAGCGACGCTCACGCAGCCGGGGCAGCACCTCGGCCAGCACATCCCGGCGGATGATCTTGCAGCCGGTCTGGGTGTCCCGCACCGCCAGGCCGAACATCGTGGTGACCAGCGTCGAGTACGACACCGAGATGACCTTACGGGCCCGGCTCGCGCCGGAGACCGACCCGGCGTGCCGCTTGTCGGCGTACACCACCGCGTGGTTGCCCTCCCGGGCGATCAGCAGGTAGTCGACCAGGTGCTGCGGGTCGATGTCACCGTCGGCGTCGATGAACCCGATCCACGCCCCGTTCGCCGCGGCGAAACCCTGGTGCAGCGCCGCGCCCTTGCCCTGGTTGACCGGGTTGTCGAGCACCGTCACGTTCGCCATGCCCGCCAGCAGCGCCGCCGAACCGTCGGTCGAACCGTCCGACACCGCGATCACCTCGAACGCCACACCAGCCTCGGTCAGGCAGGCCACCAACTGCTCGACCGTGCGACGCACCACCGGACCCGGGTTGAAGAACGGCACGACCACACTCAACTCGATGCCACCCTGACGGGCGACGGTGGCGGCGGCGGGGGCGGCGACTGCGGTGGCGTTCATGCCCCCACAGATCGGAACGCACCCTCAACGCAACCTCAAGCAGCTCTCAGGACCCGCGCAAGGAATCTTTCCGCTCTCCGACGCTGGGCTGGGCGATACGCTCCACCGATGTCGTCCATCGCTTCGCTGTACATCGTCAAGATCAGCGACCTGCCGGCGATCGTCAGCGCCGCCGGTTCGCAGAGCGCCTGGGAAACACTCCAGGAGCTGGGCAGAGAGCCCACCGAGGAGTACGGCTGGTCCGGCTACGTGATGATGAACGTCCTGGACGGCCTGGAGGCGGCGGACGTCGACCTGGCCAGCCCGCGCCTGCACGAGGAGGCCGTGGCGATCAACGCGGACCTCGACTACACCATCCTGATCACCACCGAGGCGAAAGCCCTCCTGGCCCGCTTGGACCCGGCCGCCTACGAGCCCACGGACCTGCTCGACGACCTGGGACTCGACGACGAGGAGTCCCGCTACGCGATGGAAGACACGCTCACCCTGCTGACCAAGACCATCACAGCCCTGACCGACGACGAGTTGCTGCTGCTCAACATCGGCTGACCGGCCAGCCCGGCACGGGTTGTGGGGCGTGGGCGCCTTCGGGGTCGCACGGGATCATCCCGCCGGTGAAGATCTCTGTGCCGGACGGCTCCCAGGCACGGCAACTGCCTCTCGTGTCCCAGATCACGAGCAGACCCGGTTCGTAGATCATGCCCGAGCCCTTGGAACTCGCGGTCCACTCGACCCGCATCGGGCCGGTGTGCGCGGGGATGGCTCCTTCGCCGCACCAGGGTTCCCAGAAGGTGCTGAACGGTTCGCCTGTGGCGTTGTGGACCCAGAACTCCCGCACCTCGTCGCCCGGGTCCGGCGCACTGTTCCAGAGCTCGTTGACGATGGCGGGATCCGGCTCGGTCACGGTGATGCTTCCGCCGGGCGGCACCGACAGCTCGAGGCGTCCCGCACCGCACGTCAGATCAGCGAAGCCGTCCCACCGCCATTCGATGACCAGTTCCTGGCCGGGGGCCATCGTCCGGCGTACGCCTGCCTGGTCGGTGATGATCTTCAACGGCGACTGGTGGCCGTTCCGCAGCACGAACCTCACGCGGCGCCGGCCTGTGGGCGCAGGGCGGTCAGCAGGTCGTCGAGCCGGCCCCAGGCGCGGGCGCTGGCGATCGGGTCGATGTAGTCGCGGGACTCGATGATCTTGCCGTCGCGGATCCGCATGACGAAGACGCACGGGGTCCGGAACGTCTCCCCGGTCTCCTCGACCCGGCCCTCGTAGGCGAACTCGGCGACGATCACCTCCGGATCGGTGGTCTCGTGGACCGTCACGTCGACCGGTTTGCGGGTCAGGGTGCGCGGGACCGGCGGCGGTGACGTGAAGTGTTCGTGCAGCTCAGCGCGGGAGCGCAGCGGCGGCGGGCTGAGCGGGTGGAACGGGTGCGAGACGTGGGTCTGTTCGGCGTACAGGTCGGCCAGGTCCTCGAACGGGCCGTCGCACACACCGTTCACCAACCGCAGGAACACCTCACGTGGGCTGCTCATCGAGAGGCCTCCGTGGAAACCCCCGGCTTTAGCCGTGGGGAGGAATCGGATTTCCTGCGGAGCAGGTCAGGGATAGCCCGTCCGCCGTCGAGGCGGGTGGGTGTCTGGTCAGGCGTTGCGCTGGTTCTCGACATGTTTCTTCACGATCTCCAGGGTTGTGCCGCGGCGGTGGCGATGAGGTAGCTGTTGGTCCGCAGAGTCGGAATACGGGTGCGGACCTCGGGGAACTGCTGCCGGATGAGCCGCGGGAAACCGCTCTTGATCTGCTTGACCAGGCGGTGGATGCCGTATTGGGGGGGGTCGCAGGTGACCTGCAGCTGCACGTGGTCGGGCATGGTCTCGAGCTCGGTGATAGGTGCGTTCCGTTCGTCGCAGACCTCGCGGATGATCTGTTTGAGCCGGGTGTCGACGTCTGCGGTGATGGCCTTCCGCGGTATTTCGGGCACCAGACGACGTGATGGGTGCAGCGGTATACGAGGTTGTTGTTCGATCTGGTCTCGTCTGCCGTGGCAGCGCATGTGGCTTCGATTTGTATGCTGTCCTATGTGGACGAGACGGTGCGTTACACCTACCGGCTGCGGCCCGGCCGGATCGCGGAGGCCGCGCTGCTGTCCGAGTGGTCGCGCTGCCGGTGGCTGTGGAACGAAGCCGTCCACCAGCAGAGGACCGGCCGCAAGCCGACGTTCGGGAAGCTGTCGAAGCTGCTGACCGAGGCCCGGTCGGTGAACGCCTGGCTGCGTGATGGTTCGCAGAACGCCCAGCAGCAGATGCTGCGGACCTACGGTGCAGCCTTGAACGACTCGTTCAAGGTCAAGGGCCGGGGCCGGCCGAAGGTGAAACGGCTCAAGGACGCTCTGCCGTCGCTGGAGTACACCCGTAACGGGTTCAAGCTGGTCGGCGGCCGGCTGCGGCTGCCGGGCAAGGTGTTCGTCCCGGTCGTCTGGTCCCGGGAACTGCCCTCCGGCCCATCGTCTGTCCGGGTCTACCGCGACAGCCTCGGCCACTGGTACGCCTCGTTCGTCGTCAAACGCGAACAGGCCGAGATTTCGGCCCCGGACCTGCCCGGCATCGGCGTGGACTGGGGTGTGAAGACCACCGCCACCACCACCGATCCGGCCTTCGACCTGCCGCACCTCGGCCACCGCCGCCGGTGCGCCGCCGAGTTGGCCAAGGCCCAGCGCAAGATGGCCCGCCGCCGCCGGCCCCAGGGCCAGCCGCAGTCGAAGGGCTATCTGACCGCGAAGCGGCAGGCCGCCCGGATCGCGAAGAAAGCGGCCCGGCAGAACACCCACGACGCCCGCGTCTGGGCCAAGACCGTAGTGACCCACCACAGCCTGATCGCCGTCGAGGACTTCAAACCGAAGTTCCTGGCAAAGAGCAGGAACATGGCCCGCAAAGCGGCCGACGCCGCCATCGGCGCCTGCAAACGAGAACTGATCGACAGTGGTCTG
Organism: Actinoplanes sp. NPDC026670; assembly: GCF_040638175.1. NCBI lineage: Bacteria > Bacillati > Actinomycetota > Actinomycetes > Micromonosporales > Micromonosporaceae > Actinoplanes > Actinoplanes sp. NPDC026670. The sequence continues at coordinate 53,797 of NZ_JBEZXU010000064.1, forward strand.
CGGGCGGGCCGGAAGGTGGTGCCGGTACCGCCCGCCTACACCACGATGACCTGCTCCGGGTGCGGCGAGAGAACCAATCTCCGCCTCGGACTGGGCGTACGGATTTTCGAGTGCACGGCCTGCGGATACACCGCAGACCGTGACCTCAACGCCGCGAGGACGATCCTCGCCACGGCTGAACGCGACCGTGCCAGTGCCGACGACGTAAGACATCAGATCGCCTCCTTCCGGGAGGACTGGTCACATGCGGTCCGAGCTGGAAATCCAGGGCCTCGCCCCGGAGGAAAATCCCCCGGATTCATCCGTGGGGATCGTTAACTGACGTTTCCTCCCCGTCGGAATCCATCGACAGAACCCTACCGTCGGGCTGCCGCCCGGCCGGTGGGGCGGACGGCAGCTGGCCGCGATCGAGGCGATCCCCTGCGACTGGCCTCCGTTTCGGCACCGGCGGGAAGTCGCCCCGGCCCAGGGCCGCCCGCATGGTGGCCACGCAACGGTCGCGGGCCGCGTCGACCCGGTCGCGGTCGTAGTGGTTCTCCAGGTTCATCTCGGCGTCGGTGGTGCGCAGCGGTTTCTGCCAGGCCGCCTTCATCTGCTCGCCGACCTCGGCTTTCGCCTCGTTGGTCAGCAACCGGTAGGCGGCCGCGACCTTGGGCGCCTCGATATCCAGCAGCGCCTGATGGAACGCGAGCCGCGAATAGATCCGGCTCACCTCCTCGGTGAGCTGGTGGCGGGCCTCCGCGGTGCCGGTGCGGCGCCGGATCCGGTACGGCATCTCGGCATAGTCCTCGATCACGCTGAGCGCCTCACCGAACGCCCGCGCCCGCCGCTCCCGGCGGGCCGAACGCTGGTTGAGCGCATACGTCAGCAGCGCCGTGAGCACCGCCCCGACGATCGCGATGACCGGCACGAGCACCGCGGTGGTCTGCGCGACCGTCCAACCCATACCGCGAGCACCGCCCCGACGTCAGATCTGCTGAAGGACGTCGATGATTCTCGCAGCCGCGCCCGGCGCCCATTGATCGGGGCCCGGACCGAAGATCCGGTTGATGCCGTTCTGGCAGGGCAGCGCGGCGAACGCCGCCGGATCGTCACGGAGGGCACGCCGCAGCCACGCGACGGCGTCCTGGTGATCCGCCACCCCGGCGATATAGACCCGGTCGGGGACATTGAACAACAGACATTCGATGAGGTACGGAGGAACGTCCCCGACCTCCACCAGGTGCTCCCGCCGTGCCCGCTTGGCCGCCCGGACCGCCTGTTTGAAACGGCCACCGGTGCGCAGATCCTTGGCGTCGCCGTTGCGCCGGTGCTGCTTCGGGAAGTTGACGATCGGCCGCCCCTCCTGATCGCGGAAGAAGACGCCCTGCTCGTAGTGACTGTCGCCGGGCACCGGAAACCACCTGAACTCGGTGGCGACCAGCACGTCGACCATCTCACCGAACAGCGAATCAGGATCGTCGACATTGAGGCAGCGCCGCCCCATCCGGACCAGATGCGACTCCCCCAGCTCGGCGAGGACGTCGTCGCGGAACTGCTCCCAGCCGTACCGCAGCGGTTGTCTGAGCATCAGAACCAGATCGATGTCGGCGGTGTGGTCGAGATGGGTGCCGTTGACCCGCGAGCCCTGACCGAAGATCTCGTATGTCCCCGGGTCGATCCCGGCGAGATCCCCACGCAGCGCGTTCTCGGCCCAGGCCAGCAGGAACCCGCTGGACGCCGGGCACCGACCCGGATCCGCCTGCACAACCTGTATGACCACGCCTCAAGTATGCGCTGTTCCGGGCGACAGCCCAGGGACCGAGGGCCGGTGGCAGACTGCGGGCATGGGTACGGATCTGCGGGTCCACGGCGGCGGCGAGGGTGAGCCGCTGCTGCTGTTGCTGCACGGGCTCGGCGCGACGGGCGAGTTCTGGGCCGGCTGGCCCGGTCTGCTCAGCCGGCACTGGCCGGGCCGCTGGCTCGCGCCCGACCTGCCAGGTCACGGCGGTTCGCCACCACTGCCGGAGTACACCTTCGACGCCCTGGCCACGGCGCTGCTCCCAATCCTGACGCCGCAGGATCGGCCGGTCGTGCTCGGCCACTCACTCGGCGGGGTGGTCGCGTTGGCGCTGGCTGCCCAGGCGCCGGTGACCGCGGTCGTCGGGCTGGGCGTCAAGGTCACCTGGTCCGCCGACGATCTGGACCGGGCGGCGGCGCTGGCGCAGCGGCCGGTGGCATGGTTCGACACCCGCGAGCAGGCCATCGAGCGGCATCTGCGGGTGTCCGGGTTGGCCGGTCTGGTCACCGCCGATTCGCCGATGGCTACCTCGGGGGTACGCGAAGAGGCCGGCCGCTGGCGCCTGGCTCTCGACCCGGGCGCGTTCGGGGTGGGCGCACCGGACATGGCCGCGCTGCTGGAGCACTCGAACACTCCGGTGTGCCTGGCCCGCGGCGAAGACGACCAGATGAACACCGACGACCAGCTGAAACAGTTCGGCGTCCGGGTGGTCACCCTGCCGGGGCTGGGGCACAACGCCCACGTCCAGAGCCCAGCCCGCTGCCTCCCGCTACTGGATCGCCTCACCGGAGGCGCTACATCTCGTTGAGAATCGGCGTCGCCGGTCAGGGCACTACGACGAGCCGGCGGCCTCCGAGGTCGGTGCGCTGCCAGGCGGTCTCGATGTCGCTGAGCGGGACCTTGAGCACGTCGAAGGTCAGTTCGCCGGATCGTGTCCACGTGACCACTTGGCCGTACACCTCGGGCATCGTCTTTTGATCGAGGCCTTTGGCCGCGCCGCAGATCTCGACGCCGGAGGTGCGCAGGCTCTCTGCGGCGATGGTCAGCGTGGCGCCGGCGGACTCGCCGACCTGGATCAGCCTGGTCGGTTTCGGGAACGCGAAGGCCTTCGGGACCAACGCCCGCAGCAGGATCTCGGTGGGCCGGCCCCACAGGAAGTCCAGCACGACGTCGTATCCGTCGCCTCTCGCGTCGAGGTACGCCTGTGCCAGCGCATCGTCCGGGACGGCCGTGTTGATCACCGCGTCGGCGCCGAGCGCGCGCAGCCGGGCGTCGTCGCGGCCGGTCGCGACGATCCGCCCGGCGCCGAGCAGCCGGGCCACCTTGACCGCGAGCTGCCCGGCGACGCCGGTGGCACCCTGCACCAGCACGGTCTCGCCCGGGGTGAACCCGGCGGCCGTCCGGATCGACATGCCGGTGATCGCGGTGCCGAGCACGGTCGCGATCACCGGGTCGATGCCGTCCGGAACGGGCACGTACGAGCCTTCGGGCACGACGGTCTTCTCGGCGAGGGCGCCGTAGGGCAGCCGCGGGTTGGCGAACCCGACGAGGGTGCCGTCCGGCAGCGTGCCGATGCCGTCGAAGGCAGCGATCACCGGCAGCTGTGCGGTGAACCGCCCGCTCGCGTAGTGCGTGCCGTCCGCGAAGCGCTTGTCGACGGTTTCCACCGCGACCGCCTGCACGTCGATCAGCGTCTCGCCGTCGCCGGCCACCGGGTCGGGGAAGTCCTCGTAGCGGGGAACGCCGCCGATCTCGTGCAGCACCGCCGCCTTCATCAACTCTCCCGGCTGAAGAGCGCGGCGATCCGGCGCTGCCAGGACGGCAGGAACCGGGGCGGTCGGGTGTGTGCGTGATGGTGCCGCCGGTTCGGCAGAGAAGGGTGGCTGGGCGGCTGGGCGGTGTGGGCGGTGTGGGCGGGGACTCCGGGGATGCGGTGGGTGAGCCGGTGCAGCAGGTTCGTCATTCCAGCGCCTCTCTCTATCAGTGATAGAGGGAATCTAGCACTGATAGAGTGGCGGCGGGAGGTGCCCGAATTGGCGCTGGATCGACAGCGGATCGTGGCCGAGGCCGTCGCTCTGCTCGACGCCGAGGGGCTGGACGGGGTGACCACCCGCAAACTCGCGGCACGGCTCGGTGTGCAGTCGCCGACGCTCTACTGGCATGTGCCGAACAAGGCGGCGCTGGTCACCGCGATCGCCGACGCGATCCTCGGCCAGGAGTTCGGCGATCTGACGCCGCCCGCGCCGGATCAGCCCTGGCCGGAGTGGCTGAGCGGGCTGGCCGGGCGGCTGCGCCGGGCCCTGCTCGCCCATCCGGACGGCGCGCGGGTCGTCTCGGCCGCGCAGCTGTCGGTCACCATGTCGGCGATCTCGGAGCTGGCGATGAGCTCGCTGGTGGCCCGTGGTGTCCCGCTGCGGCAGGCGCGGGTGATCGTGCTGACCGTCGAGCGGTTCACGGTCGGTCACGTCCTCGAGGAGCAGGCCCCACGGCCCGATGTGGAGGCGCTGAAGGGTTTCGACCTGGACGCCTTCACTGAGCGGCACCCGACGTCGATCGCCGCCATCACCGACTACTTCCAGGCCGGCCACACCGTCGACGACCTGTTCCAGGACTGCCTCGACGTGGTGATCGCGGGCGCCGCGGCCAAAGTCGGCTGAACTTTTGGTCCGTACATCAAAAAGTTTGGCCTTTGATCGCTGAAAGATCTGGACGTCCTAATAGAACTCCTCCAGGATGTTCACAACCTGGAAGCACACCCGTAACTCGGGAGCGCAGATGAGACGTCTGTCCGTGGCCACCCTTCTGATTTCCGCAGCCATAGTCGTGCCGACACCCGCGTTCGCCGTCGATCCACCGGCGCAGGAGCCGGGGGTGACGCTCCGGACCTACGACATCGGGGCGCCGCTCAACCGGGTCTGCGAGCTCAAACCTGGGCAGACGCCGAACGTGGACAAACTGATGCCCACGATCGACTGGTCGACCGACGAGCAGTTCGGATTGCAGTCCAACTTCGTCACCCACGCGATCGCCAACCTCACCACGACCGCGGCCGGCACCTACACGTTCCGGCTGACCAGCGACGACGGCTCGAAACTGTGGATCGGCGACCAGCTCGTCATCGACCACGACGGACTGCACGGCAACGTGCCCAAGGACGGCACCATCGACCTGGCCGCCGGCCTGCACCCGCTGCGGGTCGAGCACTTCGAGCGGGACGGCGGCCAGGAACTGCGGCTGGCCTGGCGGCCCCCGGGCTCCGGCGACTTCACCATCGTGCCGACCAGTGCGCTGAGCACCGACGCCGGCGTCGTCCGGGTGACCGCGCCGGGCCGCAAGGAGTGCGTCTCCGGCACCGACACCCCCGGTGACGGGTTGCCGCTGACCTCGGTCAACCCCGGCTACACGCTCACCGACCTGCGCCCGCCGGGCTTCGAACCGCAGGTCACCGGCATCGCCTGGCGGCCCGACAAGAAGATGGTGATCACCACCTGGGGCGGCACCGACAAAGTCGAGGGCAAGGTCTACCTGGTCTCCAACTTGACCGGCAAGACCGGGCCGGGCAGCGTCACGTACCAGGAGATCGCGAGCGGGCTCAAGGAGCCGATGGGCGTCGCCGTGGTCGACGGCCTGGTCTACGTGTCGCAGAAACACGAGCTGACCGAGTTGCGTGACACCGATGGCGACCAGGTGCTCGACAGCCGGCGCACGGTCGCGGTCTGGCCGTTCGGCGGCAACTTCCACGAGTTCGCGTTCGGCCTGCTCTACCGCAACGGCAACTTCTACCTGAACCTGTCGGTGTCGATCAACCTCGGCGGCGCCACCACCGACCCGCAGCCGGTCGGCGGGCGCGGCACGCACATCGTCGTCAACCGCCGGACCGGCCAGGTCACCACGGTCGCGGGCGGCCTGCGCACCCCGAACGGCATCGGCTGGGGCCCGGACGGCTCGATCTACGTCACCGACAACCAGGGCGGCTGGCTGCCCTCGTCGAAACTGATCAAGATCAAGGACAACGGCTTCTACAACCATTACACCAATCCCGACGGTACGTACGACGCGCAGCCGGTGAGCCGCCCGGTGCTGTGGCTGCCGCAGAACCAGATCGGCAACTCGCCCAGCACGCCGGTGCTGCTGGACTCCGGCCCGTACCGTGGCCAGTTCCTGATCGGTGACGTCACCTACGGTGGCCTGCAACGCGCGGCGGTCGAGACGGTCGACGGCGTCGAGCAGGGCGCGGTATTCCGGCACACGCAAGGCCTGGAAGCGGGCGTCAACCGGGTGTCGATCGGGCCGGACGGGTCGATCTACGTCGGCGGGCTCGGCGCCGACGGCAACTGGGGGCAGGACGGCAAACTCCGGTTCGGCCTGCAGAAGCTCACGCCGAACGGCACCACGGTCTTCGACATGAAGACGATGAAGGCCACCGCGGACGGGTTCAAGATCGAGTACACCGAGCCGCTGTCCGACGCGACCGTCGCCAAGCTGCCCACGGCGTACCAGCTGGAGCAGTGGCGGTATGCGGCGACCGCGCAGTACGGCGGCCCCCAGGTCGACACCCAGACCCTGACCGTGACCGCGGCCAAGGTCTCCGCCGACCGGAAGACGGTCACCCTGACCGTGCCCGGCCTGCGCCGCGACCGGATCGTGCACCTGCGCTCGCCGCGCCCGTTCGCCAGCCGGGACGGCGAGACACTGTGGAGCACCGAGGCCTGGTACACCATGAACGAGCTGCCCGGTAAACAGCCGCAGCCGGTCTACTACGAGGCCGAGGAGGGTTACCGGGAGGGCGCGGCCGGCCTGGCCACCGACCACCGCGGGTTCTCCGGCATCGGGTTCGCCGCCGGGTTCGGCAGCCTCAACGCCTCCACCACGATCCACGTCGACGCGGACCGCAGCGGCGACCACACGGTCGGGCTGCGCTACTCCAACGGGCCCAACCCGTTCAGCGGCACCAAGACGGTCAGCCTGCACGTCAACGGCCGCAAGATCAAACAGGTGTCGCTGCCCAGCACCGTGACCTGGGAGGAGTGGGCGACCGTCACCGACACCGTCCAGCTGCGCAAGGGGGCCAACACCATCACCTACCGGGTGGACGCCCTGGACACCGGGCACGTCAACCTCGACCTGATCAGCGTCCGCGAACCCGGCCGGCGGATCACCCTCTTCGACGGCAAGGACCTCGACAACTGGCTGCACACCGACGGCCGCCGCGCCCAGTGGCCGCTGATCGCCGGCGGCGCCACCGAGGTCTGCTGCGGTGACCTGCGGACCAAGGACGCGTACGGCGACTACAAGCTGCACGTCGAGTTCAAGGTGCCGCTGCTGCCCGACGACGTGACCGGGCAGAACCGTGGCAACAGTGGCGTCTACCAGCAGGAACGCTACGAGTTGCAGATCCTCGACTCGTTCGGCGACACCACTCTGGCCAACAACGAGGCCGGGGCGATCTACACGGTCAAGGCGCCGGACGTCAACGCGGCCACGGCGCCGGAGACCTGGCAGACGTACGACATCACGTTCCGCGCCGCCCGCTACGGCGCCGGCGGGGCCAAGACGGAGAACGCCCGGATCACCGTCGTCTGGAACGGGCGGACCGTGCACAGCAACGTCGAGATCCCGAACGGCACCGGCGGCAACATCCCGGAAGGCCCGGCCACCGGCGCCATCCGGCTCCAGGACCACGGCAACAAGGTGCAGTACCGCAACATCTGGATCGAACCGGCCGCCTGACGGCCGGCCCGGGCCCCGGCGGCACTCCCGCCGGGGCCCGCATGTCCAGCCCGCCGGGGCCCGCATGCCCGGCCCGCCGGACCCCGCGTGCCCAGCCCGCCGGTGGCACCATGTGGACCATGGTCGACACCGCAGCGCTGCTGGACGCCTACGACAAACGCATGCGTATGCCGGGCGGCGCCGTCCCACCCGGCACCACCCACGAACACGACGGGCCGCTGCTGCGGATCGCCGCCCCGGACATGGGTCACCTCCGGGCACCCCGCGACGTCGGCGTCACCGGCTCCGAACTGAACCGGCTGATCGCCCGCCAGCGTGACTACTTCCAGGCCCGCGGCCAGGCCGTCGAATGGAAGTACCGGACACACGACCTGCCCGCCGACCTTCCGGAACGGCTGACCGCGGCCGGATTCGTACCCGAGCGGTCGTCAACTGTGCTGATCGGTTTCGCCGACCACGCCGCCGCCGAACCGGTCCTGCCCGACGGCGTCGTGCTCCGCCGCACCACCGACCCCGACGACCTGCGCCGCATCGCGGACCAGCAGACCGAGGTGTGGGGATTCGACTGTTCCTGGCTCACCGACGTGCTCGCCAGCCGGATCGCCGCCGACCCCGGGCAGATCGCGATCTTCGTCGCCGAAGCCGGTGACCGGCTCGCCTGCACCGCCTGGATGATCTACCAGCCGGGCACCGAGTTCGTCGCCCTGCTCGGCGGAACCACTCTCCCGGAATGGCAGGGCCGGGGCCTCTACCGGGCGATGATCGCGGTCCGCGCCCGGGAGGCAGCCGACCACGGATACCGGCTGCTGCACGTCGACGCGTCCCCGGACAGCGCCCCCATCCTGCGACGCTGCGGCTTCCACGAGATCACCACATCGGTGCACTACCAGTGGACGCCGCCGGCCTCAGACGCCTGACTCGAACGGCAGCCGATGCGTGCGCTGATCGACGCTGCCGCCCCGCAACACCCTCAGCCGTCGCTGAGCACGGTCAAACCGCCCGCATTCCAGCGCTGGGCGACGGCTGGCGGTCTCGGCCGTCGCTGAGCACGGTAAACCCGCCCGCATTCCAGCGCTGAGCGACGGCCCACCGTCCCGGCCGTCGCTCAGCACGGTCAAACCGCCCGCATTCCAGCGCTGGGCGACGGCTCGCGGTCTTGACGGTTGGGCCCCGGCGGGCGCGGGTTGTGGATCACCGATACGGTCGGGGTATGTCCGGCAGCGCTTTGATCATGTACGAGACCGGCAGCGATGGCGTCACCCTGCGTGCCGCGCTGGCCGGCGAACTGGACCTGGCCGACGCCGACGAGGTTCGTGACAACCTTGCGGCGGCGGCGCAGGCGTCCACCTACCGGTTTCTACAGATCGACGTCTCCGCGGTGGAGCTGATCGACTCGTACGCGCTGGGCGCCCTGGTCAGTGTCCGCAACGCGGCGGCGGCCGCCGGAGTCACGGTCACCCTGATCAACCCCTCGTCGCCGGTGCTCAAGGCGATCCAGGTGACCGGGCTCGCCGAGGTGTTCGGGCTGGATTAACCGGGTGCGGGCAGCGAAGCCGCACGTTACGGTTCGGCGATGCGTACCAGTGAGGAGATCTATCACCGGGTGCGCTGGGATCCCCGGCTCGACCCGGCCCGGTTCGTGTTCGGCGTCGACGTGCGCGGGGCCGAGGCCAAACGGGTGCCGCTGCCCGCGTTCGTGCCCGGTGGTGACATTCCGTGGCATCGGGTGGTGTACATCGAAGCCGACGGTGAACGGGTGTGGGACCGGGCCACCGGTGTCGACCTGATCGGCTCGTCGGCCGCCGGGCAGGTCCGGGTGCAGCGGCGGCTGAGCGCGCCGTTCTTCACCGCCCGCACCCCGCACGCCTGGAAACTCGACCGCTGGGCGCCGGCCGAACCGGTTTCCGCAGCTCCCGTCACCGGCCTACGGGTGCTCACCTGGAACACGCTGTGGGACCGCTACGACGCCGACCTGATCGACACCGCCCGGCGGCGGCCGCTGCTGGTCGACGAACTCGAACGGGCCGACGCCGACGTGATCGCCCTCCAGGAGGTGGAGCGGCCGCTGCTGGAGCTTCTGCTCGCCGCCGACTGGGTGCGCAACCACTACACGCTGTGCACGGACCCGGCCGGCCGGGATGTCGACGACAGCGGCGTGCTGCTGCTCAGCCGGATTCCGGTGCTGGAGTCGGGGCGGCATGTGCTCGGGCCGTACAAGCAGGTCACCGCGATCACTGTGGACGGGCCGGTGGTGGTGGCCACCGTTCACCTGACCAGCGATCACTCCGCCGACGGGCCGGGGCGGCGCGACATCGAACTCGCCGACCTCGCCGGTGGGCTGGCCGGGCTGGACGTGCCGGTGGTGGTCGTCGGTGACGTCAACGACGGCGGGGACCTGCCGGCCCGGCGGCTCGGGCTGCGCGACGCCTGGGTGGAGGTGCACGGGCCGGACGACCGGACGGCCACCTTCGACCCGGTCCGGAACCCGCTCGCGGCCGTCGGTTCGCTGACCGGCCGGGCCGCACGGCTCGACCGGATCCTGCTGCGGGGCGCGGAACTCGCCGTGGTGAATGCGGGGCTGGCGGGTCACGTACCCCAGGATGATCTTTTTGCCTCTGATCATTTCGGGGTGATCGCCGAATTGGCGGCCGGTGCGGCCGCGGCCTCCGACGCGCGGCCGACGGCCCGGACGGCGCTCGCGTGGCTGCCTCCCCGGCGTCTGTGGCCGCCGCTCCAGGACGTCCGGCGGACGCTCGATCCGCAGTTCGACAGGTGGCCGCCGCACGTCAACGTGCTTTTCGGCTTCCTTCCGGAAGCCGATTTCGAGGACGCCGCGCCCCATCTGGCGGCCGCGGCGGCCGAGGTCTCCCCGTTCGAGGCAAACCTTTCGGGGGTACGGACATTCGCGCACCGTGACGACTCGACGATCTGGCTCGACCCGGCCGCCGAGCGCCCGGAACCGTGGGCGGCCCTGCACCGGGCGCTGCAACGCCGGTTCCCGCAGTGCCGCGGGCGTGCCGAGGGGTACACGCCCCACCTGACGCTCGGCCGCGCCACCGGGCCGGTCACCACCCGTCTCGCTCCGGCGGCCGCCCGGGTGGACCGGCTGATCCTGCTGTCCCGCCGGGGCTCCGAGCCGATGCAGCCCCGCGCGGAGCTGCTGCTGGGCACCGGCGAGCTGCGCTGGCTCCCCGACCCGCCCCCGGCTCCCGAGGCGGACGGTCCCGCTGCAGGCGGGTTGCTCGGCGTCTTGCGGGCGGCCCTGCCCGAGGCGGTCGTGCACCTGGCCGGGTCGCGGCGGCTCGGATGTGAGCTGCCCGGCGCCGACCTGGACCTGGTGGCCGTTCTCCCCGGCTCGGCCGACGTCGATGATCTGCGGCGGCGGGTGTCCGGCGCGGTCGGGCCGGCCTGGTCGGTGCGGCCGGTGATCGGCGCCCGCGTGCCCGGCCTGCGGCTGTCCGGTGGCGGGCTCGCGGTCGACCTGGTCACCGTCGGTTCCGGTGGACTGCCGGTGGCCTCGGCTGTCGTTCGGCGCGCCGAACTGGACGAGCCGTCGGCGATCGCGCTGAGTGCCGTCTCCGACGCCGAGGCCGTCCTCGCCGCGACCGCCTCCGCACCCGGCTTCGTCGGGCTGGCTCGCGAGGTGAAGGCGTGGGCTCGGGCGCGGGGACTGGATTCGGCGCCGTTCGGCGGGCTGCCCGGGCTGGCGTGGGTGGTGCTGGCCGCCCGGACCGCGGTGGACTCCGGTGACCTGCCGCCGGCCGAGTTGCTGCGGCAGTTCTTCGCCACCTGGGCGGCGTGGGACTGGGCCTCTCCGGTCACTCTCACCGGCTCGGCGCCCGTGGGGGCGTACCCGATGACGATTCTGACTCCCTCGGCCCCGATCCGCAGTTGCTCCGGTCAGGTCAGCGCGGACCTGCGTGACCTGCTCACCGAAGAGCTGTACCAGTCGTGGGAGGGCCGGCCGGCTACCCCACCGCACCGGCGGCACCGGGCGTGGGCGGTGCTTTCGGTGCAGCCCGTGCCCGGCGAACCGTTCGAGGAGACCGTCGGCCGGTTCCGTGGCCGGGTGCGGGCGTTGCTGACCGCGCTGGAGTCGTCAGGTGTCGAGGGCGCACACGCATGGCCGCGACCGTTCACCACCGGCCCTGGGCTGCGCGAGTATGCCGTCGGCCTCGGCCGCCGTCCGCCCACCGCCGCCGCCCTGTCCACGATCCTGTCCGACTGGCTCGCCAAGCTGCCGGGAGTCCACGCCACCCACGTCGACGGCGGCGCAGTGCCGACGTTGCGCTGAACCCCCGACCGCCAGCCGTCGCTCACCGCGGGAAACCGCACCCCATAACCGCGCCCAGCGACGGCTCGCGAGCTCAGCCGTCGCCCACCACGGGAAACCGCACCCCACAACCGCCGTCAGCGACGGCTAGCGGCCTCAGCCGTCGCTCACCGCGGGAAACCGCACCCCATAACCGCGGTGAGCGACGGCCCGCGGGCTCAGCCGTCGCTCACCGCGGGAAACGGCACCCCATAACCGCCGTCAGCGACGGCTAGCGGGGGCGGGCGAGGCTGACCACCGGGAACGGGACCCCGAGAGCG
>NZ_JBEZXU010000065.1:0-64416 GCF_040638175.1 Actinoplanes sp. NPDC026670
GCGTGCTGGTGCCCACCGCTACGGGCCCACCCCTCGCCGGGTACCACCGGCAACTGCAACGCGCGGTGGAACGCGGCGAGCTCAGCCCCGCCAGCGACGTGCCGGTCATCGCCTATGTGCTGTTCCAGGCCGTGGTCATGTGGGAGCCGGCGCACGGCAGCCCGCCGTCGGACCCGGATCTGTCCCGGATCCTGACGGCGGTGCTCACACCTACGGCTTGACCGGCCGATATTCGACGTGTCGCCCCTGACGGGCGTCCAGCCGCTCGCCGTCCGGGAAGACGATCTCCGCGGTGGCGCCCGCGGGCACCTCGACCTCGACGAGCAGGTCCCCGTCCGCCAGCCGCCAGCTCACCGTGATGAGACCCTGTGGGCTATCGAACGTGCCCCGTGCCCAGCCGATCCGCTCGTCCGGCACGGGCGCGACGACGAAACGTTCCCACGCGATGGAGCCGGGCGCCTGCCGCAGACCCAGGGTGTGGGTGTGCAGGAAACGGATCACCGCGCCTTTGCTGTAGTGGTTGAGCGAGGCGGTCGCGGTGCCGTCGGCGCTGACCCCGTCCCAGTCCTCCCAGATCGTGGTGGCGCCGCGGTCGAGCATGCCCAGCCACGACGGTGAGGTGCGCTGGAACAGCAGGTCGTAGGCGACGTCGGCGTGACCGGTGTCGGCGAGCACCGGCAGCAGGTCGGCGGTGGACAGGAACCCGGTGCCCAGATGCGTTCCGGCGGCACGGATCAGCGTGACCAGCTCGCCGGCGAACGTTGCCCTCAACTCGGGCGGCACCAGGCCGAAGGCGAGAGCCCGGACGTAGAAGGCCTGCCTGCGTTGGCCGCCGTCGAGGAACTCCGTCTGCCAGGCAGCGCGAACCTGCTCGGCGATGCCGGCGTACCGGATAGCCTCCTCGTCGCGGCCCAGCTCAGCCGCGACCTGGGCCAGGGTCCGGACCGAGCGGTATAGGTACGCCGTCCCGACCTCTCCCTTGTCGGCCATGAACCATGCCATCGGGTTGGCGGCGGGCCCCGGGTCGCCGGGTTCCAGCCACTCACCCCAGTGGAAGGATCCGTCCCAGAGGTACTGCTCGTGCGGCAGCGGCTCGGCGCTGCGCTCGACCCGGGACGGGTGCCGGGCGTCGCGGGCCTTGCCCAGCGCCCACTCGACCCACCGGACTATGGCGTCGACGTTCTCGGCCAGAACTTGGCGGTCACCGTAAGTCTCGTAGAGCACCCAGGGCACCGTGACGATGGCGTCGCCCCAGCCGGCGGAGCCGGTGATGTGGCCGGCCTCCGGGTTGTCGATCACCTTGAGGCGGGCGTGGTCGGGGGAGGTGTTGACGATGCGGCCGTCGGCGAGCTGGTCGTCGCGCACCGAACGCAGCCATTTGCGGCTGAAGCCGTCGACGTCGTACAGACGGGCTGCGGTGGGAGCGAAGACTTGATAGTCGCCGGTCCAGCCGAGTCGCTCGCGGGTGGGGCAGTCGGTGGGGACGTCGACGGCGTTGCTGCGGAAACTCCAGTCGGCGATCTCGTGCAGCCGGTTGATGTCGTCGTCGCCGCAGGTGAACGTGGCGGTGCGCGGCAGGTCGGTATGCACCACCTGCATGACCAGAGCATGCGGGTCCAGGGGTACGTCTCCCCGGCTGATCCGGGCGTACCGGAAGCCGTGCACGGTGTGCCGGGGCTCGAACACATCCCCGGGTGTTCCGGCGGAGACGACCTGGTCGCGTTGCACGAACGGGATCGGCGGCTGTCCCGGCTTTGCGCTGTCCAGGTGCGAGGTGGTGAGGTCGCCGGTGGCGTCGAGATGCTCGCCGTGGTCGATGACGGTACGGGTGCCGGCCGGGCCGAGGTCGGACAGCCGGATCCAGCCGGCGGCGTTCTGGCCGAAGTCGGCGATCCACGAGCCGTTCGCGTGGCGCTGGAGCGAGCGTGGGCGCAGCTGCTCGATCCGGCGCACCGGCGGGGCGGTTGAGACGTCGACGGGCGGGGCGGTGACCGCGTCGACGAGCACCGGCGCCGGTGCCGGCGCGGCGTAGGTGAAGTCGGTGGTCTGCCCGTTCATCAGGTCCGCGGCCGTGACGGCGCTGGGCTGGGAGGTCCAGTCACCGCCGGACCGTACGACCTGCGTACGGCCGTCGGTGTAGCGCAGGTGCAGCTCCACGCGGGCGGCGGTGCGCTCGCCCCACGCGCCGGGTTTGCGCCAGGTGCCGTTCATGCCGCGGTACCAGCCGTCGGACAGCAGCACCTCGACGGTGTTGTCGCCGGGATGCAGGGCGGCGGTGACGTCGTAGGCCTGGGCGTACAGGGTGTCGGCGTAGGAGGTGGCGCCGGGGGTGAGCTCGGCGTCGCCGGCGCGGTCGCTGTTGACGAAGGCCTCGTAGACGCCGAGCGCGGTGGCGTAGAGCCGGGCGCGCGCCACCTCACCGGTCACCTCGAAACGGCCGTGCAGCGTGTAGGCGGGTCGCTGCCCGAGCGGTGGCGTGGTGGTTTCGGCGGGGGAGATCCAGGATGCGGTCCAGTCCTCGTCGAGCAGACCCACCTCGAAGGTGTGCCAGGGCGAGTCGCCGACCTGCCATTGGACCGTCTGGCCGCTGGTCAGGTCGCGCCAAGGCCAGGCGACGAACAGGTGTTGCGACACGGTGGCGGCCGGCATCGCGACGCCGTCGACGCGGGCGTGCGCATGCCAAGTGCTGCCGCGACCGGGTTTCCAGGACAGCAGGGGCCGGGCCGAGGGCGCGTCGATGCTCAGGTCGTAGGGAGTGGTCACCGTGAAGTCTCCTCGATCGGTACGGGGGTGCCACGGGTGACGCCGTTGGTGTTGAACGTGTCGACGGCGACCCAGTAGGCGTGTCCCGCATTGAGTGAACGCAGGTCGAGTGCGGTGGCGCCGTCGACCTGCCAGCAGTGGTAGAGCTTGTCCGGGGCCAGCCCGTAGCGGACGTTGTAGCCGCGTGCCCCTGCGGCGGCCGGCCAGCTGATGTGTGCGGTGAGCGGGTCGGTGCGCCGGGCGGACGCCCGCGCCGCGGCCGGCAATGGGCCGGTGCCGAGCCCGAAGACCCGCAGCCCGGTGACGGCGAAGGCGGTGCCGAGCGGATGCCGGCCGCCGGTGACCCGAACGAACCGCAACGGCTGCGGCTCGGCCAGCACGACGAGGTCGTGTGAGCGGCCGTCGCTGGTGGCGTCGCGCAGCGGCGTCCACGTCGTGCCGTCGGCGGAGCCTTCCAGCAGAAACGGTGCGGCGACATCGCCGGTGTCGATGAATCGGTGTCCGAGCAGCCCTTTCTGGCCGGGGTCGGACGGTGCGGGCGGGTCGCCGGGGCCGTCTTCGATCGGGTTGACCTGGATGGCGTGGGTGAGGCTGTCGGCCGGTAGTGCGACGGTCAGCCATTCACCGGGCTCCGTGGTGGCCGCTTTCCACCAGGTGCGGATGTCCTCGGTGACGGCCAGGTGGGCGGGGTGCGCCGGGTCGGTGCTTGAGGCGGTCACCGCGCAGCCGGCCGACAGCAGCATCCAGCGGCCGGTCAGCGACCACGGGTCGGCTGGTGCGTCAGGCAGCGCCAGCGGGTAGTCGGCGAACTCTTGGTTGCAGAAGAACACCCCGTCGTCGTCGAAACCGGCCGGGAACAGGCCGAGGCGCCGTTCGAAGTCGTGGTGCACCGAGATCCGCATGGTCGCCGCGTGCCACCAGTTGCCGTGCTCATCTTGAAACGTCGATCCGTGCCCGGCGCCGGTGACGAAGCCGCCCGGTTTGCTGGAGAACGGGGAGTGCGGTTCGTACTCGAACGGGCCGAGTGGGGAATTGCCGATGTAGGTGCCGTCGGCGTAGCCGTTGAACTGTGTCGCTGGTGCTGCGTACTGCAGCTGGTAGCGGCCCGCGTGTTTGACCATCCAGGCGCCTTCGATGAACGGGCGGCGGCCGAACATCAGGCGCATGACGAATGGACGCTTGATCCGTTCGGGGTCGAAGTCCTCGGCGGGCCGTTCCCAGCCGTGCTGGTCCGGTCGGCCGCCGATGAGCGCGACCGGTTTGCCGATGCGGCGCAGGGTGGCCCGGTCGAGTTCGACCCCGCGGATCGGGGCGTTCGCCGAGCAGCCCTCGTACAGGTAGACGCGGCCGTCGTCGTCTTGGAACAGGTTCGGGTCCCAGAACGCGACCTCGCCGGGGATCACTTCCCAGTCTCCGGCTTTGGGGCCGGCGCTGCGGTAGAAGTCGCATGGCTTACCGCGCCGGGAGGCGCAGACGACGAGCCGGCCGTCGATCTCCCGTACGTCCGGGGCGTAGTCGTAGACCGGCAGGCCGGGCGTGGCAACGAACTCCCAGGTGTGCAGGTCGCCCGAGTGCCAGAAGCCACCGGACATGGACGCGAACAGGTAGTAGCGGTCCCGGTAGCGGACCACCGACGGGTCGGCCGCCTCCCGGAAGACCCGTCGGCGCCGGCCGTTGACGACCTGCTGCACGCGGTAGGACAGGTCGATCGGGTTACAGATCAGCAGGGTCACGGCAGACCCCGGCGTAGCTGGGTCAGGCAACTGGTCAGCAGGTCGGCCAGATCCGTGTCGGTGGTGCTCTGCGCCCAGTGGGCCACCGAGGTGCTGATCGCGGTGACAGCCGCGCCGGCGAGCAGGTTCGCGAAGGTGGCGGTGTGCACTTCCGTGCTGGTCCGTTCGTTGATGGCCCGGGCCAGGGAGAGCCGGCTGTGCTCCAGCACCACCAGGTTCTGCGCCAGCATGGCCGGGTTGTCGCCGATCACCCGCATGAGAGTGGCGAAGACGGTGCGGTCGCCGCACATCTGCGCGACTGCCGGCGGCAGTACCGCCAGCAGACAGTCCCAGATCGGCTCTTGTGCGGGGCGGGCCCGGATCTGGTCGGCCAGGGTCAGATGCTGCTGGGCGAGTTCGTCGAGGATCGCCTCCTCGCGGTTGCGGAAGTGGTACCGGAAGGTTCGCGGCGCCATGTCGGCGGCCGCGGACACCGATTCGGGTGTCACCGCGTCCAGGCCCTGTTCCAGCATCATCGACCACGCGGTGCGGCTCAGCGTCGCCCTGGTCGCCGCCTTCTTGCGTTCCCGAAGTCCCGGCTGGGTCACGGCATCGCCCTTTCTCGCAGGTACCGCACCGACTCCCCGATCGCGGTGAGCGGGTCGGCCGCGTGATCGAACTCGATCACGTGCAGGGGTACGTTGCCAGCCACGTCCAGAGCCGCGGCCACGCCCAGTTCACCGGCACCGACCGGCCGCTGCCCGAGCAGTACGGCGTCGTAGCTCGCCGCCGACACGAACGGGTCGGCGACAACCGAGCCGTCCTTCACGTGCACCGCGTGGACCCGGGACCCGAGCCGCTGCAGCAGTGCGGGAAGGTCCTGCCCGGCGAGCGCCGCCCAGTAAAGGTCGACCTCGAGCAGCACCGACTCGTCGAGCAGGGAGACGAAGTATTCGTATGCGCTGACATCGTCGAAGCGCTGGTGGAACTCGAAGGAATGGTTGTGGTGGCCCACGCGCAGTCCGAAGCCGGCCGCTGTCTCGGCGGCGGCATTGAGCCGGGCGGCGGTGGCCGCCACGTCTGCGGGCGTGCGCCAGCGTTGCGGTGACGTCATCGGGTCGAAGACGACATGGGCACCTACGGCCCGCGCCGCCTCTAAGGCGATCGCGGGTGGCGGCAGCGGCACGAGATGCCCCTGGTACTCGATCTGGTCGGACAGCAGCGGCGCGTGCGCGGTGGGTGCCGCGAGGCCGTGTCGGGCGAGGGCAGCTGCCAGTTCGTCGGGCCGGTCGAACACCGTATAGGGCTCGACAGCGTCGATGCCGAGAGCCGCCAGCCGGGCGAGTGTGCCGTCGAGGTCGGCGGCGAGCTGGTCGCGCACGCTGTAGAGCTGCACTGACAGCCGAGGGCTGCGGGCAGCGTGTTCTGTCATGCCCCCACCATCGCTCTTGGTTGCAAAATTTGCAACTTTGCCGTGGAGGCAAGCATTATCGGGTGATGGTCGACAACAAGCGGCAACCGATTGACCGGCTCGCCGGCCCACGGCTCAGATGAACGCCATGAGCCCCCTTCTCTCCCGCACCACGCCGGGTGATCGGCCGGAGCGGATCGTGCACCTCGGTCTCGGCGCGTTCCACCGCGCTCATCAGGCCTGGTACACCGACCGCGCCGCAGACGCCGCCGACTGGGGCATCGTCGCGTTCACCGGCCGTAGCGCCGGGCTCGCCGAGCGGTTGACCGCGCAGCAGGGCGTCTACACGCTCGTCGAACGAGCGCGGGAGGGCGACCGGTTCGCCACCGTCGCCAGCATCGTGCGGGCCGTTCCCGGCACCGACACCCGGGAACTCACCCGGATGCTGGGCCATCCGCGGACGGCGCTGTTCACCCTTACGGTCACCGAGGCGGCCTACCGGCTGGCGCCGGGCGGCGGCCCCGACCTGTCCGATCCCGCGGTGGTCGCCGACATCGAACTGCTGAGAGCGTCATTGCGGGTACGGGCGGAGCACGGCGCCACGGCTCCCGGCACGGTGCTCGGCCGTACCCTGATGGGTTTGGAAGCGCGCCGCCGGGCCGCCGCGCCGCCGCTCGCGATCGTGCCGTGCGACAACCTCGCCGCGAACGGCGAAGCCGTGCGGCTCGCCCTGGAGACGCTCGCCGAACAGGTCTCACCCGAACTGCGTGACTGGCTGCCCACCGGCGTCTCGGTGGTCTCCACGTCGGTCGACCGGATCACCCCGCGCGTCACCGCGGAGGAGACCGCCAGGGTGCAGGCGGCGACCGGGGCGCGAGACGAGGCGCCGGTGGTCACCGAGCCGTTCTCCGACTGGGCGCTCTGCGGCGACTTCCCGTCCGGCCGGCCGGCGTGGGAAAGCGCCGGAGCACGGTTCGTCGCCGAAATCGGCCCGTGGGAGACCCGCAAGTTGTGGCTGCTCAACGGCGCCCACACGCTGCTCGCCGCCGCCGGCCGCGGGCGGGGACACACCACCGTCGCGCAGGCCTTCACCGATCCGGCCTGCCGCGCCGAGGTCGAGGCGCTCTGGGACGAAGCCGCCCGTCACCTGCCTGATCTGGAGATCGACGACTACCGCAAGGCCCTCGCCGAGCGGTTCACCAACCCCCGCATCGAGCACCGCCTGGCACAGATCGCCGAGGACGCGCTCACCAAGCTGCGGCTGCGCATCGTCCCGGTCGCCCGGCTCGAACGCGCCGCCGGCCGACCCGCCACCGGGTGCGCGACAGCGATCGCCGCCTCCGGCTTCGACCTGACCGAGATCGACCCGCGGCTCGCCGCGGACGACGCCTTCCGCACCACCGTGCAACAGATGAGGACCCTGCGATGACCACCTTTCCCGACGGCTTCCTCTGGGGCGCGGCCACCGCGCCGCACCAGATCGAGGGCAACAACGTCAACAGCGACTTCTGGGCGGCCGAGGGCGCGATGCCCGGCATGGAACGCAGCGGCGACGCCTGCGACAGCTACCACCGCTACGCCGAGGACATGCGCCTACTCGCCGACGCCGGCCTGAACTCCTACCGGTTCGGCATCGAATGGGCGCGCATCGAACCCGAGCCCGGCCTGATCTCCCGGGCCGAACTCGCCCACTACCGGCGCATGATCGACATCGCCCTCGACCTCGGGCTGACGCCGGTCGTCACCCTGCACCACTTCACCAACCCGCGCTGGTTCGCCGCCGAGGGCGGCTGGATGGGGGAGCGGGCGATCGACCGGTTCCGCGCCTACGCCGAGACCGTCACCGGCATCCTCGACGGGGTGCCGTGGGTCTGCACCATGAACGAACCCAACATGCTCGCCATCATGACGATGATGGCCCGGCTCGCCGCCTCCGGCGAGTGGCAGAGCCCGACCGTCGACACCGGCGAGCGCCCGGTGCTGCCCAGCCCGGACCCTGCGATCGGCCACCGGCTGGTCGAGGCCCACCACGCCGTCCGCGACATCGTCCGGGAGCGGACCGGCGCCAAGGTCGGCTGGACCATCGCCAACCAGGCCCTGGTGGCCCGGCCCGGCGGTGAGGAGAAACTGCGCGAGGTCCGGTACGCCCGGGAGGACCTGTACTTGGACGGCGCCAAGGGCGACGACTTCGTCGGCGTGCAGTCCTACTCCAGCATGTGGGTGAACGAGAACGGCATCGAGCCGCACCCGGTGCACCCGGACAACACCCTGGTCGGCACCGCATGTCGGCCGGACGCGCTCGCCATGGCGGTCCGCCACACCTGGGAGCGCACCGAAGGCGTGCCGATCGTGGTCACCGAGAACGGCATGGCCACCAATGACGACGAGCGCCGCATCGCGTACACGAAGGCAGCTCTGGAAGGCCTCGCCGAGACCGTCGCCGATGGTGTGGACGTGCGCGGCTACCTGCACTGGAGCCTGCTCGACAACTACGAATGGGGCCACTGGGCGCCCACCTTCGGGCTGATCGCCGTCGACCGCGAGACGTTCGTGCGCACCCCCAAACCGAGCCTGGCCTGGCTCGGATCCGTCGCCCGCCGGAACGGACTCTGACATGCTCAAGCCCCGCCCCACCCCCACCCGCGAGCAGATCAGCCTCGACGGGCTCTGGCACTTCTCGGTCGGCGACGCGTTCGACCCGGACACCACGCTCGAAGCGGCCGTCCCGGCCAGCTACAACGACCTGTTCACCGACCCGGCGATCCGCGACCATGTCGGCTGGGCCTGGTACCGGCGCACCGTCCGGGTGCCGCGCGGCTGGACCGGAGAGCGGATCCTGGTACGCGTGGAGGCCGCCACCCACCACGGCCGCGTCTACGTCGGCGACACCTTGGTGGCCGAGCACGTCGGCGGGTACACCCCGTTCGATGCCGACATCACCGATCTGGTCACCGCCGGCGCCGAGTTCCGGCTGACCATCGGCGTCAACAACGAGCTCACCGAAGCCACCATTCCGCCGGGCACCATCACCGTCGACCAGGCCGGCCGCAAACGGCAGCAGTACCAGCACGACTTCTACAACTACGCCGGTCTGCACCGCTCGGTCTGGCTGCACAGCGTCCCGGAGGTGCACGTTACCGACGTGACTGTCGTGACCGACCTCGACGGCATGGTGCACTACGAGGTCGAGCCGGCATCAGCGCGGGTGCGGATCCTAGATGCGTCGGGGGCGCAGGTCGCGGTCGGAGCCGATGGGGTCGCGAAGATCGAGAACCCGACGCTGTGGCAGCCCGGCGCCGGTTACCTTTACACGCTCGAAGCCTCGATCGACGGCCACGACATCTACGAACAACCCTTCGGGGTACGCACGGTCGAGGTCCGCGGCACCGACTTCCTCATCAACGGCGAGCCGTTCTACTTCACCGGATTCGGCAAGCACGAGGACACACCCGTGCGCGGCAAGGGCCACGACGACGCGTATCTCGTGCACGACTTCCAGCTGCTCGACTGGATCGGCGCCAACTCGTTCCGGACGTCGCACTACCCGTACGCCGAAGAGGTCATGGATTTCGCCGACCGGCACGGCATCGTCGTCATCGACGAGACCGCCGCCGTCGGCCTCAACCTGGCCGTCGTCTCGGGGCTGACCGGCGCCCCGCCCAGGCAGACGTTCTCGCCGGAGACGTTCGGTGACGACACCCGCGATGCGCACGCCCAAGCCATCCGCGAGCTGATCGCGCGGGACAAGAACCACCCGAGTGTCGTCATGTGGTCGCTGACCAACGAGCCCGCCTCCAACGAGGACGGGGCCCGCGAGTATTTCGAGCCGCTGGTGAAGCTGGCACGCACGCTCGATCCGACCCGGCCGCTGACCTATTCGGCGGTCATGTTCGCTGCCGCAGCCAACGATCAGATCGCCGACCTGTTCGACGTGCTGTCGATCAACCGCTACTACGGCTGGTACATCGCCACCGGTGACCTGGCCACCGCCGAGCAGTACCTCGAGCAGGATCTGCGGGGCTGGCTGGCCCGGTTCGGTAAACCGATCATGATGAGTGAGTACGGCGCCGACACCCAGGCAGGCCTGCACTCGATCTGGGACACCCCGTGGACCGAGGAATACCAGTCGGCGTTCCTGGCCATGCACCACCGCGTCTTCGACCGCATCGACGGGTTCGTCGGCGAACACGTCTGGAACTTCGCCGATTTCCAGACCTCACACGGCATCCACCGCGTCGACGGCAACAAGAAGGGTGTGTTCACCCGCGACCGCCGCCCCAAGGCCGCCGCCCAGGAGCTGCGCCGCCGCTGGCGCGAACTGGGCCACCGCAAACCGGCCTGATCGATCCACCGGCGGCGCGGGACCCCCTCGCCCGTGCCGCCGGCCGGCCACCTGATCAAGGAGCTCTTCATGTCGCAGGCCATCGTGGTGATGGGAGTGTCCGGGAGCGGCAAGTCCACCATCGGAACTCTGCTCGCCGCAGCCGTCCCCGGTGCTGTCTTCATCGACGCCGACGACCTGCACCCGGCGGCCAACAAGACCATGATGGCGGCCGGTATCCCTCTCACCGACCAGGACCGGGAGCCGTGGCTGCACACGTGCGCCGTCACGGTCGCCGCCGAACGCGCGGCCGGCCGTCCGGTCGTGCTGGCCTGCTCGGCGCTGCGCCGCCGCTACCGCGACCTGCTCACCGCGGGCGCCGGCCCGCTGCACTTCGTCCACCTGCGCGCCGGCACCGAGTTGCTCACCGACCGGCTGACCGCCCGGCAGGGGCACTTCATGCCGGCCGGGCTGCTGAACTCGCAGCTGGAGACATTGGAAGAGCTCGAACCCGATGAGACGGGCATCGTCGTCGACGTCCACGCCGCGCCCGCAGAAGTGGTCCAGCGGCTGCTCGCACGATGGGACCGCCGTCAGCCAAGCGCCAGCTTGCCGCCGGGGGCATAACCCGCGGCAGCCGCGGCTGACAGGGCTTCCTGCAACACCACACGCTCGGGCAGCCCCAAGCCACGGGCGAGCTCGGCGACGTCGTCGAACTCGGGCATGGCCTGGACGATCACACCGTGGCGGTGGCCTACCTTGACCGGGATCGACCTGTCGCGGACCTGCACCGTCACGAAGAGCCGGTCCAGCACGGTCTTGCGCCTCGGTGATGCGCGGATGCCGAGCGTGCTGGTGTGCTCGAACATGTGGTCCCGCAGGCGATCCGCCCGGTCCGGCGCGCAGAGCACGTTGAGCGTGTGCGCGGGGCGGCCCTTCTTCATCACGATCGGCGCCAGCCACGCGTCCGCGGCGCCGCGCTCCATCAGGCCGGTGAGCACACCCGGCCACAGCCGCGGATCGAGGTCATCGACGTTGCATTCCAGCAGCACGGCCTGCTCAGTCCCGGCATCGGCCGCCATTCCCACGCCGGTCAGGGGCGCAACGCTGATCAGGACGCGTACGACGTTGGCCCGGTCCGGGCGGTCCCGTCCGCCGGCGCCCACGCCGACGGTGTCGAGCGTCATCGGGGGAAGGTCCTCGCACACCGGGGCGAGGGCCCGGATCAGCGCCATGCCGGTCGGGGTGGCCAGTTCACCCGGGCCGCCGGCCGACACCTGCCAGCCGCGCGCGAGTTCCGCGACGGCCGGCACCGGCACCGGCAACCGGCCGTGGGCTCCCCGGACGTGGCCGGAGCCGACGGCGACCGGACCGCAGGAGACCGAGGTGACATCGAGGTCGTGCAGCGCCGCGCACACGCCGACCACATCGGCGATGGCGTCGAGCGCACCCACCTCATGAAAGTGCACATCGCCGGCGGTGACGCCGTGCACTCGCGCTTCGGCCTCGGCCAGGCGGGCGAAGACGGCTGTGGCCCGCTCACGTACCGCGGTGGGAAGGTCGGCGCCGGCCAGCAGGGTCCGGATCGACGCCCATGTGCGGTGCGGCGGGCTCTCGGCGTGAGCGTCGACGTGAGCCTTGCAGGCGCGCAGACCCGCCCGGGTGACCTCAGTCGTGCTGACGCGCACCGATTCCGGCACCACCACGTCGATCGCTGACTGCACCGCGCCGATGTGGGCGCCCGCGTCGAGCAGCGCTGCGAGCAGCATGTCACCGGCAACCCCGGCGGACGCGTCGATCCAGGCGCGCCGGCTCACGATGCTGGGTCCGCGGCGATCTGGGCGGCCAGGTGACCGGCCCCGTAGCCGTTGTCGATGTTCACCACGGCGACCCCCGGCGCGCAGGCGTTCAGCATGGTCAGCAGCGGCGCCAGACCGCCGAACGCCGCGCCGTAGCCGACCGAGGTCGGCAGGCCCACGACAGGTGCCGCGACCAGGCCCGCGACGACGCTGGGCAGAGCCCCGTCCATCCCGGCGGCCACCACCACCGCCCGGGCCCGGCGCAGCAGGTCGACACGGGCCAGGATCCGGTGCAGCCCGGCGACTCCGACGTCGACCACCAGTTCGGTGGGGCGGCCCAGGTAACGGGCGGTCAGTTCGGCCTCCCGGGCGGCGCGCAGGTCGGAGGTGCCGGCGGCGACCACCACGACCAGGCCACCGGTGGCCGGTGGGACAGTAAGCGGCCAGGCCAGCAGGGCGGCGTCGGGTTCATGGCGGGCGTCCGGCAGCTCGGCCAGGACCGCGGCGGCATGGTCCTGGTCGGCCCGGGTGAACAGGGTGACCACGTCGGGGCGCTCGCGGACCGCGGCGGCGATGCCGGCGACCTGTGCCGGGGTCTTGCCCGCGCAGTAGACGGCTTCCGGGTAGCCGCGCCGGGCGGTCCGGTCCCAATCGAGATCGGCGTAGCCGAGGCTGTCAGACACCGGCGATCTGCACCAGCGGCAGGGTGAACGCGCCGGACTGGATGCCGGCGACGTCCAGCGCGGCGAACCGGAACCCCGCATCGAGGACGGCGGCGTGTACGGCATCACGCATCGGGCCGCTGACCGCTGTGGGTAGGTCGTCCGGTGGTAGTTCGATGCGGGCGACGTCGCCGTGGTGACGCACGCGCAGGTCGGTGAAGCCGAGCCGCCGCAGGCCGGCTTCGGCCCGCTCGATCTGCGCGAGCTTCGCCGGAGTCACGTCGCTGAAGTGCGGTATCCGCGACGCCAGGCACGGCGCGGCGGGCTTGGCGGCGCTGGAAAGACCACAGGCGGCGGCGAGGCGGCGCACGTCCGTCTTGGCGAGGCCGAGCTCGGCCAATGGCCGCAGCACCCGGTGTGCGGCCGCCGCTCGGGCGCCGGGCCGGTCGGAACGGCGCGCGTCGTCGGCGTTCTCCCCGTACGCGACCGCGTCCACCCGGTACTCGGCGAGAACGTCGTCGCTGATGCGCGTGAACAGCTCGTCCTTGCAGTGGAAACATCGGTCCGGGCCGTTGCGCTGGTAAGCCGCCCGGTCACCTTCGTAGGTCACCACTTCGACAACCGGAACCCCGATATGCCGGGCGGTGTCGTGCGCGACGGCCCGTTCGTGTCCCGGCAGACTCGGCGAAACCCCGAGCACAGCGATCACCCGATCCCGGCCCAGCGCCCGTGCCGCGAGCGCCAGCAACAGCGATGAGTCGACACCACCGGAAAAGGCCACCGCCAGCCGGTCGACTCCGGTCAGCAGCTCGCCGAGCCGGCCGATCATGACCTCGACCTCCGTGCCGCCCATTCTTGATCCTCCTCCGTCGCCGGTTCCCAGCTCACCGCACTCACCGCAGGCTGGCAAGCGGTTGCCAAATGTTGCGCTGCGAGATAGCGTCGCGCTCCCGGGAAACAAGGGGGAAACATGGCGGATGCGGGGGCGAAGTCTCCGACCATCTACGACGTGGCCCGTGCCGCCGGTGTCGCCTCCTCCACGGTGTCGCGGGCGTTCGCCCGGCCCGGCCGGGTCAACGCCGAAACCGCCGAACGTATCCGGGTGGTCGCCGCGGAACTCGGCTACCGTACGAACCCGCTCGCCCGCGCCCTGCCCACGGGCCGCACGTCGATGATCAGCCTGGTCATCTCGGACGTGACGAATCCGTTCTACAACGAGATCATCCGCGGCGCGCAGGCGGCGGCGACCGAGGCCGGCTACACGACGCTGCTCACCGACGCGCAGGAGTCCGGCGCCAAGGAACGCGAAGCCTTGGAACGGGCCGTCTCCCTGGTCGACGGGATCGTGCTGGCCACCTCACGGATGTCGGACTCGGCGATCCGGATGATCGCCAAGCAGCGGCCGGTGATCGTACTCAACCGGGCTGTCGCCGACGTGCCGAGCGTGGTCACCGACAACCCGCGCGGTATGCGCAGGGCCGTGGAACATCTCGGCGAACTCGGTCATGAGCGGATCACCTACGTGGCCGGGCCGGAAGCCTCCTGGGCCGACGGCACCCGCTGGCGGGCTCTGCGCGAAGCCGTCCACGACCTGGACCTGCACGCCCACCGGATCGGCCCGTACGAACCGACCGTGGCCGGCGGGGCGGCGGCGATGGCCGACCTGGCCCGGCACCCCACTTCCGCGGTGATCGCCTATAACGACCTGATGGCGATCGGTCTGATCCGCGCGCTGACCGCGGCCGGGGCGCGGGTGCCCGAGGATGTCAGCGTCGTCGGTTTCGACAACATCTTCGCCGCCGAGCTCGTCACCCCGGCTCTGACCACGGTCGCCGCGCCATTACACGCGATGGGGCAGACCGCGGTGCGTAACCTGCTGGCCCTCACCCGCGGTGCGCGACCGACCTCGCATGGGCCGGTCAGCCTGCCCGCTCAGTTGGTGGTGCGGGCGTCGACCGCTCACCGCAGGCGGAACAACACCTCCCCGGCCTGGGGCACCACGAAGGTTTCCGGGGCGCCGGCCAGAGCCTCCACGTCGACCGCCGCTGGATCGAGGTAGTCGAGGTTCGCCGCCCGGACCACCGGCTCGGGGATGCCGGTGGCGAGGGTGACGGTGACGCGGGGACGTTCACCGTGGTCCGGATCCCAGGTGCCGGCGCCGCGAAGGTGGGTGGAGTGCGCGAGGACTCCCCAGTGGTGGCCGGCGAATCGGTCCCACTGCTTCACGAAGTAGTCGCGGCAGTGGTAGCCGAGTTGTTCGATCTCCGGGTGCATCTGCGAGATCCGGGTGATGTGCGGTGCATAGATGATCACCTGGCCGCCGTCGGCGACGATCGGCTCGACCTTGTAGAAGCCTTTCGCGCCCGTCCACATGTCGTCGTACTTCTCCGGGATGATCGACAGCACCCGCCGCACCGGCGTGTCCAGGTAGCGGACGTGAGTCTGCGCCGAAACGTCCGCGCATGCCGCCCACGCCTGCTCGGTCGGCCCGAACGCCGCCGCGTGCAGTGCACCCGTGCCGGACTGCACGACCAGGCACAACGCCAGCCGGCGGGCCGGGATCAGAGCGGCGGCCTCGTCTATCAGCGCCCGGACCGGGGTGAGCCCGCGGGTGCCGATGATCGCGGCGCTGCTGATCAGCGCGCCCAGCCAATGCGAGAAGCCGATGATCTCCTGCCCGGCGACCCCTGGAAAGAAATACTTGTTGCCGCCGGAGAAGCCGACCACCTCGTGCGGGAACACCGGCCCGATCACCAGGCACACGTCGTGCTCCACCACGGCCCGGTTCAGGGTGACGTCGACCGGCTGCCGCATCCGGCCCTCTGACAGCTGCGCCACCCGCTCGGCGGTGATGCCGCCGAGTGAGACCAGCGTCTCGGGCAGCCACCACTCGTGGTTACGCACCTCAAAGCCCGGATAGGGGCCACCGAGGTGCCGGTCCAACTGCTCCGGTGTCATCGGTGCATGCGTGCCGAGCGCGATCAGGACCGTGACCGCGGCGGCTCGCCCGTCCAGGGCCTCGTGCACGGCGCCCAGCAACAGCGGGAGCGGGCAGCTCCGGGTGGCATCCGGCACGATCACGCACACCCGCTGGCCGGCGAGGTCCTCGTCCGCGAGCCTGGCCAGCACGAACGCGCGTACCTGAGCGTCAGTGAGGACCTGCCCGGCGGCGCCGATGATGTTCTCCATGAGCGCACCGTGCGCTCATAGCCGGTCCGGCCGCAACAACGCCGTGCAACAGATGGCAACTCTTTGCCACGCGGCCGAAACAATCCGCACGCTCAGCGGCATGGCAACGGACCCCACCCTGAACCCGCACCCCGACCGGCTGCTGCCCGCCGCGGAGCCGGCCCGGTCGATCGCGCGGCGTCTCTACCAGACGGTCCGCGACCTGCCGATCATCTCCCCGCACGGCCACGTCGACCCCCGCATCCTCGCCGACAACACCCCGTTCACCGACCCCACCGCCCTGTTCCTGCAGCCCGACCACTATGTGACCCGGCTGTTGCATGCCGGGGGTGTGCCGCTCAGCGACCTCGGTGTCGGGCAAGGAACGCTGCCCGAACCGCAGGCCCGCGCGGCGTGGCGGCTGCTCTGCGCCAACTGGGGGCTGCTGGCCGGCACCCCCGTGCGGTACTGGCTGGAGACCGAGCTGTTCGAGGTCTTCGGCGTCACCCGCCGGCCCAGCGCGGCCACCGCCGACGCCATCTACGACCAGATCGCCACCGCGCTGACCCGCGACAGCCACCGCCCCCGGGCGCTGCTCGACCACTTCAAGATCGACTTCCTGGCGACCACCGACGACCCCGCCGACTCCCTCGACGCGCACGCCACGCTGGCCGCCGCCCCGGACCTGACGACGCGCATCGTCCCGACGTTCCGGCCCGACCGTTTCCTGGAGCCGGCCCGCCCCGACTGGATCGCCGCCGTGAAGGAGCTCGGGGAAGCCGCCGACCTCGACACCGGCTCCTATCCCGGCTTCCTCGCCGCCCTCGAGCAGCGGCGGCGGGTATTCCGGGCGCACGGGGCGGTGTCCACCGACCACAGCCACGCCGACGCGGTCGCCGAACCCGCCGACGATGCCGCCGGCCTCTACCGCAGGGCACTGACCGGCGAGATCACCGCAGCCGAGGCGACCGCGTTCCGCCGTCACATGATCTTCGAGATGGCCCGCATGTCCTGCGACGACGGCCTGGTCATGACCCTGCACCCGGCCATCCGCCGCAACCACCACCCGCCCACTCTCGCCGCGTTCGGCGCCGACACCGGCCACGACATCCCCACCACCGTCGAGTTCACCCGCGCATTGCAGCCGCTGCTGGCCCGGTACGGCACCCACCCGGGGTTCCACCTCGTGCTGTTCACCACCGACGCCAGCGTCTACAGCCGGGAGATCGCCCCGCTCGCCGGCTTCTACCCCTCGGTCTACGCCGGCGCGCCGTGGTGGTTCCTCGACAGCCCGTCCGCCATCCGTTCCTTCCAGCAGGCGGTCACCGAGATCGCCGGATTCTCCCGGCTGTCCGGCTTCATCGACGACACCCGAGCGTTCTGCTCCATCCCGGCCCGCCACGACATGGCCCGCCGCCTCGACGCCGGTCACCTCGCCGAACTCGTCGCCGCCCACCGGCTCGACGAGGACGAGGCCCTCGACATCCTCACCAGCCTGGTGACCACGCAGCCCACGCACGTCTTCAAGCTCTGAAAATCGCAGGAGACACATATGAAAATAGCCGCCAAGACGGTGGTGGTCACCGGCGCCGGCAGTGGCATCGGCCGGGAGGTCGCGCTCGAAGCGGTACGCCGCGGAGCACGGGTCGCCGCCGTCGACCTCAACCCGGACACCCTTTCCGTCACCGCCCGGCTCGCCGACGGCCGCCTGTCCACGCACGTCGCCGACATCACCGACCGCACCGCCGTGCAGGAACTACCCGCGAAGGTGGAAGCCGAGCACGGTGGTCCCGCCGATGCTCTGGTGCACTGCGCCGGCATCATCCAGCCGTTCGTCACGCTCACCGATCTCGACTACGACGCGATCGACCGGGTCTTCGCCGTCAACTGGCAGGGCACACTGCACCTGGCCAAGACGTTCCTGCCCGTGCTGCACAGCCGACCCGAGGCCCACCTGGTGAACATCTCCAGCATGGGCGGTTTCCTGCCCGTGCCCGGACAGATCATCTACGGGGCCTCCAAAGCGGCGGTCAAACTGCTCACCGAAGGCCTGCACGCCGAATGCGCCGGCACGAACGTCCACGTCACCGTGGCCTTCCCCGGAGCTGTGGCCACCAACATCTCCGCCAACTCCGGCGTGGCACTCCCCGCGGCCGGCGGTGACTCGACAGCCGCAAACCACACCATCACCACACCCCAGCGCGCCGCCCGCGAGATCCTCGACGGGGTCGAGGCCAACGCCTACCGCGTACTGGTCGGCCGGGACGCCCGGCTGATGGACCGGATGTACCGCCTGAGCCCGCAGCGGGCCGCCCGCCTGATCACCAGCAAGATGCAGGAGTTGATCAAAAGATGACCGTGGAATCAGCACCCAGCGGGCCGGCCGGCGTCGACGAGTCGCAGCCGCTGACCAAGGTCAGCGGACGCTACATCTTCTGGATGATGGCCGCCAACTTCGGCGTCTCCATGGCCTTCATCGTGCCGATCGCGTTCTCCCTCGCGGTCCGCATCGACGAACTGGCTCCTGGGCGAGAAGAGGTCCTCGGCTACGTCACCGGCACGGCCCAGGCCGTGTTCCTGATCCTCAGCCCACTCGTCGGTGTATGGAGTGACCGCACCCGCAGCCGGTTCGGCCGCCGCCGGCCCCTCATGCTCGCCGGCGCGGTACTCGGCCTGGCCGCCCTGGTCGCCATCGCGGTCGCACCGACCCTGCTGCTCGTGGGCGCCGCCTGGATCCTGGCGATGCTCGGCTGGGCCACGGTCTCGCAGCTCATCCTCAGCATGCAGGCCGACCGCATCCCGGAGGAACAGCGGGGCAGAATCTCCGGCTTCACCGGCCTGACCGGCCAGATCGCCCCGATCCTCGGTGTCGGCGTGACATCGCTGGTCAGTGGCAGCACGTTCCTCGTCTTCGTGCTGCCAGGCCTGATCGGCGCGGCCCTGCTCGCCGGGTTCCTCGTTGCGGGCAAGGAACCGGACAGCCGCTCGCTGCCCGCCCCCGCCCCGGTGTCGGCACGCAGCCTGCTGTCCAGCTACGTCTTCGACCCCCGTAAGCACCCCGACTTCGGGTGGAACTGGCTGGGCCGCCTCGCCTTCTTCATGGGCCTGTACTTCAACACCACCTTCAGCACCTTCTTCTACGCCCAGCGACTCGACCTGCCGGTGCGCGAGGTGGCCGGCACGGTCGCCCTGATCGGGGTGATCGGTGTCCTCGCCGCGGCGGCCGGAGCGCTCGGCGGTGGCTACCTGTCGGACAAACTGCGGCGACGGCGGCTGTTCGCCCTCATCGGCTCCCTGTTCTTCGTCGTCGGCGCGATCGTCGAAGCCTTCGCCTACTCGTTCCCCATGCTGCTCATCGGATCGGTGCTCATGCAGCTGGCCATCGCCTTCTTCAGCGCCGTCGACCAGGCGATCGTGCTGGCCGTGCTGCCCAGCCGCGAGGAAGCCGGCCGCTACATCGCCGTGGT
Organism: Actinoplanes sp. NPDC026670; assembly: GCF_040638175.1. Classification (NCBI taxonomy): domain Bacteria; kingdom Bacillati; phylum Actinomycetota; class Actinomycetes; order Micromonosporales; family Micromonosporaceae; genus Actinoplanes; species Actinoplanes sp. NPDC026670. The sequence goes on from NZ_JBEZXU010000065.1 coordinate 19,304, forward strand.
CCAGTTCGCGCACAAGCTGCCGAGTGCCATCGCGCCGCTGCTCGCCCCGTTCATCATCGCCATCGGCGCCAGCGGCGGCGAGAAGAACTACACCCTGCTCTACCTGACCGGTGCGGTCCTCGCACTGATCGGCGGGCTCATCGTATTCACCCGCATCAAGTCCGTACGCTGACATCCACGCCGTGCGTGGCGTGGCCGGGGACGACCCAGCCACGCCACTGTCGGCACGGTGTTCAGTCGTCCTGGACGGTGATCGCCAGCGCGGGACAGACCGCAGCCGCCTGACGCACATCACCGGCCAGCGCCGCAGGCGGTTGCGCATCCAGCAGGACGGCGATGCCGTCCTCATCCCGCTGATCGAACACGTCTTCGGCGGCGACGACGCACTGGCCGGACGCCACGCACTTCTCCTGGTCGAGTACGACCCTCATGAGTTCCTCTTCTCTCGATGTGCCGGTGCCGTCGGGCTACCAGGTAACGGGCAGTTCGTACACGCCGTAGACCGCGCCGTCGTGCTTGAACGGGAGCTCGTCCACCGGGGCGGCCAGGCGAAGGCCCGGAATCCGGCGGTAGAGGGTGCCGAAGACGACCTGCAGTTCCATCCGCGCGAGCGGCTGCCCGAGACACTGGTGCACGCCGAAGCCGAAGGCGATGTGGTGCCGGGCGTCCCGGTCGACGTCCAGCCGGTCCGGATCGGCGAAGACCGCCGGATCCCGGTTGCCGATCTCGGTGGGCATCAGGATGCCGTCACCGGCACGGATCGTCTGCCCGTTGATCTCGATGTCGGCGGTGGCGACCCGGCTACGGCCGTTGTGGGTGATGTTGAGATAACGCAGCAGCTCCTCGACTGCGGAGGCGACGACCTTCGGGTCGCCGGCGTCGCGGATCCGGACGAGCTGATCGGGGTGCTCCAACAGGGCCACGGTGCCCAGAGCGATCATGTTCGCCGTCGTCTCATGCCCGGCCAGCAACAGCAGCGTCGCGATGCCGGCGGCGTCGGAACGGGTCAGCTCACCCGCGGCAATCCGCGGCACCAGACCCGACAGCACATCCCCGGCCGGCTCAGCGATCTTCTGCTCGATCAGGGCATGCAGGTATTCGTAGAGCGCCTTGAAGGCGGCACCCCGCTGCTGCGGTGTCACCGCGAGACTGATCAGGTCCTTGCTGTTCTGCTGGAAGAAGTCGTGGTCGTCATAGGGCACACCGAGCAGGTCCGAGATCACCAGAGACGGCACCGGCAACGCGAACGCCTCGACCAGGTCGACCGGCTTCGGCCCGGCGAGCATGTCGTCGATGAGCGTGTCGACGATGCGCTGCACCGCCGGGCGCATCGCCTCGATCCGCTTCACCATGAACGGGGCGGTGACCATGCGCCGCAGCCGGGCGTGTTCGGGATCGTCCATCAGGATGAACCCGAACGACGCGTTGCCCTGATCGGCGTTGCGCGTCGGGCTGGGATAGCCGGGACGGCTCGCGTCGGCGCTGACCCGAGGGTCGGCCAGCACACGCCGCTGGTCGTCATAGCGGGTGACCACCCACGGAGTGGACCCGTCCCAGATCCTTCTGCGGGTCAGCGATCCGTGCTGCTGAAGGTCCTTGAGGCCGGGCGCCGGGTCGAACGGACATCCAGCGGCGCGGGGCATCGGGAATTCGGGTTCCGCCGCAGGTGTCGTGGCGTCGCCGGAGAAAGCTGTGGTCATGGTTTCCTTTCCGTGTGGTTGCCCTGCTGGAGAGGGCGTCGTTCAGGTAAGGACGGCTGGGGTGTGCACGCCGTGCCCGGGCCCGAGAAGCTGCCGGTGCAGGCGGGTCTGTTTGGGCATGTTCCAGCCGAGGACCGCGACGGGTCTGCCGTTGCGCTGGTAGAGCACGACGAAACGGCCACCGGCCAGGTCACCGTCGAGGACGCTCACGTCCGCATCGGGTGCCGGCGTCCCGTACACCTGGATCTTGATCCCGAATTGGTCGGTCCAGAAGTAGGGCACCGGGGTGTACACCGCCCCCGCGCCGAGAATGTTCGCCGCCACGAGGTCGGCCTGTTCGCCGGCGTTGGTCCGGTTCTCCAGCCGCACCGTGGCCGCCAGCGTCTCGTGATACCAGCGGCACACATTCCGTCCGCGGCCCGGCATTGCGCGTCGCAGACCACGCCGTCGTCGAGAACGAGGCCGCTGCCGGTCAGCCAGCCGGTCGCCGGAGCCGCACCGAAGGCGACGACGGCCACATCCGCCGGCAGAACCTCACCGGACTCCAGACGTACGCCCGTCACCCGGGCCGACTCGGATGTCAGAGCGCTGACCGCGGCGCCGGCCCGTATCCGTACCCCTCTGCTGGTATGCAGCTCACCGAGGAGCCGGCCGACCAACGGACCCAGCTGCGCGCCCATCGGCGTCGTCTGCGGCCCGAGCAGGGTGACCTCGTGCCCCATTTCCCGTGCGGTGGCTGCCACCTCCGTGCCGAGCACCCCGTCGCCGACCACAGCTACCCGCCGTGCGCCCGCAAGATCAGCGCGCAACGCCAGGGCGTCATCCAGGGTGCGCAGAACGTGTGCTCCGCCGGTGGTGGCCTGCCCTGGCAACGTCCGCGGCTGAGCACCCGTCGCCAAGACGATCGCCTCCGCGCTCAGGCGTCGCCCCGACGCCGTCACGACGCACCGCTCGGCGGTGTCGAGCGTCATGGCGGGATCGTCGAGCAGGAACGTCGCGTCAAGCGCGGACAGCGCTTCGGCGGGACGCAGGTGGGCTCGGGCCTGCTCCCAGGCGCCGGAGAGAACCTGCTTCGACAGAGGAGGACGATCGTACGGCGGATGTCGCTCCGCGCCGAGCACGGTCACCGGTCCCGGGTACCCACGCCGCCGCAGGCTGGCCAGGGTGGAAAGTCCTGCGGCGCTGGCGCCGATCACCAGAACGTCGGCGGGCGTACTCACGTGTCAGTCCGGCAGAGGACGCTCATAGGCGGTGCCGGCACCGGATCCACCAGAGACGTGTCAACGGGCCATCCCCGCGCCGCGGGCCACCGCCAATCAGCGATCAAGGCCGAACCAAGTTGATCCGTTGTCATGTACCCAGCGTCCAGTTCGCCGGAACTGTCGGGCAAAGGGTTGCCATGTGTTGCACTGCGAAGTTCCGCAAGCCGGGCCACGGCGATGAGTCGCGGCTCTACCCGCGATGCGACAATCGGCGCCGTGCCGAACCGCGACTCAGGTGAGAAGCAGACGCGCCGTCGCGGGCTGGTACTCGAGGAGGCGATCCTGGACGCCGCCTGGACCGAACTGGCCGAACGTGGGTGGTCCGGCTTCACCGTCGAGGGCGTAGCGACGCGATCCGGTGCCGCGAAGTCGGTGATCTACCGGCGGTGGAGTGGGCGCGTCGAACTGGCTCAGGCTCTGCTGGCCCGGGCACAGGCGACAGCCCTGGGCACCCTGCAATCCCGCGGCGACCTGCGCACCGACCTGCTGACGATTCTGCAGGACATGACCCGGTTCATGCGCGGGCCATTCGGTGACGCCTCCCGGGGCATCGCCATCGAAGGCGACCCGAGTCAGCACGCCAGTGTCTTCAGCGGCAAGATCCTGGTAGCGGCGGTCGGTGAGCTGATCGAGCAGGCACGCGCCCGCGGCGAAATCACCGGATCGCCTTCCTCGCTGGCGCTCAACATCGGCCATGCCGTCGTGATGTGGGAGTTCACCCACACCCGCCGGCCACCGACGAGCGACGACCTCGCGCAGCTCGTCGACACGATATGGCTGCCGGCGATCCGGCACTCATCGACCTGACGAACCATGGGCACCGGGACCTTCACGGGTCCGGCGCCCACGGTTCGCCGGACAACTACGGCCGCAGCACCGTATCCCGGTACGGCGTCAGCACGACAGGACCCAGCAGCCCGGCGCGCTGCCAGTCCGGCGTCTGGTAGTTGCTGTCTCCGGTCGTGCGGACCGCGTTGAACATCGTCGTGGCCACCCGCACGGCGATCGTGTTGGTACCCGGCCGCAGCCTTCGGCCCAGATCGATCCGGCCGCGGTCGGACTGGTTGACCACCACGGGCATCCCGTTGACGGTGACCGTGACGGTGTCGAGGACGTCGCCAAGTGCCAGGTAGGCGCCGTCGCTGCTTCGCCAGGTGGCCGGCAGCTCGACCGTCGCGGTGTAGGTGCCGATACCGGAGGACCGGCTGAGGTCGACCGCCCCGGTGATCTCCCGCCAGGACGGCAGCCTGCCGTCCGCGCCGGCGGTCAGCGCGACGCTCGGCTGGTCGGTCTTCACCGTCGTGTACTGGTTCTCGCCCGGCGTCCAGGTCTGTGCCCGCAGGTTCCACGACGTCAGGGCCTGGCTGGGGGTCAGGTCGCTGACATCGGTGTCCCGGGTTGTCCCGTCGCTCAGCTTGGTCGTGTAACGGCCGTCGCGGTCGGCGCGGACCGTCACCGGGCCGGCGCCGGCCGCGATGATCTCGCCGGTGCTGGTCAGCGCATGCACCGCGGGAGCGGCGCCCAGCCGGGCCGATGGTGGGGCGAGTGCGAGGATGACCTTGTCGTACGCCGGGATGTGCACGCGCACCGTGACGCCGGTCCGGGTGCTTGTGTACCCGCCCACTGCGGTGATCTTGCCGGTCCACGTGTCGAGTAGGTAGGGCGTGCCGCTCCCGGTCAGGGTCAGCTCGGTGACGACCGTGTTCGCCGACCGGTTGTACACGTAGTCGTAGGTGGCGTTGTGCGTCGCGCGGCGCACGAGCCCGAGTGCCGCGGTCGGCTCCTTCGGCGTGACAGCCGGCCGGATCCCGGCCGCGGCGAGCGCGGCGGGCAGACTGCTCTCCTGGGCGACCTGGGTCACCGTGCGCTGCGCGAGCAGCTCGGCGACGGCACGCGGGAGCCGCGCACGGTCGGGGTCTGCTCCGGTGGTGGTGCTCGGCGCGGCGCCGATCACGAAGATCCGTAGACCCTTCTTCGCCAACGCGAGCAACCCCCTGATGTCGGCAACCGAGATCGTCGTCTGGTTGTTGAGCACCAGGGCGCGGTAGCCGAATTCGTGAACGGACATGTCGCCGAGGATTCCCGGCGTCAGGTACTCGTAGGTGTAGCCGGCGCTCGATGTCGCGGAGTCTGTCCCGAGGAGGTGCTGCGTGGGCTGCTGGGCGCCGACGCTGTTGCCGGCGAGTCCGAGGTCCTCGTAGTAGACAGCCAGATCCGACACACTGCGCCCCTGGCGCAGGACCAGCTGCGTACGCGCCAGGGAGGCGTTGATCGCGGCGTAGTCGGCCCAATTGGCCTGCCGCGGACCGAACTCGTCGTTGACGTTGAGGACACCGAAGATGTCCCACGGGTGGTATCCCGGCCATGATCCGTCACGGCCGGCCGCGCCGACCCCGGCGGGCGCGTCCCGATAGGGATACCCGTGCCAGACGAGCTGGTTCACACCGCCGGCATAGGCCTTGTTGATGCTGTCGAGCAGCCCCTGGGAGTACTTGCCGCCGACCTGGGTCCCGTCACCGCCCTGACCGTACTGGCCACCGATGTTCGGACCGGCCACGCTGGAGCGGTAGTTGCCGAAGAACGCCGCGCAGCACTCGGTCGAGATGATGTTCTTTCCGGCGGCATGAGCACCACCGGCAAGGACGCGATAGTCCTGCTCGGCGCCGACCGGGTTCGGGCTACCGAAGTTGAGGGACTCGCCCTCGGCGATACCGGCGGCCGCAGCCGCGTCCCCGGACGCGATCGGTGTGCCGTACGACTGGACCCGGAACTGCAGGCCGTGGCTGAGTGCCCAGCGCTGCATCGCAGCGACGTACTCGGTGGTGTACAGATCGCTCAGCGTCCGACGGTAGTCCTCACGAACCTGTGGGCCGACGCCCACCAGTTCGAAAGCCGGTGTCCCGGTCCCCTGCAGGCCGGCTCCGGCGAGGGCCGGCAGCAGCAGCGTCGGGTCGTAGCCGCGAAGCTTCTCGAAGGACCGCAGGAAACTCCACGTCCACTTCTGAGAGTTCCCGAGCTCGAGAGAATCCTCGAAGATCGCCCCGCCGCCGATGCGTTCAAGGTTGCGTCGGACCTCGCGGGTAAGAACCCTGTCGTCCCAGAACTTCGTCTGGATCTGTACGCCGCCGCGGTTCCAGTGGTCGACCACGTAGTTCGGCTGCGTCGCCGTATAGCCGCCGCTCTGCGCGATGAGCCCGGACGCCGTCTGGAGCAGGTCGATGACAACCCACGGGTTCCCGTTGCCCGCGGGGAAGGTGTACGTGAGTCCGCCACCGCTGGACACTCGGCCTGTCACATCCGCCACGGACGACGCGTCGAGCGAGACCGCACCGGAGCCACCGGCGGCGCAGGCAGTCGTGCACTGCGCGACAAGGGTCTTGATGCGGGTAGTGCGCGCCACGTCGACCACGGTTGCGCCGATCGCGTGTGCGGCCGCTACTCGGGAGACCGCAAGGGTGCCGCAGTCCGCGGTGCGGTCTCCGAGGCCGATGACGGTCACCTTGTCGGTGGACGTCCCGGTGCCGACCGTGATGGTGTCGCCGGCCGCGAACCCGCCGAGACTCTGCACGCGCAAGACACGGTCACCGGTCGCCGCGGGGGCACAGAGCTTCGTCGTCACCGACGGCGGTGCCGTCACGGGCGCGGGCAGCGCACCGGTGCGCGTGCTGCCCGCGGCGTTGAACTCCCGCCCGAAGATCAGCTGTTGCTCTGCCTGCGGCTGGTTGAAGCTGTTCAGCGTCGGCACGGTCGGGGGATAGGCCGGGCCGAGGTTCTGGTCGACGGTGAGCCCCAGATCAGCGGCCTCGTCGGTGATGACCTCCATCTTGTGCGCCCACGAGGGGGTGCCCCAGCCGTATTGCGCCAGGAAGGCGTTCGTCTGGTTACCGGCACCCGCAACGATGAACGGCGACACCTCGACACCGCCGGCCCCACCGGCCGCGATGTCGCGCAGTTCCCGGCGCAGTTCGTTGTCGTCGGTGTAGGCAAGTGGCATCCACCAGCGGTACATCGGTTTCACGCTCATCGGGGGTGCTGCGAAAGTATCCGCCGACAGCGGGGCAGCACGGCCGGGAACCTGCTCTGCAGATACGGCTGCGGCTTGAGAGCCGCCTGGTCCACCCGTAACGAGGACGGTCGACGCCAGCAAAGTGGCGGTCGCGAGGACCGCTCGACCGCGCCGTGATAGCTGACGCTCGTTTCGATTCGGAGACATACCGCTCCTTGAATGAAAGGTTTCAAGTGGTGGGGGTCACACTAGAGCGGCAGGCGGCGCGAAGCAACGGTCAGTTGCTTATCTAATGCGCGCTGTCGGGATCCCGGATCGGCCGCTGGGTGTCACCCGCGGCTTATGCTGCCGTCATGGACGAAGCACGGCGCCGGTTCACGATCACCGCCGAAGTGCTGGTCGAGGTCACCGATGCGGCTATCTTGCGCAGGGCGGTGCTCGAACGGGTCGCCGAGGCCGGGTTCGTCGCTGACGGCGACCGTAGTGCCGATCAGGTTCGGGCTGCTGAACGCGACGCCGTGCACGCCGATGATGCGGCGGCCCTGGACTGGGTTCTCTACGCTGATGCGATCGTCGAGAACGTAGTGGGCGTCGAGGTGGTCGGCTCGACAGTGTCCATCGGCGAGGAAGATGCGACTGGTGCCGGTGCTGGAGGACTGCCGGGCTTGCTGCCCTGTTCCCCGTCGGTCAATGCGGGGCGGACCACTGCGACGACTGCTCCGGCTTCCAGATGACGCCCCGGGCGGCGGCGATCCTGTGCAATGCCACTTGGCTTAAGTTGATCTTGCTGGGTGGTGGGTGACGGGATAGAAGCGGATCGTTGCTGGTCCGGTGTGGCCGGGTCGCCGGTTCCGTGACGGTGTGGTGCCGGTTCTGGGCGGTGTCACTGTTTGCGGGCGAGGCCGGCCCAGTAGTAGGCGGCGTGTGGGTTGTCCACTGGCTCGTCGGGCCGCCATGCCGATACCGGGACGACACTGGGCTCCAGCAGCTGCCAGTCGCCGAAGAACTCCTCGACCGCCGCGCGTGTGCGGGCGACCAGTGTCATGCCCGCTGTGGTGGCCGCGTCCACCGCCGTGGTCATCTCGTGGGGGTTGAAGTCGGCGGTCGGGTGCGTGATCGCCAGGCAGCTGCCGGAGGGCAGGGCGTCGCGTAGCTGTGCCACCGCGGTCCAGGGGTCGTCGGTGTCGGTGAGTTGCATGAGTACAGCGGTGAGGGTGACACCGACCGGGCGGGTCAGATCGAGGGTGTCGTGCAGTGCCGGTGCGGTCAGGATCGTGGCGGGTTCGCGTAGGTCGGCTCTGAGGTCGGCGATGCGGCCGTCGGGGTGGCTGAGCATCAGTGCGCGGATGTGGGTCAGGACGAGAGGGTCGTTGTCGACGTAGGCGATCCGGCAGGACGGGTCGATTCTCTGGGTGATTTCGTGCAGGTTCGGTGACCGGGGGATGCCGGCGCCGATGTCCAGGAACTGGCGGATGCCTTCGTCGAGCATGTGGCGGGCTACCCGATGCGTGAACAGGCGGTTCTGCCAGGTCATGGCTCGAATGCCGGGGGCGGCGTGGATCATGGCGTCGCCGACGGCTCGGTCGGCGGAAAAGTTGTCCTTGCCGCCCAGCCAGTAGTCGTAGACGCGAGCGGAATGCGGCACGGTGGTGTCGAGCAGGGTCGGCGAGACCGTTGTGGTGGTGTCGTCGGTCATGACCGCCCCGGTTCTGCCAGGCCGCTGGTGTTCCAGGCTTGCTCGACGGCGGACGCCTTCAGCGGGTCGGGTGTGCCGTGTGTCTCCAACTGCCGGGCGCAGACCGGCCGGTGCTCGGCGGTGAGCCGGACCGAGGCCGCCGATCCCGGCACGATGATCGGCTCCAACAGCGGTTCCAGCGACGGTGCGATGCGCCGGGCCTGGGCGAGCAATTCATCGGCGTCGCGGTGGAGTCGGCAGCCGACGAGGACCTGGGCATAGGCGACGGCGATCCGTGCGCCCTGTCGCGGGTTTCGGATGCGGGTACGGGTCCATTCCTGCCAGGTGCGGTTGGTGTGCCAGAGCGCCTGCCCGCAGCGGCCACCGTGATGGAGGCTGGCGGCCAGCCGCAGCCGTAACCGGACGGTGAACGCGCCGTCGCCGAGGCCGGCGGCCCGCTGCTGCTGCCAGATGTCGGCCAGGACGGCACCGGCCAGCCGGAAGTCCCCATGTTCGTGGGCGACCTGGCCGAGCACGTCACCGGCCAACAGGCGCCGCTCGGCGTCGCCGCAGCCGCTGGCGGACGCGTACGCGAACCGGGCGGACGCCAATCCCCAGGCCGGACTCTCGGCGGTGGCCGGTGATAGGTGATGCAGCAGCAGGATCGCGTCGATGAGCCATGGATCGCTGGTGCGGCCGGTCACGTCAACCGCCGACAGCCGACGCTCGAGCAGGGCGCGGGCGTGGGCGATCCGGCGCTCACCGAGCAGCCGGCGCGCGCTCAGCAGCACCATCTCCCACTCTTGCGGACAAGCGGAATCATCCCGGGCAACGGGCCTGCGGCGCAGCCATTGCGGTTGGGCGGCGAGGCGGCGCAGCCGTGCCACGTCGTCGGCGTTCACGAGGACCTCCGGGAAGCGACGGCAGGCCGGCAAACACCTGCCGGAGCCTCGGCGAGGATCAGTCGGGCCAGGCAGTCCGGATCGGGTGAGTCGGTGAAGGCGAGCAGGGTGCCGCCGGGTATCGGCGGTAACGCCGCACGCGTGGCGGCGTTGACGGCGACGCTCGGCGTACGCACGGCCGTCAACGCCCATTCGGCCACGACGACGTCTTCGGTCGTCAGGCCCGGTCGTCGCAATAGCCGGGTGAAGGCGTCGGCACCCGCCGCCGGGCTGACGGCTGCCAACAGCGACGCGTTCAGGGCCTGAGCGTAGAACAGCCGCCGCCGGTCACCGGCGACGTACTGGTCGACCGCCGCCGCGTGATAGCGGCGGCAGGCCTGCACCGCTTGCGGTGCCCGTGCCGCCACACAGAGATGCGCGTTGACCGCCAACACCGTCGCGACCAGCTCCGGCTCCACCACCGGCAACCACCCCATCATCGCCCACGCTGCCGCGCACGCCCGCCCGGCCTGCTCGAACCGTCCGGCCAGCAGACAGGTCTCGGCAGACAGCACCAACCGCCTGACATCTGTGGCCTCTGTGGCGCGCACGAGCCCCGCCGCCACCGTGCAGCCCGGCCGCCGTCGCTGTCGCTGCCATGGATGGTGCAGGAACCCCGTGTACAGGTCGTCAGGGTCGGACAAGGCCACGATGTTGCTCCTTCTACTGGTAGGGCTCTGTACCGCTCTGGTGACGGCACGGGTTGAACGATGCTGGAGGCGTCCCCCTCGCCGCCCGGGCCATCGCTACGGCGGATCGCTGACAAACGTCCGAGCACGGTGCTGCTCAAGCCGCCGGCTCGCTTGTAGTTCGACCTCGACGCACGGCCATGGCAACCCGCAGGTGCATCGTGGGCGGCCCAAGATTCGTCTCCACATGCACGCGCGCCGCGAATGCGTCACCTCCACTCGCCGCGGTGTACGGCGAGAACGACATCACTGTTCGGCACGCGGGTGTCCAGCGACTTCAGATTGTCCGTGGCTGCCCAGCGTGGTGGACTGGCCTGACACGACGTCATCGCCGGGCCGTCTCGAACAGCCCTCGCTCACCGACGCGGACGGCACCGATGATCTCCGGATGCGTCGCCCCCGGCCGTCGAGTTGGTAGACGCAGCGAACGCGAGAAGATCACCACGGCGGACTCCCTTCGCCAGCACGGTCCCGGAACACCGCAGGCCAGGCAGCGCCCGGTCCCGCTCCCTGTCACGTGTTCGTCCAAGACCGCCTGAGCTTCTGCCAGCAGACGATCGGCAGACGTCGCGTAGTACGTGTGTCCTGCCATCTCCGCCCTCTCTCACGATGTAGAGGCGCACGATTCATGTCGCATGACCGAGTGGCCGACCCGCAACCCAACTGGCCTATGCCACTTGAATGGATTGTGGCATAGGCCAGTTGCGATCGGCAACGGTCGGTGCGGTCTACTCACCCGAGTGGCGACGCCTCGACGATCACGCCACCGGGTAGGTCGACTCGAAAGCCCAGCGCTCAGGCGGGTACACGGCCTCGGTGAATTCCAGCGGCCGGTCCTCGCCGTCGTACACCACGTGGCGTACCAGCATCACCGCCGATGGCTGCGGCAACCTCAGCACATCACGCTCGACGCTTGTGGCCAGCCGGGAACTCATCTCGTCGCGGGCGTATCGCGCCTGACGGCCGGATGCTTGCTCGACGTAGGCCAGCGTGCCGGCGCGGATGCGTTCACGGATCAGCAGGTTTGGCGCCTGCCCGCCCATCCTGCCCGCGTACCAGGCCGTGGAGAGCTCGACCGGAGCATCATCGGCATAGATCAATCGCTGACGACGCACCACCTGATCTCCGGTGGTGAGGCCGAGTGCCTCCGCGACATGGGCTGGGGCGATGTCATAGTCGGCGGACAGGATCACCGCACGCTCGTTCGCTGGATAGATCTTCCCGGTATCCCTCGCCCGGGAGTACCGCTCCCGAGCCAAGCGGTTGGGTCTCATGCGGTCACGCACATACGTGCCCGAACCCTGCCGACTCTCCACGAAACCCTGCTGTCGCAGCGCGTCCAGAGCTCGTGCGGCGGTCGGTCGGGCGACCGCCCACTCGACGGCGATCTGCCGTTCCGACGGCACCTCATCGCCAGGACCCAGATCACCGCGCAGGATCTGATCGCGAACATGGTTGGCGATCTGCATGTACTTGGGCAGGACCCGCTGAATCTCCGGCAACTCGCTACCTTCTACGACTGGCATAGCCCGCTGGCCACTGCGCTGAGTATGTCATCGATAGGCTGAAACGATGGGAACGCTCCTGGTCGCCGCCGGCGGCGGCGGCGACGCCATCGCGGCAGCAGCCCTGTCAGCGCTCGCCCCGGACGACGCCGTGGGCATAGCGACTATGGCCTGGGACCGGCTGATCATCGACCCCTTGCCCGGCCCCCGCAGCGCAGCCGACTTCCGTGCCCTGCGTGCCCGTCAAGGCTGGTGGCAGGTGACCCCACACAGCCGACCCATCGCCCCGGCCGGATCTACACTGCCACGCCTTGCTGCCGAGATCCCGCTGCCCTTGGTACTGCTGGACCCGACCCGCGGTGCCTACGGCATGCGACAACAGATCCAGAACGCCGCGACAGAGCTGCGTGCCGATCACATCCGCCTGGTCGACGTAGGCGGCGATCTGCTCGGCCGGCCCGGCGACACCGGCCTGCGAAGCCCGTTCGCCGACGCACTCACCGCGGCCAGCTGTGTGACACTTCCCGCCAAAGCATGGATCGCCGGCCCGGGACTCGACGGTGAACTGACCGAGGATCTCGTGTGGCACCGAGCCGCTAAGCGTGCCACAGTGCACACCCTCGGCCTCGAAATCTGGAAACCCTACCTTCCCGTCCTCGACTGGCATCCGACCGAGGCCACAGCCCTGCTAGCGTCGGCGACCCAGGCCCTACGCGGAACGGTCGAGATCCGCGACGCCGGACTACCCGTGCACCTCACCGACCGGAGCCCGACCGTCCTCGAGATCGACCTGACCGCCGTCGCCGACATCAATCCGCTCGTTCCCGTGCTGACCAGAACCGATTCCCTCGCCGAGGCGGAACATCAGGCCGTACAGGCCATGGGAGCGACCGAACTCCAAGCCGAAAGAGCTAAAGCAGCCGCCAAGACCGAGCGGTTTCAACCCCCAGCTGGTGACGCGCTCGCTTCGCTACCCGAATGGGAGATAGCGGCGCGACACCGCAACATCGACTTCGTCACCTACCGGCGCATCGCTGAAGCACTCGGCCACACCGATGTGCCAACTATCAAGACCCTTCTCGCCGCTCGTCATCCGCACCGAGCCGTCGGCCTGCTCTGGGCGGTTACCGACGGACTCGATCGCCCGCACCACTGAATTCACCTCGAAACGCGAAGCACCCTCCCTGTCCGGGGACCGTCTTGGCGTCCACCGCGGCCGCCAGGGCCACACAGAACTCCTCCATGGGATTACCCCGGTCTCCTCACCGGACGGCCGCCGTTATGCATCGTCACCCCTGACGCGGGACCACGAGAAACAGACCACTGCGTTCTGAGCAGGGCTCCGGGTCGCGTGTCCGGGCGCTTGTCATTCCGGGCCACACAGAGTTACACACACCGATGCCAGCGTCTATGCCGCACTGGTGTGGCATAGACGCGTCTGCATGAATCGCGCAGACTTCTCGGGAAGGGCTGGTTTCCCTATCTGTACTGGCCAAACATCCACGGCGGGCACGGTGTAGCAGCGGGACTCGACCGCACCAGCGATAGGAGTATGTCTGTGCCATCGCCGAGTGAAGGACCACGTCTGCTCTCGCTGGCTGCCACGATCGCCCATCAGACGATCATGGCGATCGAGCGGGGCGAGGCCGCCACCAGCACCGAGGGTGCGCTCGTCGTGCAGGTCATCGCCTTCGTCCGGCACGGCGCTGATCTCGGCGTACTCGACGAGGTATTGATTGCGACCCGTGACCGCCTGAGCCGGCCCGGTCGTGGTCCGGCCGACCGGACCCGATCCACCCTGGACTGGATCGACCTGATCTACCCGGTACTGCTCGCCGGACATCCCGTTCCGCCGCGGCTCGACGCCCTGCTGGCTGCACCGGACCCCGGAACCGAAGCGGATGCGACACGTCGGGAGGCACTCGGTGAGGCGGCGTTCCGGCAGATGGCCGCCGCCCAGCGCCGGGGGGACGGCGAACAGGAACTCGCGTGGCAGCGGCTGGCGCACGAGAACGGCCACCCGCTGGCGGTAGCGGTCTTTGTCCGGCGACGCCCGATGGTCGACCTGTCCGTTCGCGGCCGCGATCCCCGGATCGCGGCGTTGCTGAACGTCAGCGGGGTCGCCGCCGGCTATCTCTACCTGGGCCGGTGGAAAAGGGCCGTGGCTGCCCTCGTGGCGACCGCCCTCGTGCTCTGGTTCGCTGCCACGCACAGCGCCTCGCAGAGTCCCGGTCTCTGGATCGCGGTCGCAGTGCTGGGCGTCGGCGCCACCACCTTCGACGCGTGGCGGCTGGCCCGGCCGCCGCACGCCATGGCCGTGCGTGGCCCGCTGCCACGTCGGCCGGTGGTGACCGCAGCGACGCTGGTGCTGCTGATCTTCGCAGGGTTCCTCGGCTACCAGGCGGCCGGCCGGTCGGCCCTGGCCGACGCGCGCGCCGCCCACGCGGCGGGCGACTGTCCGGCGGCGCTGGACAGGTACGCGAGCGTCCAAGCCCGCTACGAACTCACCCTCACGTCCGTCACCGCCGACGCCCGTGTGGACCAACGTGAGTGCCGGGACCTGCTGGATGCCGAGTCCTCATCAGATCCCGGGTGGTTCGACGCGCAGTTGGACAGATACCCGGCCGGGTTGCTGGTCGCGCGGGCTCGAGCCGGCCGCGCGGAGGCGTACCTGCAGCGCGGCAAGTCCTACAACAAGATGGCGGCCGAACAGGCCGACGGAGTCGATGCTGCGGAACTGCGGCGCAAGGCCTTCGCCGACTTCGAGAAGGTCGTGACCGGCCATCCTGGCACCGCTCAGGCCGCCGCGGTCGCGTCCGAACTCGACACCGCCTACGCCTCGGTGATCGCTGAAGCACAAGGGCAGCCGTGCCCGGCCGTCGCGGAGCTGACCTACCTGGGCACGGTGTCGCTGCCGCAGGCGAAGGCGGGAGCCGCCCGGGCCCGTGCCGCCCGTCCTGATGCGCTGTACAACTGCGGGTTGAAAGAGATCGCCGGCCGCGAGTACGACTCGGCCATCGGGTATCTGGACCGGTTCATCACCGACTACCCGCGCGACAGCCGGGTGGCGCAGGCCCGGCAGAAGCGGATCGCCGCCGAGGTGGCCAAGGTCCGGGCCGGCGCAACCGGTGACATCGCCCCGCTGGAACGCACCGGCGACGGCCCCGCCGGCACCGCCATCGTGCAGGTGGTCAACGACTCGCCGTACGCGCTGGAGATCCTCTACAGCGGACCGGTCGCCGGTCAGCTCACCGTCCCGGCCTGCCCAACCTGCCAGGTGCGCACGACGGCCCTGATGAATCGATACTTCGGTACGACGTGCGGCGGCGCCGGCGTACCCGCCAAGACCATCCGGCTCAAGCCCGGCAACTATCAGGTCGTCGTCCGAACCTCCGCAAGCGATGGACCGCGACCGTACTCCGGATCATGGAAGCTGGCGGGCGGCGCCAGCTACGACAACTGCTACTACGCCAGCCGAGCATTCTGAACGACTGCAGATCGTCGACGCGCTGGTAGCCGGCCGGGCCGATCCGGGTCACTGCGGTGGGCGCGGGCGTGGCGGGTATTCGTCGACCAGGGTGCGGACGTCGTCCACAGGCTCGTCGATGGCGGTCCACTTGGCGCGGATGCGGGTGAGGTAGGAACGGACGGTGGGAATGGTGACACCCATACGGCGGGCGGTGGCGGCGAGGGTGCTGCCGGTGCCGTACAGGTAGAGGGCGCGGGCCTCCTGCGGCGACAACTCGGGCGGGTCGTCGTTGATGATGCTCATCAGCTCGGCGGTGAGTGCCAGTTGTCCGCCGTGGACGCTGCGGATGGCGTCGGCGAGTTTGGCGGCGTCGTCGTCTTTGATGAGGTAGCCGCTGGCGCCGGCGCGAACGGTGGCGCGCACGTGGCGCCGCTCGCCGTGCACCGAGAAGACCAGGACCCGTACGCCGCCAGCGCGAAGTTTCGTCACGTTGGCGGCCGGCTCGGTGTCGTCCTCGAGCCGCAGGTCGAGCAGGACGACATCGGCCTGGGGTGCGGAGGCGAGGTGTTCGGAGACGGTGGTGGCGGTGTGCACGAGTTGGATGTCGCCGGTGTCGGCCAGAACGGCGCGCAGGCCGGCGGGCACCAGCTTGTCGTTGTCGACGACCGCGACCCGGATCATGCCGGCCACCGCAGGTCGACGCGGGTGCCCTGACCGGGATAGCTGTCCACGGTGGCGGTGCCACCGACCTCGCGCATCCGCGCGGTGATGGAGTGCCGGATGCCGTAGCCGGGTGGCGTCGCGTCGGGGTCGAAGCCCTTGCCCTGGTCGACGACGGCGACCGTGACGGTGGGGCTAGGCCGCCGGTCGGTGAGGGCGGTCAGCCTCGCCCGGGTGCTTCCAGCGTGGACGGCGACGTTCGCGAGGGCCTCACCGGCCGCATGCCGGAAGGCGTGCACCACCGGGGCGGGCAACTCGTCGGGCAGGTTGGCGAAGTGATATTCCACCCGGAGGCCCTGCAACGCGCTGTCGTTGCCGGCCTCGACGAGGGCCAGGGACAGTTCGGTGAGCGTGCCGTCGGGGTGGTCCGGGGTGGTGCCGCGCAGCACGTTGGCACTGATCGCGGCCTGGCTGCGTACCCGCGGATCGGGATGGCCGGCCGGGCCGGGCCCGGAGATCGCGGTCAACAGGCGCAGCGGGCCGTCGTGCAGTGCCCGGTGCCGGCGCAACTGCTCGTGGAAGTGGCGCATCCGCTCCTCGGCCTCGCCGCGGCGCACGGCCAGGCGTTCCCGGGCGGCGGCCACCTGCTCGGTGGCCGCGTCGACCGCGTCGGCGAGAGCACGCAGGCGGCGGATGAACAGACAGCAGCACGCGGCGGTGACCACCTGCCAGCCGATGATGTTCGCCGTGGACGCCACGTCGGCGCGGTCGGATGCCGGCCACTGGGCCAGGGCGAATGCCACTGCCAGCGTCAAGCACCCGGCGGTGGTGGCGCGCACGGAGGCGGTGGCCAGGGCCACGGTGACCGCGGCCGAGACACCGACCGGTTCGAAGTCGGGCACGGCCACCGTCGCGAACGCATCGTCGTGCAGTGCCCACGGCAGGACCGCCACGGCGACGGCGGTGACCGCGATGTCAGCGGTCAGCACACCGCCCGGGATCGATTCACGCACCGCGACCACAGGCAGGAACACCGCGCTCCACAGGGCGACCGCGAGGTAGGTGGCCATGGCGAGCAGGCGGTTCGCGTACCCGTCAGCCTGGGCCAGCGACGCGATACTGAGACCCACCATGACCAGGGCGCCGACGCGCGACAGCAGGATCACGCCGGTGGTGATGGCCCGGATCTGCTGGTGCAGGTCGACCGCCCGCGGCAGGGCCACGTCACCGTTCGGCTCGCTGTCCACGCCCGCAGCATTCCACGCGGCGCGGCACCGGTCCATGCCGCACACGTGCGGCATGGACCGGTGTGACCGCGCCCCCACACACTCGACACAGGAGTCGATGCAAGGGGGCGTTCGCGTTGTACGAAGCCGGCATCCAGAGCCATCCAGAACCCGCCCAGCCCGTACGGCCGCGTCAGGCCACCATGGCCGCCGTCCTGCTGGCCATGTTCGGCGGGCTGGGGTTCCTGTACGCGTTCCTGCTGATGTCAGCCGTCAGCGACTCGTCGGATCACGGCCAGTCGGTGTCGGCCGTGCTCTACGTCCTGATCTACGTCCAGTTCGCGCTCTCGGCAGCGCAGGTGATCTGCGGTGTGCTGGTCTGGCAGGGGCGGAACTGGGCCCGGGTGCTGGCGATCGTGCTGTGCTCGATCAACATTCTGGGTGCTGTGGTGTCCCTGTTCTCCGGGGCCGTGTTCCAGGCGATCGCCGCCATCGGTGTCAACGCCGCCATGCTCCGCCTGCTCAGCGGCTACGAGGTTCAGGTCTGGTGCTCCAGGTAGCCGTGGCACGGCACGACCTTCGCCTTCATGCTGGTCAGCGCGCCGTACGCCGCAGCCGCGCCCACCGTGGCCTGCTGCATCCCTGATGACGGTGCGGTGCTCCGGTTGGCCTGACCGGTGCTTTCGATGACATGGTGGCGCCAGCGAACTCGACGATGTGGTGGGGCCTCGGGAGCGTAACCGGGGACGCCGGCGTCAGCGGCTCTCGGACTTGGGGGCGGCGCGCATGCCGATGTAGCAGACCCTGGTGCCGGTGGTCAGCGTGGAGAACACGACGGGCATGTACTCGTCGCTGAACGACGGCCCCGCCCCGGAGGCCGCGAAGACCGTCCCGGTGACCGGCTGCAGGTCCATGTCCAGGGGCGGAGACATGTGGGCCATCTCGTCCACGAACTCGTACCGCAGGTGGGGTGTGCCGTCGTCCTTGCGGGAGACGGTGATGACGACGCCCGCTCGCCGGTAGGTGCCGAGCAGCGGGGTGAGATCCACCGGCGGTGGTACGGGCGCGGGGGCGAACGGTGCCGGCATGGTGACGCCGGCGAGCTCGGCCAGCAGCTCCCGGAACAGGTCGCTGTAGAGCAGCCGGGCCCCACCGCCGTTGGTCATCAGGACCAGGGCCAGATTCGCCTGCGGTACGACACGCAGGTAGGCGTACTGACCGACGGCGGCACCGTCGTGGCCGAATCCGGTGATGCCGTTCCAGTCGTAGAGCGTCCAGCCCAGGCCCCAGCCGTCGGCGCTGACCGTCCACTTGTCGGGCACGTCGACCTCACGCTGCTGCATCGCGGCCACAGCAGCGGGGGACAGGATGCCGGCCCCGCCGTCGAGGTGCATGCGTGCGAAGCGGGCCATGTCACCGGCGGTGACGATGACCCGTCCGGCCGGGCCGGCCGAACGGGGCATCAGATCCCAGGCCGGGGCCGGCGCGCCGTCGAGGTGACTCATGGCGGTGCGGAACCGGAGCGCCTCTTCCGGCAGGGTCATCGACTGTTGCAGGCCGAGCGGCTCGAACAGCAGGTTTTTCAGGGCCTGGTCCCAGGTGAGGCCGGTGATCTTCTCGATGACACGGCCGAGGACGACGAAACCGATGCCGCCGTACGAGACGGCGGTGCCGGGCGGGCAGTCCAGGGCCACCTCGCGGGCGGCGGTGACGTAGTTGGCGAGGCAGTCGTCACCGCGGCCGCCGTCGAAGTTGAAGTCGGTGGTCACGCCGCCGGTGTGCGACAGCAGCTGCCGGGGTGTGATGGTTTTGGTGGCGTCGGGATCGGGGGTGGCGAACTCCGGCAGGACGTTCACCACCGGCGCGTCCAGGTCCAGCTTGCCCTCGTCGGCCAGGCGCATGACCAGGGTGGCGGTGTAGACCTTGGCGATCGATCCGGACAGGAACACCGAGTCCGGGGTCACCTCCACCCCGGTCCCGAGATGCAGCACTCCGCTGGCCAGCTCGTGGACCTGACAGCCGACGGCCACGGCCAGGCCCGCGCCGGGAACGTTGTGGGCACGGCGCAGCTCGTCGAACCGCTGCTGCCAGCGGGCGGTGTCGAACGGCGCGTTCTTCGTCTCGATCACGATGTCTCCTCATGCCGATGTGTCGATGCGTCGAACGTAGGTTTTCGTTTCCGCACCCCGCAACGGCTCACGTCGGAATCAGGAGCCATATCAAGCGTTTTACTGGGCATCTTTGCAATGACCTGCGCGTTAATGCACGACTGTGGTCCCAACGGTTGCAAAGGTGCCGGGTGCACGACACAGTGGACCGATGCCAGGGAGCAGGCTGACGCCCGGGGAACGACGACAGATCGAAAAGGCCCTTTCCGCCGGTACGGGATTCGCCGCGATCGGACGGCAGTTGAACCGGCCGGCGTCCACGGTCAGCCGGGAGGTCAGCCGCAACGGGGGAGCGGCGCAGTACCGGGCCGACCACGCCCAGCACGCCACCGACTGGCGGGCACACCGCTCACCAGCCGAAACGAGCGCCCCAGCGGAGGCGGATTCGGGGGCCGCGGACGCTTTCGCGGACGACTTCGTGCAGGTGATGGTGCGTACCGGGTTGCCGTCGATGGCGGCTCGTGTCCTGGTCCGTCTGATGGTCACCGACACCGCCACGGCGACCGCTGCGCAACTCGCCGAACGGCTGCGGGTCTCGCGGGCGGCGGTGTCCCGGGCAGTCGGCTACCTGGAGACCCTCGCGATGATCCGCCGGGAGCGTCCGGCCGGGCACCGCCGGGAGCACTACGTGGTCGACGACGGCATGTGGCTGGGCACGCTGGCCGACACCATCCGAACCAACACGATGTGGGCCGAGACCGCCCGCCAGGGATCCGAACTGCTCGGACGCGACAGCCCCGCCGGGGTCCGGTTGCACCGGCTCGCCGTGTTCTTCGCCGACCTGAACGGCCACGTGACCGGAGCGGCCCAGGTCGCCGCCGACGCGGTGACGGTCGCGGCGGCCCTGGCCTGCGCCGGTCGCCCGCTGGCGCCGCGCCCGCTCGCCCGGGCGTTGCGATGGCCCGCCGACCGGCTGCGTCAGGCGATCCGATTCGCTGCCGAGAACCCGGCCGTCACCGGCCCCCTCACCCTCCGTACGGACGCGGACGGCCTGATCCTCGTAGCCGCGAACCGCGACCGGCTGACCAGCGCACAACTGGCCGCACTCGACGCACCCTGAGCCAGCGCGACTGCGCCCGGTCGATCCGATCTTCCAGGGCGTCTTGACCTCAAGTTCGGTTGAGTTCGTAGCGTCCCTGGCATGTCTGACACTGATGAGATCACGCAACGGGTGATGCTGGACGATCCGGCGGCGCGTACGACTGCGGACAACGTCGCCGCGGAACTGGCGGCGCAGCTGCAACGAGGCGGGGATGCGTTGGACGCCGACGTCTACGACGCCTGGTTCGCCGCCGACATCCTCTGGGGCAGCCCGTACGGGGCCACGCTGGCGGGTTTTCCGGAGTTGAACGCGATCCACCATCGGTTGATGGGCCAGGGTACTGCGCCGGCCGCGCCTGTTGTGCCGGCCTCGCGGTTCGAGGTGGTGTCGGTTCTGGCGCCCGCGCCCGGAGTGGTGGTGACGCATATCCGCCGGCAGGCGCTCACGGCGGGCGGCTTCTCCGAGATGGCCCTCTACGTGCTCGTCGAACGCGAAGGCCGGTGGTGGCTGGCGGCCGCTCAGAACACGCCGATCAGGCAATCAGCCGGCCCGAGCGTGGACAGCGTCGAGAGCGGTGATCACCACCAGTAGTTGTCCTGCGGCAGGTAGGGAGTCTCCAGTTCGGCGGTCTCGTCCTCGGTCAGACGCAGCTGGAGAGCAGCGACGGCGTCCTGCAGGTGGTGCGGCTTGGTGGCGCCCACGATCGGGCAGGACACGACCGGTTTGGACAGCACCCAGGCCAGTGCCACCTGGGCCATCGCGACGCCGCGCGCCTCGGCGATCTTCTGGATCGCGTGCACCACCGGCTCGTCGACGTCGCGGTCGAACGCCTTGGCCACGTTGTCCGACGACGATCTGGTCGTCTGCTGACCCCACGGCCGCGTCGCCCGGCCTTTGGCCAGCGGTGAGTACGGGGTCAGGCCGACGCCCTGATCGAGGCACATGGGGATCATGTCCCGTTCTTCCTCGCGTTTGAGCACGTTGTACTGATCCTGCATCGCCGAGAACGTCGTCCACCCGTTCACCACGGCGGCGTGTTGTGCCTTCGCGAACTGCCAGGCCCACATCGATGACGCGCCCAGATAGCGCACCTTGCCGGCCCGGACCAGGTCGTCGAGGGCCTGCATGGTCTCCTCGACCGGGGTCTCCGGGTCGAACCGGTGGATGTAGTAGACGTCGATGTAGTCGGTGCCCAGCCGGCGCAGCGATGCGTCGGCCTGTTCCAGGATGGCCTTGCGGGACAGGCCGCTGCCGCCGGGGCCGTCGTGCATCCTCCCGCTGACCTTGGTGGCCAGCACGATCTCCTCACGCCGGGAGAATCGGGTGATCGCCCGGCCGACGAACTCCTCCGAGGTGCCGCCCTGGTAGACGTTCGCGGTGTCCCAGAACGTCACGCCCAGCTCGGCGGCCTGCCGGAAGAACGGCGCTGCGGCCTCCTCGTCCAAGGTCCACTGATGCATGCCGGCTGCGGCCTGGCCGTAGCTCATGCACCCCAGGCCGATACGGCTCACCTTCAGCCCGGTCCGGCCCAGCCGCGTGAACTCCACCGCAGCTCCTCCTCCAGCAACCGGCACGGCACCACGCGCGCCGCGCCCACGCCGCCCAGCGTCGCACGCGAAGCCCGGCGTCACCGGCAGAGCGTTGTCGGCTCCGAGAGTGACGGGGTGGCACGCACCACCGTGGCGAATGATTGACGCTACAACTATTGGATCCTAGCTTGGTGGGCGAGAGATATTTGACTCGTCAAGAAAGAGGTGTCGGCCATGGGCATCGGTTCCGTCCGGCTCCACTACACCAAGATGTTCGGCATGGTCGTGGCCGCCGGGAGCATCGCGTGAGCGCCGCGCCGGTCGTCGCCACCGCGGGCTCGACCGATCCGGACGCGCCGCTGGTGGTCCTGCTGCACGGTCGTGGCTCCCACGAGCGGGAGATCATCGGTCTGGCCGAGCACCTTCCGGACGGTCCCGCCTATGCGGCGGTGCGCGCGCCGATCGCCGAGGGCGGCGGTTATGCGTGGTTCGCCAACCGGGGGATCGGCCGCCCGGTCGCCGAGTCGCTGCGCACCACGATGGACTGGTTCCGCGGCTGGCTCGACGAGGTTGCCAAGCCCGGACGCCCGGTGGTGCTGATCGGCTTCAGCGGGGGAGCGGCGTTCGCCGGTGGCCTGCTGCTCGACGACCCGGACCGCTATGCGGGCGCCGCGATCCTTTACGGGACCCTGCCGTTCGACGCGGGCGTGCCGGCCACCGCGGGCCGCCTCACCGGGGTGCCGGTCCTGGTCGCGCAGGGCGACCACGACACCGTCATCCCGCGGGAGCTGCTGGACCGGACCTGGAACTATCTGAACGACGAGTCCGGGGCGTCGGTGACCGCGCGGCGTGACCCGGTCGGCCACGGCATCGCGGCTGCGGCGCTGCAGGCCCTGGCCGGCTGGCTGCCGAATCGATGACCTCCCCACCTGTCGCGTCGCGCCGAAACTCCGGGCAAAAACCGACCAGCACACCCTGTGGTCGCCGTCCCAGCAGCGGGGCACCAGGGCAGGGTGCCCCGCTGCGGGCGGACCACGAGGGGGCGGGTAGCCGACGCGGCCTGGTCGCCGTGATCAGCCGACGGTGACAGCGGTGCACGTGACCGCTGGTGGGGTGTTGCTACCGCTCCAGGAGCCGAGCAGGCCGAAGGTCGTGTTCGCTCCGGCGTCCAGGGCGCCGTTGTGGGCGGCGTTGCGGACGGTCACCGTCGAATCGGCGGCACTCATCGTGCCGTTCCAGAGCTGGCTGACCCGCTGACCGTTCGCGAACGTCAGCGTGACGGTCCAGCCGTTGATCCGCCTCGTTCCGGCGGTCACCCGGACCTCGCCCTGGAAGCCGCCGGTCCACTGCCCGACCTGGGTCCACGTCGCGGTGCACGCACCCGCGGGCGGCACAGACGGGGACGGGGGTGTCGACGGTGAGGTGGCGCCGCCCCACGCCGACGCGCCGTCCAGCCAGGCCGCGCGCTGGGTCATCCAGGTGCGCATCACCTGTACCTGACCGGCCCAGGTCGGCGTGGTGTCGGTGATGAACGGCCCGACCATCCGGCTGCCCAGGTTCGGCCAGCGCTGGAAGTTGCGTTGTGCGGCGGCGGTCAGCGGTGCGGCCAGCGCGTCCACCCGGCTGGTCAGCGAGGTGGTGGAGAGCAGGCCGCGGCGCAGCGACTGCCACCGGGTCTTGAGGTCGTTCTGGAACGCCGGGTCGGCGAGCAGGATCTGGAACCAGTCGTTGGCCTGCGGGCTGCGGGTCTGCTGGTACTGCCAGCCGGCGGTCTGCTCGTTGGCGAAGTAGCCGCCGACACCGAAGGTCAGGTCGTAGTCCCACAGCGGGCCGGCCACGATCGGGCCTTCCCGGTCCTTGTAGAAGTAGGTGCTGCGCAGGTAGGAGTCCATCTCCCGGCTGAGTTCGTTGAGAATGATCAGGTCGGCCCAGGAGCCGACGTTGATCCAGGTGCGGTAGCCGGTCTGCGGGTCGGTGAGCCGCGGGCTGTGCAGCATGTCGTGGAACTGCTGGAGGTACTGCGTCAGCCAGGCGCGCTGCGGGGTGTTCAGCGGGGACGGGTCCTCGACTTCGAGGAAGTTCCAGCAGGTCGCGGCGGCGCCGGTGCAGGTGAGCGTGGGTTCCTCGGCGGCCAGCCATTCGAATTTGAAGATGTAGCCGCCGGCGATCTTCGGCAGTGTGGTGTCGTCCTCATCGAGCTGCTTGAGGTCGAGCCGGTCCTTGCTGTTCTTGATCGTCTCGACCAGCATGTAGACGCCCTGGTAGTCGGCGGCCGCCACCGGCGTGGCGTCGGTGTTCAGGTAGAGCTCGACGAAGCGGTAGCGCGGTGTCGCCAGGCCCATCTCCCGGCCGAGGTCGTAGATCAGGGCCTCGCGGATCAGCGACTTGTCACTGAACGGCCCGCGCAGCACCCAGTCGGAGTCGGCCGGCATGCCGAGCACCGGGTGGTCGGCGTCGTCGTCGGTGTCGTCGCGGAACTCCAGCCGGTAGGGCGCCTTGTCGAACATGGCCGACGACTGGCCGCGCAGGTGGATGCCGGTGCGGGTGGCGACGGCCGGTGCGGCGGACAACGAGGTCCGGCCGGCTGTGGTGTCGAAGACCATCGCGGCGGCGTCCATGGAGTCACGGCCCGGTTTGCCCTTGCCGTAGTTGTCGATCAGCAGCAGCGGCAGGTCGTGCTGGGTGTCCACGGCGCGAGCCACGTAGAGCGCGGTGCCCGGGGTGCCGGTGGCCGTACCGTTGAGGAAGGCCTGTGCCCGCAGTTGGGTGGTGCCGGTCAGGGTCAGCGGCCGGCCGGGGTAGAGCGGTGAGGCGGCCGCCGGCCGGGTGCCGTCAGTGGTGTAGTGGATGTCGGCACCGGTGATCGCGGTGCCCAGCGCCACCGATACCGAGCCCTGGAAGGTGCCGCTGGGCACCGAGAACGTGATGTCCCCGGCGAGCTCGTCGGCGGCCGCGGTGGCGGGGACGCCGGTCGTGGTGAGCAGCATCGCCAGGATGGCCAGGGTGACGGTCCGGATCGTGTGCCTACCCATGGAGCAGGTCCTCTCTGCTGAGGGTGAAGTGCTGTCGAAGGACCCGGCGCCACGGCGCCGCCGGCAGGTCGGCGCGGAGCGCGGCGAGACCGGTGGCGTACTTGGAGATGGCGACGGGACGGTGGCCGTGGCGCCACAGCCGGCGGTCGGCCTCGGCGGCGGTCGTGCCGGTTTTCGTCTCCACGATCGCGACGCCGGGCAGCCGCAGCTCGCGGCCGTCGGCGATCCAGCGCAGGCCGGTGTCCACGGTGACCCGGCTGTCGCCTGGCATGAGCAGGGCGAACCGCAGATAGGCGGTGCGCAGGGTGGGGGTGAGGCCGGCGCGGTCGGTGGGCGGCAGGCCGTGCCGGGCGAAGACGTCGTCGAGGAAGGCGAGCCCGGCGTCGGTCGGGTGCGGCTGTCCGGGCACGTGCGGCGCCCGGTACTTGACGGTGCTGCCGCGCGGTCCCGGCACCTTCGCCTCCAGCCAGCAGGAGCCGGAGTCCACGTACGTCCGGGTTCTGATCTTGAAACGGCGCCGGTGGCGGTACGCGGTGCGCAGATAGCTGACCAGGTCGGGGGTGTCGAAGTAGAGCGATTCGTAGGTGAAGTGCCGGATCCCGTCGATCTCCAGGACCCGGGCTGCCGGCGCGAGCTCGGCGAGCAGGCGGCGCGCGTCGCCGGCCGGCAGGAGGTACTTGCGGTCGAACCGGCACTGCAGGGCGGCCCGCTGATCCATCTCGGCCAGGCTGACCGCGGGTAACGCGCCGAGCGTGTCGAACGCGACGTCCGCGGTCATCGCTGCCTCGCGTAGGTCGGCGGGCTGACCGGGGCGATCAGCTTGCCGGGCCGGCCGGCGTAGCGGACGTCGACCACGGTGGAGTCGTTGATCAGGTCGACCCGCAGCAGCCGGCCGGAGTAGACCTTGGCGCCGAGCAGGTCCTCGAGCCGGCGGATCAGCTCGTCCTCATCGGTCACGATCGTGTCGAGGACGATGATCTGCTGACGGTAACGGCCCAGCACCCACCGGTTGTCGACGAGCGCCAGCACCACGAGGATCAGGGCCATCAGCGCGATGTTGCGCCAGATGGAGGTGGTCTCCAGGGCGCCCAGCAGGCCCAGCGCGAGTGCGGAGAAGAAGTAGGCGACCTCGTGCTGGTCCAGTTCGGTGGACCGTAGCCGGATGATGGACAGCACGCCGAACAACGCGAACCCCAGCCCGAGGCCCGCCCCGGCGCCGCTGGTGCGCAGCGCGTCGGCCACGGCGAGGACCCCGATGTTGACGGCGAAGTAGGCCACCACCAGGTCGCGGCGCCGGTGCCGCGGGAAGTAGAGCCCGAACACCAGCACGGTGACGGCCAGAAGTTCGGCCCCGAGTAGGGCGAATTCGGACATGCTGCGGTCCTCCTCCGAACGAAGATCGGTCCGGAAGTTTCGGTGAACATCCGGAACTTCGACCGAAGGCTAGGGTTAATATTCGATGAATATCAATGTCTGCTCACGGGGTGGGCATGCGGATGATCGGCTTGATCCCAATACGTTCCACCGGCGTAACCCGATGTTCGACTGGGATCATGGCCGGAAGTTTCGGTCGGGTGACGCGATCAGTGGAGAGCGGGAGCGCCCTCTCGACGTGACGGCCGCTCCTGGCCCGGCGCCAGCGCTGCCCGGTCGGTGCCTGCCTAACCACCGTGACGGTGAACGAGGCCGCGCATGAGGTTGCCCGGGGGCTCCGGTGGGCCGACAAGGCAGGGCCTTCCGGGCTTGAGTGGTCACGTCTGCGAGCGGCGCTGTGATCAACCCGGCCGGGTCCCTGGTCCCCGTCGGACTGAACACCGGCCGCCGCGCGCTCGGGGAGGGGCCCGTACTTGGTCTGACCCGAGAAATGGTGAACGGATCTCAAGTGAGACCGGGACCCCCCGATCAGTTGTGGGTCAGTCCGCAGCGCCTAACGAGGATTCAGAGGATCACATGGGGTACGTTCTCGTCGCCGTCGCGACGGCAGCTGTGGTCGGAGCGGGGTTTGTCGGTGCCGCCGCCCCTGCACAAGCTCAGTTCGACACCCGTGCTACCGCCGCGTCCGATACGAGCACGATCAAGCGCGGGGCCGCTGAGGTCCGGCCCGCCGCGATCGAACGGGAGTTGTACCTGACGCCACCCGATATCGGGGACTCTCGCTGTAAGAACGGAACCCTGGGGTACTTCATCTCACTCGCCGCTCTGCCGAATGTGGCTCGTTCGATGATCTTCAAGGTCGCTGTACCGGGGCGTGGCACCGTGACCTTCGACGACCTCGAGGTCCACCACGATGCCGGCAAGGCGTGGTATTCGGCGTGCGTCTCCAAGACCCGCTACAAGGTCATCGCTCGCTCCAAGCGCCTCAAGGTCACCGGCAGTGACTACGAAACCGGCCGCAAAGTCACGCCGCGCATGGTCAAGGTTTACCTAGGCGACTGCTGACGGCTCTGCCGACACAAGCGGCAGCGCCGTCCGTGCACCTGTGACTGCGCAGGGACCCCCACCGGATTCGTACGCCGTCGATGGGACACCAACCTGGATTTGGCGAGGACCAGTCGTTCACTGCAGGGCGGCGTCGCTGGCCTGCAGTTTACGCATCAGGGACGGCGGCTCGATGGCATACGAGGTGTCCGGGGACGCGGCCAGATGGTTGAGCGACGCCCGTACTTCCGGAAGTGCCGCGGCCAGGATCGCCTGAAGCGTCTTTCGCGCGTGGGCCGGCAACCTCAGGCCGTGACGACGATTCCGGAGCAGATACACGTCGAGGACGAGTCTGGTCGTGTCGGCGGGAAAATCCCCGGTCCAGACCCCGTACCGGACCGCCATCCTGTACGCCACGGCCAGCGAGACCGGTGCGGTGTCAGCTGCGGGCAACTGCGGTACGGCGATGGCGAGCGCTCCGGCCGCGTCCGCCAGTGACGGCGTTGTCGCAGCCAGAGCAAGCAATGCCTGGGGCGCAGATCGATCCGCCGCACCAGCCCTGGTGAATAGCGGGAGGACACGCCCGCAAGCTCCAGGCCGGGGAAGTATTCGAGCAGCAGCCGGTGATGGCAGGCGAGCACGTCGAGCGCCCACCCGCCGGCTGGTTCGTCGACTGGGCCGCCTACGTCACCAGCGCCTGCGACAGGACAATCGGAGGGCTCCCGCCGAACACCGCCTGGACCAGGCGGATCTACTGACGAGCGACCCGGCTCCTGACAGTCCAAGAGGCAACGCGGGGCATGACTCACTTCAGAAAGATCATCGTGGCTCAGGAATCTGGACGATCTTCGGAAGCGGTCATGCCCGCCCTGCTGCGCCAACCAGCTGGGCCTTTCTACCTCAGTTCACTCAAGTCGGGCACCTTCACGACCGTAGCGGATCCCGGTCAACGACCCCTGCTGGCGGGCGATCACGTTTGTTGGCGTGTCCGCTGGAGCGAACTTGCGAAGTGGCACGAACCGTGCCTCGATCACCGTCGCTCTCCAGCGGATGCCTGGCTCGTTCTGCAATCTGGGTTACGGGCAACGCCGGCCCAGTCGTAGCCGGCCGGTGAGCTGTCGGTGGGCCGGTCGGGACACCAAGCCGCGGTCGGGACCACGCCGGGGCTGACCACCTGCCAGTCACCGAACAGGGCACGGACCTGGTCGTACGTACGCGGGGTGAAGATGATTCCGGCGTCGCCGGTGATGGCCTCGACGGCAGCGGCCGCACTGTCGTGATCGGCGGTGGGATGGCTGATGGCCAGATAGCTCCCCGGCGGCGCCCACTCTCGGAGCCGGCCGACGATGCCCCACGGGTCGTCCCGGTCGGTGAGCAGCATCAGAACTGACGAGCACACGATTCCCACCGGCTCGGCGAGGTCAATAGTGGCGACTTCTCTGCTGGTCAGAACCTCGTCGATGGCGCGGATGTCGGCGTCGACCACACCGCAGTACCCCGACGGGTCACTGATCAGCAGGGCTCTGGCGTGGGCGATGACGAGCGGGTCGTTGTCGACATGAACGATCCGGCTTTCCGGGGCGATCTGTTGCACCTGTTCGTGGAGATTGGGCGCGTGTGGCAAGCCGACGCCGAGGTCCAGGAACTGGCGAATCCCTTCGCGCGCCAGAAAGTCGACGACCCGCAGCATCCACTGCCGACCGGCGTGCACCATCCACCGCATGTCCGGCGCGGCGTCGATGACGCGCTGCGCGAGAACCCGGTCGGCGGCGAAGTTGTCCTTGCCACCGAGCCAGCAGTTGTAGACGCGCGCCGTGTTCGGGACCTTGTCGTCCAGCACACGGTCGTACCGAGTGTTCGCTGCTTCGCGCCGGTTTCCGCCTTGCGCGTCAGGCGGCGTCACCGCGGTCATCGGGGCGCCGTCGCGTCGTCCGAAGTCAGCGGGGAAGGGTCGAGCCAGCCGAGGATGCGCTCGTAGATCGCGCTGTCACGGAGGCTGGTGCGATGCCCGCCGGCGCGGTCGTCGATCATGTCGATCACGCAGGACTCCAGGTAGAGCCGCAGCGATCGGCGATGCACCGTGCCCTGTTCGGCCAGCTCCACCTTGCCCGGCGCGCACGGCCACGGCGCGCCGCAGGCCAGACAATCCCACGACGGACGGCCGGGTTGATGTCGTGTCCTCGGGACCAGCATCATCGGCCGCCATTCGCACGGCGCCGCTGAGCCGGTGTGAGCGCCCCGGCCCGCCCGACCTGCTGGTAGCACTGCGTCGGGTGCGCCGACCAGTCCGGCGTACTCGCCGGGCGGGGCGGGGAAGGGCGGACGGGTACGTCGGCTGTGGTCATCGCGCCGCAGTGCGGACACCACCGGCTCTTGACCTTGAAGCTGATCAGACCGGCCAGAAATCCCACCAGGAGAGCGCTTGTCGCCGTTACCGCCAGCACACCGATTCACCTCCAGAACGAAGTTGTCTTGCCTTCCGGGAGAGGAGATGCATGCCGAGCTGTGGCATCGCGATTCTCGTGCGATTACGATCGCCGCCGGCACCGATGGGCGGAACCCCGGTTTGGCAGGCGACGAGACCGGAGACTTACCAGGAGGAGGTCTCTGACCTGCAGCTATTCGCGTTTTGTGAATGGTTGAATGCATTGCCACTGCTGCTGGCGGGCGTCGTTTGTGGCGTTTCCGCGCAGGAGTCGTGTGCACGGGCAGAAACGTGACGGCAGCCACGCATGGCGTAGTTGCTTGAAGGCCATCATGCGTACTGCCATGCTGAGTGATCAGTTCCGTCCGGGCATCGTCCATTAGCTGGACCCATGTCTGAGCACGTCGGAGGGAGGTGCCCTGGCGATGGCGGCCGAGCACGAAGCCGGGCAGGACAAGGCTGCCCTGGTCACCGCGGGACACCACCTCAACTCCGCGTCCGTGAACAAGCGGCCGGCGAATGAACTACTGCGTCAGGCCCGGCTCCGTCTCCCAGCGCCGTCTGGCTCGGGTCGGCCGATGTCTCGACGCGAACTTGCCGAGGCTGTAAACGAATACCTCTGGCGGACTCACGGGCGTAGAAGCGCAATCGACGCCGACTATGTCGGCAAGCTGGAACGCGGTGATTATCGCTGGCCTCAAGGCCTGTACCGTGAGGCGTTCCGTGTAGTCCTGGCCGTCACGGCTGATGCTTCGCTCGGATTCTTCGTGACTCGGCCGATGCCCTCGGCGGCGAAGCCGTTCGATGCGCCAAATGTCGAAGCGGGCAGCTCCGCGCACACTGCCGTCGGCGACTCGGGATGCGATCTGAAGATCGACGACCCGCCGTATCCTGGCGAGGATGTAATCGACGTCCTGGGTCGTATTCAAAAACTGAATCGGGCGGTAGATCCGATGCTGGTCGAGTACCTGCAGGGAAACCTGCGTCACACGTTGGCACAATATGAGTGCCTAGACCACGGCAGTCTCAACCCGGTTCTTGTAAAGCAGCGGTTGTGGATCGAAACGCTTCTCGACGAATGTGGCCACCCGAGGCAGCGGAAACAGCTTTATATGACCGCGGCGGCCACGGCTGGCCTACTCGGCTACATTGCCGTTGGCCGAGGTGCGTTCCCGTTGGCTCGGGCCTACTGTCTCGAAGCATTTCAGCTCGGCGAGTTCGCGGATGACACTAACCTTCAGGCATGGGCGTGCGGGCTGCAGAGTTTTTGTGAATATTATGCCCAGGATTATCGGGAAGCATTGCGTCTAGCGCAGTATGGCCTTACCTTCGCTCAGGGCGGTCCACAAAGCGTGCGGTTGACCATCAACGGAGCGGCAAGAGCAATGGGAAAGCTCCAAGATGCCGAGGGAGTCCGTCGGGCAGTCGGTGAGGCTTACGAACTGATGGCACAGAACGACGTGCCCGTCGGGGTTCCATCCAGCATCGCGTTGGAGTGCTACAGCGCTGCTCAAACCGCGGGCAACGCGGCCACCGCCTATGTGGCGCTCGGGCTTCCTGAGCAAGTTCAAAGCTACGTCGACCTAGCGCTGCCCGACATCGCCAAGTCCAGCTCGCCGTGGAGCCGTTCGCTTGTCTTGATCGATTTGGCTTCCTCGTACGTGCGGTCAGGCAGCCCTGACCTGGACCGTGCCGCGGAAGTTGCCACCGAAGCACTCGGCGTCCCCGGCTGCCGTCCGATTATTTCGGTTCAGCAGCGTGTATCGGAGCTCATTCGCGACGCGTCTGAGCGGTGGGGTGAATGTAGGCAGGTCGAATCGATTCGTGACGCCGCTGCCGCGATGAAGGCCGTTTTATGACCGACTCGAATATAGTGGATGGGTATGAGGTGAAGATTATCGAGGAGGAGTTTGAAAAGTTTCGGAAGATTCAGATTCTGACAAACCATTGGGCACGTCCTGTCGGGCGTCCCGCTTATTACTGGTACTTGACGTTCGATGATTTTGCGGGCCTGCATGACCTGGCTGTTCGCGCTCAGGCGGCGATTTCGTCTCCGTACTACGATCTGACGCCGTCTAGCGACCTGCACCTCACGCTAGACCGGATCGGATTTCAAGACGAGGTTAGCGGATCGGATTTGAATAGAATCGAAGCCGCTGCCTCTCGCGGATGCCGGGAAATCGCGCCGTTCGACATCACGATCGGAGCGCTGGGCGGTACGCCCGGAGCGATCGGATTTACAGCATACCCGGATCGGCCAATCCGGGACCTCCGAGAAGAGCTACGCGTCGCGACATTGTCGGCCTTCCCGTCCGCGCAAGTCAAGGACACTTTCTTCCATGCGCACGTCGCTATCGCCTACTGCAATTCGAGTGATATCCCCGCTGCAAATACCGTTGCGGCCGTCGAACGCATCAGAGCTGCGGCGAGCATTGCGGCGACTATCACAGAGGTGGCACTGGTGTCCCTCAAGCGTCAGCCGCAGTCATACGAGTGGACCACAGTCCTGCGTATCCCCCTGACCGGAACGCGGTATGGGCGACGTCAGCCCGGCCGGTGAGCCACCAACTCGCCTACCCGACCCGACCCTGGTATTCGGTACCGACTTCCCGCTCGGCTCACCGCACGCCTCCGACATCCCATTCAAGTTCGACACCCTGAGCCAGGACTCCCTGCCGGGGCAACTGGCGACCGCACGGCACATGAGCGCAGGGTGGGCTGGTTTCGCCCACACCCCGGGCACCCGAACGCGCCCGGCACGCCGCGGTGGCCCGCCTACACCCGCCGGGACCGCGCCACCATGTGGAACGACGCCACCTGCCGCATCGTCAACGACCCGGACCAGAAGAACGCCTGTACTGGAACAGCCGCACATGACGGACACTGCCGATTCCGGGACCCCGGAATCGGCAGCCGCCTCGGAACAGGGTCGCCGCCGACGACGCGATCAGGAAGGATGCCGTCGTGAGCTATCCGTCGCCCCTGCCTGACCCGGGAACGGACACCGTCCACCGCTACGTGATCACGACGCGAGCGGACGACGAGGGTCGAAGCGCCAGATACCTGGACCTGCTGCACGGTAACTTCATCAGCCGACCCGACGCAGATCCGGCTGAGTTCATCAGCGATCTGAAAAACGATGCCCAGCGGATCAGCGACGCTGAGCTCACCTTTCTGCTGCAAATCGATGGCCTTCCGGAATGGCGGACGCGGCTCACCGCAACCTGGCTCATCGGTCTCAGCCAACGAACCCGATTCCGCGAAAGCCTCGGCGAGCTACTGCTGGAAAGCCGGCTCTGCTTCAGCGGCCAGGGCTACTGCGTCGCGCTGGCGGCCTTCGGCACTCAGCGCGACGCAGAACTTCTGACTGGCTACCTCGATCACTACCTGCCACAGGTCGAGCTGCGCTACGACCAGGACTGGGCACTCGGCGCGCTCCTGCACCTGGACAGCAGTCTCGGCACCCACCACGCCGACCGATACCTGGCACCCGACGGACTCTGGGACACCTGGAACAAGCGCTATCCGGCAGGCCAGACAGACCCGGCCAGATACCAGCACCTCGTCGCCACAGCAGTTGGCTTGTGACGTCGAGCCGGCGGAGAAGGGGACAACGGCTGAGTTGGCCGAACCGGGTCCGCCTAGAGTCGAGCCAAGGCGGCGCGAAACTCCCGGCCGGGGCGAGGATTTCACTCCGTTTTGAGCGTCCCGGCCGGGAGTTTCGCGCCGCCGAACGTATCGATCCGGCGGTTTCAATCGCGCCCGGCGATCAGCCCTGGGCCGTGGCGTAATCGGGGCCGGTCGCGGCCTGCCGCACCTGGAAGGTGCGCCACTGGTTGCCTTCGGTGCTCAGCCGTCCCGGCGTGGTCCGCAGCGTGATGCTGAACGAGTCCTCGGGGGCGTCGGTCAGAATGGCGATCAAATCGCGGGCCATCTCGTCGGCCTCGGACAGCCGTCGGGCCTGGGTGTGGGCGAACTTGAGTCCGGGCACCGTGAGCGCCCACCAGCGGCCGGAGCGCGTCGCCACCACCTCGTAGTCGATCATCGCCGTAGGGTACGGACCCGCGCCCTTCACCGCGCAAGGCCATAAGCTGCGCGTCCGCGATCCCGGCGATCAGTCGGCGGTGATGTGCGTCACTCCGGGACGGCGAAACAACCGATTCAGGAGGGTATCGACCGATATTGCTGTGCACTTTTCGTGGGTCCCGGCTTACCCGCTCCCGCGGTGCCGGACACCGCAGCGATTACCGCGGTCCGGCCGTTCTTGGCCTCCTCCGCAAGATCATCAAGCTTGGCGAGTACGGTGTCCCGCCCGGTGAAGCCGATCACCCCGCCGGGCGGCTGACGTGGAATCGCACGAACCACCGGAACCTGGTCGCCGCGCCGCTCCTCCTCCACCCGGTCACGGGCGGTGGCCGGCACCCGCGTCTCGGCCGGCGTCGCGCTGAGCAACTGCACCAGGATGTGAACCGGTCGGTGGGCGGCAGCACCTTGCCGGTGAAGTAGGCCCCGATGATCCCGTGCGACCAGCCCGTCTCCGCGGCCAGCTCCCGGTACGTCGTCGACGGCTCACCACTGCGGTGCGCCTGGCGCCGACGCAGCCAGCGCAGCCGCTAGGCCAGATCAGCGATGGTCGTCACGTCGTCGAGCGATTGCTGCCGACTGCCGTCCGACTCCGTTGCCACGTCGCGTCGCCCATCCCCCCGAAGCAGGCCAGCAATATATCCGAGCCGCGGCCCGCGGGGGGCCAACGGCCAGCCCGCTCAGCTGACGGCGAGCAGCGTCGACGTGAAGACGATGTACCAGCCCGCGCCTCCACACGAGCCCCGCGAACTTCCGTGATTCCTGAATCCGGGCGCGCACCCTATGTCAGTATTTGACCGAGGTGCGTCAACCTGCGGGGGTGTTCGATGCGCGTAACGGTAGCTGTTGCTGTCGTACTACGAGCGTTCCTCGATGATCCGGCAGAGCAACGCTACGGCTACGACCTGATGAAGCAGACAGGTTTCGGCTCGGGCAAGCTCTATCCGATCCTCGATCGGCTGGAAAAGGCCGGATGGCTGGAGCGATCACACGAGAACGCGGACCCGGCCGTGCTCGGACGCCCTGCACGGGTGCACTACCGCCTGACCGGCGTCGGAACGCGCGCCGCGACACTTGAGCTGGCCGCTCTCAACGACCGCTTGCGCCGTCCGCAGCGACGATCGGTGCGCCTGTTCCCGGGTTGGAGCGCCTGATGGGCGGCCTGTTGTCAGGCTTCATTCTGTTCAGCGCGGGCGTTATTGGGGCCGTCGTCGGAGACATGGTCAGCGACGAGGTGCGCCAGCGCCTGGACCGTCTGCCCCTCAGCTTGATCCGCCTCTGCTGCCGCCGCTTGCCCGAACCGATCCGGAGCGACCGGGCGGACGAATGGTCCGCCGAGTTGGCCGCCATTCTGGCCAAGCGTGGCTCGGCAAAGCTTCCGATCACGCGCCTGGTCGTGGGTGTCCGGTTCGCGCTGGGCCTGGTCACCGCTACGCCAGCGCTCCGGCGTGCGGCCCTGACCCGCCGCGGCCGTACCAGCGACCCGCGCTTGGCCGTCACCGCCAGCGCCGTCATTGCGATCGCTTCGATTCTGCCGATTCTGGCTGCCGTGATCGGTACCGAAATCCCGATCGTCATCGTCATGTGCGGCTTTCTGGTTCTTACCGCCCGAATCATCCTGGCCGCGGTAAAGCATAGGAATCGACAGTCCTGGTTTGCTGTACTCGCGCTACTGCCTTTTGCCGCGTTCGGCACTTTAGAGCTGGTGGTGAATTGGCTACAGCTGTGGTGGCTGGATTCCGTCGTCGGTGACGCCGCCTACACAGCCGTCGCTACTGCGCTTCTGCTTCAACCGTTTCTGGCGTACCACTTCATCGCCACGCTGCGACCAGCACCAGGCGGCCGCAGAGTCCTCGCGGTCGGCGCGGTGTTCGCCGTGATCAACATCGCGAACTTCACACTTCAAGCCAGCGAAGGATTAGCAATCGCAATGTTCGGTTGCGCCATCCTGCTGGGTCTTGTCGGAGGAATCCTCACCATGCTGCGCAGTTTCTGGTCTTTGGGCCAGGACTTGCGCTTCCAGCAGATGCTCAACGGAATGGCGGCGACCCTGTCCGGGATCGCCCTCACCGGACTCACTTTTGGCATCAGCATCGAACTCGTGTCCTGGGACGTGGCCGTCCTGGCGGGTGGCGTGGCTGCGACGACGGCAGCGTTCGCCTACCTGGCAATTGTCGCGCCGCCCAAGTGGCTACGCGTGCCCTGGGCCCAGAGGGAAGAAGCCAACCCCGCAACGCCCTGAGCCTCGATCCCGGGCGCTTCAGAAGGCGACGCAGCGGAACACCAGCCGGATCGATCTTCCGGCCACGCAGGCGCCAGGATGGCGGCCAGGTCGCTCCGAGCAGCGCGCCCGCGGGGAACACCCACTTAGCAAAATGTCCGCCGCCGACCGTTCTGCCTCAGCGCGCTGGTGGGGCCGCCACACGCGATGCCGATGCTCACATCGACGCCGGCACCGACCGCTCCGTCGGAGCCGGTAAGCCGATAGGTGTCACACAACCGATCGCGGATCCGCCAGGGCATCGACATCGACGACGACGCGGTCGCCGCCGAGGTCGGCCATCGCTGGCGCAACCCGATCTGGCGCCACGACGACGGATCGTTCGCCGAATGGCGACCGCGAACGCCGGCCTGATGCACGGTGCCCGGTGGACATCGCTGCACGCGGCCCACCGGGAATGGCTCTGGTGCCGAGAGTTGGGCGGCGCCCGGTCGACCAATGGGAACGGTGAATCGCGGGGCCGCCGCTCCGCGGCCCCCGCTCCTATTTCACCGTCAGACGCACCACGGCTCGTTCGGATCGCAGGAATCGAGGTAGGCCGAGGAGGCCTTGTCGTTGCGGACCTGGCCACCGAAATTCGTCTTGGCGTACGGCTCGACGATCTGGTAACGGCCGCCGTAGTTGTTGTTCTCGAAGACGATCAGGTACTGGTCGGTGTTGTTGTGTACCGACGAGGCCTGGTCATTGAGGTTCACGCCGTTGTGGAACTTGTGCTGCGAGAAGACCTTGACGCCGGCGCCGCCCTGGGCCAGTCCAGCCAGGGTGGCCGGACTGCCCGCCTGGTTGAAGTCCTGGTAGAAGCACACCTGCCGGGTCGGGCAGGCGTAGTCGGCCGAAGCAGGCGAGGAAACCGCCAGAAGCGAACCCGTCAGGCTCAGGGCGATTCCCGCCCCGGCAGCCGCGACACGCCTGTTGAACATTTTCACTGATCCTCCTTGAAGCACTGTGGTGTGCGACGGAAAGGCTAGGAGGAAGCACTTGAATAACTGTTTATCGTCAGTTGACGGAGAAATCGAGGAAGGTGTCGGCCCGCTCGGCGAACAGATGAGCTGCCCCGCCGCCCGGCAGTTGGCGTGCACACTCGGGCCACCTCCCTATCGGCACGTCGTCGGAGCTCTGCAGGCCCCTCCCTATCGGCGCGTCGTCGATCGAATGGCGCTGGTGCTGCAACACCGCGAGTTGATGCCGCAGGACCATGACCTCGGTGTCCTTGTCGCTGTCGCAGCAACGCGACGCATTCGTGAGACCCAGGTACGCCAGGCGCAACGGCATGAATCAACATCCCTCGCGCAGTCACCGACGAGGAAGATCTCGGGGCACGCCGGCAACAGGACTGCCATGATCAACCCGTCGATGGGAAGGCGCTCTGACCAGCACGGATGCATTTCTCGGCAGGTACAGGGTTACGCGCCGACCGTCCCGCTCAGACCGTGATCGCCGGACATGCCTTCGTTCAGAACCTGCGCCGCGGGCATTACGAGATCGCCACCGAAACCCCAGCCTGGCTATGCCTGGCCGCCGCGTTCACCGAACTCGCCACGGCAATCTGACCACGGTCTCGGGCCGGGCCGAACAGTGTCTCCCGATCGAACAACACAACAGCGCCCCGCACCTACAGGAGGTTTTATGATCGAGGATCTTGACGATGCTTTGATGCAACAGGGCCAGCTTGTCCTATCACGTCCGACGGCGTCCAGGATGGCCTCTGCGTAGTCGCCGCCGACACCGACAATGCTGATTCGAGCACGGGCTACGCAGGGACGTCGTGCCCCTGAACGGGTTGATGCCCTCGCCCAAAAACGATCACGCAGTCGAGAGGCGTCGATGTCGATACCGCAAGGCAGAGCAGCCGCCGCGATGTACCGTGGCGGACCCGACCGGTGTGGTGTCACCGGCTCGGCAGCTGCGGCTGACGGATTCGTCCCATGGAGATTCAAGGCAACGGGCCCGATCAAAGGGTCGCCTGCGGTTGCCGGCGGTGTCGCCTACGTCTGCAGCCTCGACGGTGTTCTCTACGCTCTGGACGCCATGACTGGCCGGTTTCGGTGGCGATACCAGACGAGAACGGGCCTCGATTCGACACCCGCTGTGGCCGACGAGGTGGTGTACATCGGGGGTGACGGTCACCTGCACGCCATCGATGCGCGAACGGGCCGACGACGTTGGCGTTTTCCCATCGGCGACTCGCTGGCATCGTCGCCGGCCGTAGCCGACGGCCTGATCTACGTCGGAGCCGGCGACTGCCGCATGGTCGCCGTCGACACGTCGGGCACACTCCGCTGGGAGTTCACCACTGATGGCTTCTCGATCCTTCCGGGATCCCCGCCACAGCTTCGAGGCACGGGCTCGTCGCCTGCTTTCGATCAGGGCACGGTCTACTTCGTCGGTGTCGACGGCTGTGTATATGCCTTGGCGGCGAGCACGGGAAAGCTCCGTTGGTCGACACCCGTTGGAGGCAGCGACCGCAGCTCGGTTGCGATACACGGCGGAACGTTGTTCGTCGGCGCACCCGGCAGCCTCTTCGCCCTCGACGCAGGCAGCGGCGAAGAGCGATGGGTGCAGCACGTCGCCACCACGTTCGACTACGCGGTTCCGGCCGTGGCCGACGACACCGTCTACATCGCGGGCAGACACAGTCAGCTACAGAACGGCACCCCGTCCACGGAGGGCGACGTGTACGCCTTCGACACCACGACCGGACGCCGGCGATGGCAGGTGACGACGGCCAGTTGGATCGAAGCGTCGCCAGCCGTCGGTGGCGGATTGCTGTACCTGGCGACCAGGGGCTCGTCAACGGGTCCAGCCGTGCTTGCCATTCTGGACGCCACAACGGGTGAACTGCGATGGGAGCGCCAGGCCGACTTCCGTTCCGCGCCCGGCGCCTGGCCCGCCGACGGTATCCGCTCCTCGCCCGCTGTCGCGAATGGCGTGCTGTACCTCGGATACCCCAACGGCTACCTGTATGCCTGCCGTGCCGAAATCGGTGCCGGAATCGTCCCTCCAGATAGAAGTCGGAGGGTTCCGTCAGGGAAAGAGCCGGGGATTCTGCGAAGGATCCGCCGACGGCTCCTGGGATAAATCAGGCTCTTCTGGCATCCGCGTAGGTGCGCTGTTGCGTTGTTCGATCGGGAGACGTGTTCGGCCTGGCCAGGCGGCGCGAGTCAGATTGCCATCCGTGCACCGGGTGTGGCCGTGTTGCGCAACTGTGCAACGGGCGTCGGATGAGGACTGGCGCCAGGAGGCGTGACCATGATGAAGTCGCGCACTGCGGGGGAGATGACCCCGGATGAGCGCAGCAAACGATCCGCGCGGCTTGGAGGTGTTGCAGACAATGCTAATCAGCCAGGAGCAGCGGATCGTCGCGGCACTCGCCAGCGGTCTCAGCGAGAAGTCCGTGGCCCTCCGCCTCGGAGTCAGCCGTCGTGCCGTCGTCTATGCCCCTTCGCATGTTGATGGACCGGCTGTGCGCTGAGAACCCGTTTCCGGCCTGAGATCGTCCTCGGGGTGGCGAGAGCTGTGCCGCTTCCCTTGACCGCTTGAACGTCCGACCGCTTGAACGTCCGAGGAGGAGTTTTGATGTCATCGCATGGCCGTCGTGCCGCCGTCGTCGTCTCGATCACCGCGGCCCTGCTCGCCCTGCCGGCCCGCGCCCACGCCGACACGGTCACGTGGGCCATGGCGCCCTGCGTGACCGTTGACTCCATGGAGCTGGCTGCGGAACACCCTTCGCGGTTCGTCGTGATTGAGGGGTGGGTGACGCAATGCGGCCCGGTGGTCGACAACGGCGGGTTCCGCCTCGCCACGTACCAACTGGACGCGCCGGTAGGCGTCGCCCGCGGGTACAACGTGCGCCTGTTCGGCTCGGCCGTCCCGGGCGCGGCGCGCCACTTCGGTGCGGCGGTGGTGCCGAGGACGCCGGGGGAGTACGGCGTTTGTGTGCTCGCTGGTCAGTTCGAGCGGGTCGCCTGCTATCGGGTGGTCGTCCCCGCCGAGCCCGGCGGGGTGTGGCCGGCGGTCCAGCCGGTCGCTTCCGATGCGCCGTTGGTCGACAAGAGCGTCGTCACGACGCCTTATACCGGCGCGATTACCCCGCCGACGAAGCAGGAGACGACCGATCCTGCATGCGGCACGTGTTTTTGACGGAAGCACCGGGCGGCGGCGAGGCCGTCAGCGTCAGGATCCTCCCTCGGGCTGCCGGACGGTCGGAGGCAGTGGAACCGCATTCGCCGCACCGAGGAGCAACGCCAGCTGGAAGCGGTTCTCGACGCCCAGCCGGTCCATCAACGCGCGCAAAGCGTAGGCCACCGTGCGGCGGCTGATGCCGAGTTCGATGGCGACGGCTTCCTCGCTGAGCCCGGCGGCCAGCAGCGAGACGATCCGGTGGTCTCGGCTGGTAAGCACGATCGGCGGCACCTCCAGGTCGCGCGGGTGGGGGACCGCGTGCCAGATCCGGTAGAAGAGCTGGGTCAGTTGTGCGACCGCGTCCGGGTCGTCGATCTCGATCGCACCCGCCTCGAAGTCGGCGGGGTCGGTAGGGAACAGCGCGTTGCGCCGGTCGAACACCATGAGCTTGAGTGGCAGGTTCTCCGCCCGGCGATGCTCGCCGCCGGCGACGAGCGGGCGGTCAGGGCTGCCGTCGCGCGGCGCGAGCCCCAACGTACGCAGGCGGACACCCCTGGCCACCAGTGCGCGGTCGAGAGGGCTTGCGGCGGCTGCCGCAGCAGCGCTGATCACGTCCTCGGTGTTGATGGCCAGGTGCTCGTGTCGCTCGGCAGCCGCCAGGTCCGCGATCCGGCGGCGGGCGGCGGCGCGGGTCGGCATCCGGTGAACGGCAACGGCCGGAACCGTCTCCAGGCGGAGACCGGCGACGACGGCCAGGTGCTGCCGGTATCGGTCACCGATGACAACCGGAGATCGGTGACGCCGCACTCTGGCGAGGACGACGTCCACATCGACGGCGCTCCACTCACCTTCCGCGCCACGGTGCGAGTGCCGGACCGCACCGGCGGCGGCCAGTTCGTCGAGGGCCTGGCCGACGCGGGCGGGAGCCACACCGAGCTGCCGCCCGAGCTGCGGTCGGCTCGACGGGCCGAGCAGCGCGAGCCGCCGGTAGATCAGGTCCGCGTCCGGTGAGAGACCCCACCTGCCCAGCATGGGCACTACGGGCGGGCGCCCGCGTGCCTCGGCGGTCGTACCTCGTTTGCGCAAGGTGTCCTCCCGTGACGTGCTACCGCACCATGGTCGCGCCCGCTGGCGCGGGCGTCGAATCCGTCCGCGGTCCTGAGACCGCTCACGCCCTTTGCGGCGTGGTGCGGGGCCGCACTCGGGCATCTTCTATGTCGTCACGCAGGTCGGCGAGCAGGCGTCGTTCCGTGCCCGTCGCGCCGAGAACGACGGCCAGGGCATCGAGACGGTCGACCGGAGGCAACACGTTGCCGGCCAGGTACCCGCCGATGCTGCCGTGTGAGAAGCCCAGCCTCGCCGCGAGCTCGCGGTAGGTCAAGGGACCCCCGGGGTAGTGACGGCCGTGGCGCCTGCGCAACTTCCGCAGAACCTGAGCCAGGTCGGACAGAGTGGACGTGTTTCCGGCAGCCGATCGAACGAGATTCGCCGAGAGGACCGATGCCGGTCCGGTGATCATCTCCCTGCCCGCGCTGTCGTCACGATCCATTCCAGAGAGTCGGCTGTTCCTGAGTTCGAGGGCGGCGTTCGCGTCGCCACGCCTCTCGGCAGGCGAGCCGATGAGGGCGCGTTCACGAGCAAGATTTGAGGGCAACAATCCCGGCCTCCTTGGTTCCGTTGCTCCGGTCGCCCGAAAATACGTCGCCACCCCCGTCGAAAGCGGTGGTCCCGCCAGCCGATTGCGCAATCGTGCAACGGCCTAGGCCGCTCTCAGAAGCACCTCTGTCCGACTGACACGGCAGCGCCGCGGAACCCTTCGGTCCTGCGGCGCCTGGTCCGTCACTCCTGTAGTACCGGAGGCCTGCCCGGGGCCTCGCTTGGTCTTAGGCAGCCCGCAGCAGCGGAACAACCTGCTGCGCCAGCTTCCAACTGGTGTTACCGCCCACCTGATTCATGATCGCCGGGATTGTGGCCGCAGGGTTGGAGGCGAAGGTCGAGCCGATCTTCCACCCGGACTCGTACGGCTACCGGCCGGGCCGCTCGGCACTGGACGCGGCCGGGACGTGCCGGAAACGCTGTTGGAAGTACGACTGGGTGATCGATCTGGACATCCGGAAGTTCTTCGACAGCGTCCGGTGGGACCTGATTGTCAAGGCGGTCGAGGTGCACACCGACCAGCGGTGGGTGGTGTTGTACGTCAAGCGGTGGCCGGCCGCGCCCGTGCAACTGCCCGACGGATCGATCCGGGAACGAGACCGCGGAACCCCGCAGGGATCTTCGGTCTCGCCGGTGCTGGCGAACCTGTTCATGCACTACGCGTTCGACATGTGGCTGTCCCGGGAGTTCCCAGGGGTGGACTTCGAGCGCTACGCCGACGACGCGGTCGTGCACTGCGTTAGCCGGTTTCAGGCCGAGAGGGTCCTGGCGGCTTTGCATGAACGGATGGCCGAGGTCGGGCTG
Organism: Actinoplanes sp. NPDC026670; assembly: GCF_040638175.1. Lineage (NCBI taxonomy): Bacteria > Bacillati > Actinomycetota > Actinomycetes > Micromonosporales > Micromonosporaceae > Actinoplanes > Actinoplanes sp. NPDC026670. The sequence continues at coordinate 61,997 of NZ_JBEZXU010000065.1, forward strand.
GAGTTGCATCCCGACAAGACGAAGATCGCGTACTGCCAGGACAGTGGCCGGCGGGCGAGGTTCCCTCTGACGGCGTTCACGTTCCTGGGGTTCACGTTCCGGCCCCGCTCAGCACTGGGCAAGAACGGCGAGCTGTTCACATCGTTCCTGCCTGGGATCAGCAAAGACGCCCTGAAGAAGATCGGTACGAAGGTGCGGTCCTGGCGACTGCACCGGCGCACCGGCAGCAGCGCCGCCGACCTCGCCCAGATGATCAACCCGGTGGTCAGGGGATGGATGAACTACTACGGATCCTTCTACCGCACGGCGCTGCATCCCGTGCTCTACCGCATCAACACCTACCTGCTGCGGTGGATCATGAAGAAGTACAAGAAGCTCAGGACCTGGAAGAAGGCGTTCCGGTCGATGAGAGACGCGGCCACGCGACATCCTCGGTACTTCGCACACTGGATCTGGGTGAAACCGGCTACGAGGTGATCAGAGCGATAGGAGCCGTACTACGGGAGACTGTTACGTACGGATCTGTGGGAGCCCGAGGGTGAGATTCCCTCGGGCTACCCGACCTCCGCGGAGTCGGGGCAGGCGTCCCGGACTACGGCGTGCCCACGGTCTGCCCTTTCTGCGGCGCCATTCGGTCGGGACGTGATGTGGCGAACCGGTGACACCGCCATGATCCGCGGTTTGTCGGCAGTCACCGCCGTCAGGTCGAGTGGATCACCGCCAGCCCCGGTCACCGGTGAACGTCGCGATAGCCGTTCATCAACCGCGCCAGGGGCCGCGATCACCTTAGGGCCGCACCCGACTTGGTCCTCCTGCTATGGGCTTCTTTCAGGCCGATAGCGCGGACGACATGGCGGCGGAGCCAGTGTGAGGTGATGTTGGAAGGCACAAAGAGCTGAGCTTTGTGGAGTGCCAGGTGCTGGTGTTTGGTGACGAATGGGCGCATGGCGGCGGCATACGTTTCAAGCGCCTTGGCCGGTTCGCCGGGGTGTTCCGCGAGTTTGTCGCCGAGGGTCGCGCCGCCCAGCATTCCGGCTGTGGCACCCATACCGGAGTACAGGGTGAGACACCAGGCGGCATCGCCCACAAGGACGACATGGCCCTTGTGCCAGGTGTCCATCTGGACCTGATTGACCGAGTCGAACAACATCTGCGGTGCGCGCTCAAGTTCATCGATCGCGGCTTCGATGAGTCCACCCGCGGAAACTCCGGCGAAGACTTCTCTCAAGATTTGCGGTGCAGGGCTGGAGAACTGTTCGTCGATGTCCTTCGTGCGATAAGTGAGTAGGACGGTAGGCGGCGTGTCCTCCATTGTGAAGATCCACATAGAGCGTTTCGGTTCCGAGATGACGGCCGCCTCCCGGTCGCCGAGCCCCGGGAGTTGGCGGCTCATCTGGAAGGCGCAAATCATCGCGTTCATCGGCTTCAGGAACTGGTCGTCCGGGCCGAAGACCAGGCGGCGCACCGTGGACCTCATACCGTCAGCACCGACGACCAGGTCGAACGGCTCGGTGTAGGTCTGACCAGTAGCACCGGTCCGCAGCGTGACCATCGCGCTGTTGGCGGATTGGAAAATTTCGTCCGGGCTGGTGTCGAAACGCACTTCGATCCGGCCATCTACCTTCGTCCATAGCCCGGCCTCGATGTCCCCACGCAGGACGGACTGTGGCGCTCCCGGCTGATCCCCGAATCCCAGGCCCGGCTCCCGCTTGCCGTCGCCCGCGATCTCCCAGTTCACGACATCCGTCATGGTGCGCTTGACAATCTCGTTGTATACCCCAAGCCGTTCTGCGGCGGCCACGCCCTCGGGAAACATGCCGATGAAGTAGCCGCCGGTACGGCGTTCAGGACTACGTTCTACGATCACCGGCTGCCAGCCGGCCTGCTCGAGTCGAATCGCCGCTGACATGCCTGCGATCCCCAGCCCGACGACGAGTGCTCTACGTTCGTTGCCCATGTCTCTCTCCGTGACCGAGTCGAGTCTTCCTTCGTAGGTTCGGAACCGGTGGCATCAAACTGAGGGCTAGGAGATCCGGCGTTTCCGGCTGGGCCAGACGTAGGTAGGAAAGCGGAACGGGGATGTGGTGAGCAGATGGCCGTCTATCGGGTGCCGGGGGCGCCAGTCGTGACCAGTTCCAGGAGATTGGAGTGGATCTGTGCAAACCGTTCCCGGATTACCGCAGATGCCTTGGCCAGAACCTCGTCATCCGGGTCTTGTTCCGGTTCGAGGAGAAGGTGGATGGCATCGGCGATGGCTCCGTCTGCCTCGTCACTCTGAAGATTCTGCGCTAGGCCTTCTCGTTGTGTTAGAAGCGCGCCGAAACCCGGAACCTGTCAAGTCAACTGAGACAGTTTGTTGATTTTGTTTAGCTTTGTGCTGCCGGAAGGCTGGTCGCTGCTGTGGCGGCGGCCTGTTCAAG
>NZ_JBEZXU010000066.1:0-64037 GCF_040638175.1 Actinoplanes sp. NPDC026670
ACCACCACCCCCACCGCCCGCACCGCTGCCCGCACCACCACCCGCACCACCACCCGCACCGCCCGCCGCCCGCCGCCCGCCGCCCGCCGCTCGGCACGTCGAGCGCGGCTTGGCGGGCGTCGCTGTAGCGGAGACGGGCGCATACGTTGGCGTTGCGTGTGCTTGGGTAGTCGTCCTGGCGTGGATGAGCGTTCACGATCGGCCGTGCGTGTGCTCCTGTCCCTGCTGGGGCGATGACCAGCGCACGCAAACGGCCAACGTGTGCGCTGGCCGACGTTGCCGACGCACGCCACCCGCACCAGCCGACCCCGCCGAACGAGCCGCAGACCGCCGGCCGTCGCTCAGCACGGTAAAGCGGCCTGCATTCCAGTGCTGGGCGACGGCTGGCGGTCTCGACCTTGATCGTGACGGCAAGCTCCGAGGGTGAACGCTTTCTAGATCAGCCAGGTGCCGTCTCGCATCAGGGTTCGGGCGGGGATCTCGTTCACCTCGCGCCATGCCTGAATGCGTTGCGGTCGCAGGAGCAGGAAGACGTAGGAGGGGCCAGCGGTTCGAGGGTCCCAGTCGTTCTGGAGGGTGTATGCCTCGCCGATCTCCGGGGAGCCGGCCACCGGGAGCCAGCGGTCCAGGGCTGCGTCGATCATGATGACGTCGCGGGTGGGGCCGATGCCGATCCGGGCGCGGCCGGTTTCGATCAGGGACTTCGCGGTGGGGCTGGTGCCGTCGGTGGCCACGATCAACCGTTCCTCGAACCATGCCAGGGTCAGCGGGACCAGGTGCGGGCCGTCGGTGGCGACCCAGGCGTCCAGCACCGGCGCGGCCAGCCGGGCCAGGGTGTCCGCCTTGCGCTGTTCCCGCGAGCGGGCTGAATCCGTCATGCGCGCAGCCTAGAGCGCCCCGGCCCGGCTGGCTGTCACCGCTGTCCTGGCGGTCCTGAGACAGCGGTGACAGCCAGCAGGGGTTGAGGCGGCTGGTCGTGGCTGTTGTGTTGGGCGGTCTGAGGCGGCGGTGAGAGCCGGCCGGGGAGGGGGCGCTACGCCCGTGAGGCGCCTTTCGGCCGGGAGGAGAGGCCGGCGTCGCGGTGTAGGTGGGGAGGTGTGGTTCGGCGGTGGAGGGCCCACGGCGTACCCAAGGAAAAGCCGGCGGACCATGAGCGGTCCGCCGGCCTGATGCCGATCGGGGTCAGATCTGGGCGAGGCTGCCCGCGTACATGGTGTCGATCTGCTCGGAGAAGTTCGTCTCGACGCTGCGGCGCTTGATCTTCATGGACGGGGTGACCTCGCCGGCCTCGATGCTGAGGTCGCGCGGGAGGATCGCGAACTTCTTGATCGTCTCCCAGCGGTTCAGCTTGGCGTTGAGCTCGCCGATGTAGCCCTCGACCAGCGCGTGGGTCTCGGGCGCGGCGACGATCTCGGCGTAGCTCTTGCCGGCCAGCGGACCGGACGCCGCCCAGGTGGTGATGGCGTCCTCGTCGAGGGCGATCAGCATGGTGACGAAGTTGCGGTTCTGGCCGATGACCACCGCCTGCGAGGTGTACGGGCAGACCGCCTTGAACGAGCCCTCGATCGCCGACGGCGCGATGAACTTGCCGCCCGACGTCTTGACCAGGTCCTTCTTGCGGTCGGTGATCTTCAGGTAGCCGTCGGCGTCGAGTTCGCCGATGTCGCCGGTGCGCAGGAAGCCGTCCTCGGTGAACGCCTCGGCGGTGGCCTCCGGCAGGTTGTGGTAGCCGCGCATCACCGGGGCGCCGCGCATCAGCACCTCGCCGTCGGTGTCGATGCGGACCTCGAGGTCGCCGAGCGGCTGGCCGACCGTGCCGATCCGCAGCTTGCCGTTGCGGTTGACGAAGTTGGCGGCGCAGGCCTCGGTCATGCCGTAGCCCTCGAGGATCGGCAGGTTCGCCGCGGCGAAGAATTCGGAGATGTCCCGGCTGAGGGCCGCCGAGCCGCTGACCAGCACCTTGATGTTGCCGCCGAGCTTGGCCTGGAGCTTGGAGAAGACCAGTTTCTCGGCGATCGAGTACTGGACGGCGAGGCCGGCCGGGACCGGCTTGCCGGCCTGCTGGAGGGCGACCCGCTTCTTGCCGGTGGCGACCGCCCAGGTGAAGATCTTCGGCTTCAGGCCGGTGCCGGAGAGGCCGCTGGTGACGGTCTTGTTGTAGACCTTCTCGTAGATGCGCGGCGGGGCGCACATCAGGGTCGGCTTGATCACCGCGAGCAGGTCGATCAGCTTGTCCACCCGGCCGTCGACGTAGGTCGGCACGCCCACGTGCAGGATGCCGCAGAGCAGCGTCTTGCCGAACGCGTGCGACATCGGCAGCCACAGGTAGTGCAGGTCGGTCGGCGAGAACAGGCCGAGGTCCTCCTGCGCGACGCCCTCCCACGTCCAGCCCTTGTGCAGCAGCTCGACGCCCTTGGGACGGCCGGTGGTGCCGGAGGTGTAGATCAGGGTGGCGACGTTGTCCGGGCCGAGCTGGGCCACCACGTCGTCGATCAGGCCCGGCTCGCGGGTGAGCGCCTCGTTGCCGAGCTGCTCCAGCTCGGCCAGGGTGATCTGCGGCGGTGTGGCGGCGGCGTCGGCGGGGCCGTCGATCAGCACCACCTTCGTCACCGCGGTGGTGGCGCCGGAGATCTTCAGGGCCTGCTTCGCGTTCTCCGCGATCAGAACCTTCGACCCGGAGTCGGACACGATGAACGACGTGTCCTCCGGCTCGGTCGTCGGGTAGACCGTCGTGGCGGCCGCGCCGGCCACGTTGATGCCAAGGTCGACCAGGATCCACTCGAGCCGGGTGTTGGACAGGATCGCGACCCGGTCCTCCAGGCCGATGCCCAGCTCACGGAGCCCGGCGCCGATCGCCCGGGTGCGCTCGCCGACCTGCCGCCAGGTCAGCCAGGCCGGTCCGCTGTCGTCGGCGTTGGGCCCGGCCAGGGCTTTTGCGTCGGGAGTCTTGGCCACGCGCTGGAAGAGCATGTCCGGGATGGACCGGTAGGGAACCTCGAGAGCCATTCGAGCGCCGCCTTCAACCATTCACGGGGGGTGTGTACGTAACGTCAGTGTTACCGCAGAGTAATGCGCGGGCGGCACCACGGCTAGAGTCGGATCAACCCCTATCCTAGTCAGCCCGGAACTGCGTTGTCCGGCATGGCTTTTCCGATGGTCGGCGGCACTGGCGCCGACACGGTCGGTGACGACGAACCGGCTGTCCGGGCGCGGGCGGCGTTCGGCGGATGGGGGATCGGCACCTTCATCGACCGGACGGCACCGGCTGCCGGATCATCTGGTAGGCCAGCGAACCCCCGGCGATGACCAGGCTCAGCAGGGCCGGCAGCCCGTTGAGCCACAGCAGGGCGACCACGGCCACGAAGGCGGTGCCGGCGACCAGCCGGGCCCGCAGTCCGGTCAGCAGCCGCAGCGCCGCCGCCGTGCCGATCACGTAGACCAGGGTGAAGCACCCGGTGGTCAGCAGGGCGGCGGTGTGCAGGTCCAGCGGCAGCAGCACACAGGCGATGCCGGCCAGGAAGATGAACGTCAGCGAGCGCCGCTGGGCGCCGAACACCCGGGCCGGGAGCGCGCCCTCGTTCGCGAGAGCCACCCCGAGCCGGCTCGCCCCGGCGAAGTAGGCGTTGACCGCGCCGAGCGTCAGCACCACCGCGATCACCGCGGTCAGCGCCCGCACCGGGCCACCCAGCCCGATCGCCAGCAGGTCGGCGAGCGGCGCCCGGCTGCCGGCCAGCGCCGGGCCCAGCGCGAGCACGCTCACCGCCGCCACCGCCAGGTAGAGGACACCGACGACGGCGACCGCGATCAGGGTGGCCCGGGGCACGTCGCGGCGCGGGTTCCGGTACTCGCCGGACAGCGACGACAGCGCCTCCCAGCCGGCGAAACCCCAGACCAGCAGGGCCGCCGCGGCGCCGATCCCGGACCAGCCGTGCGGCGCGAACGGGGTCAGGTTCGCCCGGTCCAGGTGCGGCAGCGCGGCCAGCACGGTCACCACCAGCATGGTCGCCAGCGAGATCGAGAGCACCACCTGGACCCGGCCGGAGATGCGAAGACCGAACCAGTTCATGACGTACGCCGTACCGACGATCACCAGGAACGTGGCGAGTTCGGTGAGCCGCCCGCCGCCGAGCACGTCGGACACGTACCCGCCGGTGAACGCCACCGCGACCGGGGCGCCGAGCGGGACCGCGAAGTAGAACGTCCAGCCGACCGCCGCCGCGACCCGCGGGCCGAACGCCATGCCGGCATAGGTGGCCACCCCGCCGGCGTCCGGACAGCGCGCGCCGAGGGCGGCGAACGTCCAGGCCAGCGGCGCCGACAGGAGGATCAGGGCGAGCCACGCGACGAGGGACGCCGGCCCCGCGGCCTCGGCGGCCAGGGCGGGCAGGGAGATCAGCCCGGTGCCCAGGACGGCGCCGACGGAGAGCGCGGCGCCCTGGGTGACGGACAGATCGGTGCGAGCGGCGGTCATGACTGGCGAACCTAGGCGGGGCCGCCCGCCGCCTCCACCCGATTACACGCCCAGCCGGGCCGTCCGGAGCCGCTCGGCGAGCGCCGGGTCGCCGTCGACCAGCGCCCGGGAGGCGCGCTGCCGCCCGAAGAAGAAGACTGCGATCTCGCCCACATCGCCGGTGACCCGTACCGGCGGCTGGTCACCGGCCCGGATCGGGTCGAGGCCGTTCGCCGCGATCTCGGCGCTGATCCCGAGCCGGCGCAGGATGCCCCGGACGATCAGCTTGAGGTTGCGGTGCAGGGTGGTCTCGAACTCCCTGTCGAGGGCCCGCGGCTCCCAGCCGGCGCTGCCGCGGCGCACGTCCTCGTGGTGGATGAACATCTCCATGGTGTTGGCCAGCGGGTCGACCACCGGATTGCTGATCGGGCTCCACACCGGCGGGGTGCGCAGCTGGGCGATCAGCTCCTGGTACGGCAGCGCCGCCCGGGCCAGCCGGATGCCCTCCCCATAGCCCGCCAGCGGCTTGATCAGCAACCCGGCCGCCGAGTCGGGCCGCCGGTCCCGGACCACGATGTGCGCCGCCAGATCGCGTGTCGTCCACCCCTCGCAGAGCGTCGGAGCATCCGGTCCCGTGCTGGTCAGCAGGTCGGCGAGCCGCTCCCGCTCGATGCGGGCGTAGTTGGTCATGGATCGATCGTAGGCCCAGGTGTAATCGTGGCCACAATGTAAACGGGTGCGCAGTGGGCAAGGATGGACCGGTAAGGTCGGATGTGCCGACTAATGCTTACCAGTCAGGTAGGAATGTGACCAGCGGGACCGGCAACGATGTGCTGGTACGGGGACTGCGGGTGCTCGGCCAGGCGATCCGGACAGAGCCACGGCTCTTCACGATCAGCGCTGTGGGCAGCAGCTTCTTCGGCTTTCTGATCATTGCGAACTCGTACATCGTCGGCGCCGTCATCGGCCGGATCGTGGTGCCCGCCTTCGCCGACCGCCGGGTCGGCTCGGGCAGCCTCGCGCTGGCCGTCGCGGTCCTGCTGGGGATCAGCGGGCTGCGGGTGGCGAGCATCTGGGCCCGCCGGATTGGCGCCGGTTTCATGCAGTTCCGCCTCCAGGCGCGGTACCGGCGCGCGGTGACCCGCCGCTACCTGTCGCTGCCGCCCGAGTGGCACCAGCGGCACGCCACCGGCGCGCTGCTCTCCAACGCGAGCTCGGATGTGGAGGCCGCGTTCGCGCCGATCGCGCCGCTGCCGTTCGCGGTCGGCACGATCGTGATGATCGCCGGGGCGCTGGGCGCGTTGTTCCTCACCGACTGGGTGCTGGCCCTGGTCGGGGTCGCGTTGTTCCCGGCGCTGTTCGCGCTGAACTTCTTCTACTCGCGGCGGATGGCCCCGCGCCAGATCCACGCCCAGCGGATGCGGGCCAAGGTCGCCGCGGTCGCCCACGAGAGCTTCGACGGCGCGCTGGTGGTCAAGACGATGGGCCGGGAGGCCGACGAGTCCCGCCGGTTCGGGGTGTTCGTCACCGAGCTGCGTGACGCGCTCGTCGCGGTGGGCCGGCTGCGCGGGGTGTTCGACCCGCTGATGGAGAGCCTGCCCAGCGTCGGCACCCTGGCCGTGCTGCTGATCGGCACCTGGCGGCTCCAGGCCGGCGCGATCACCGTCACCGAGGTGATCAGCGTCGCGTTCCTGTTCACCGTGCTGGCGTTCCCGGTGCGGGCGATCGGCTGGGTGGTCGGCGAGCTGCCGCGCAGCGTCGCCGGCTGGGAGCGGGTGCAGGCGGTGCTGGCGGCCGAGGGCGACCTGACCTACGGCGCGGGCGATCTGCCCGGCGCCGGGCCGGCCGAGCTGCGCTTCGACCGGGTCGACTACCGCTACGCCGGCGGCCCGCCGGTGCTCACCGACGTGACCTTCACCGTCCCGGCCGGGACCACGGTGGCGCTGGTCGGCGCGACCGGCTCGGGCAAGTCTACGATCGCCGCGCTGGCCATGCGCCTGGTCGACCCGGCCTCCGGCGCGGTGTCCCTCGACGGGGTGAAACTTCCCGACCTGTCGGCGCCCGCGCTGGCCGCCGCGACCGGTCTGGTCCCGCAGATCCCGTTCGTCTTCGACGACACCATCCGCGGCAACGTCGCGCTGGACCGGCCGGAGATCGACGACGATGCGGTACGGGCGGCGCTGCGCCTGGCTCAGGCCGACGGCTTCGTCACCGCGCTGCCGGACGGGCTGGACACCGAGGTCGGCGAGCGGGGCACGTCGCTCTCCGGCGGGCAGCGGCAGCGGCTCACCCTGGCCCGTGCCCTGGCCGGGCGCCCGCGGCTGCTGGTGCTGGACGACGCGACCAGCGCGGTCGACCCCCGGGTGGAGGCCGCGATCCTCGGCGCGCTGCGCGAGTCGGGCACGTCCCTGCTGGTGGTGGCGTACCGGCGGGCCAGCATCGCGCTCGCCGACCAGGTCGTCTACCTGCATCAGGGCCGGGTGGTGGCGACCGGTTCACACACCGAGCTGATGGAGTCCCAGCCGGGTTACCGCGAGCTGGTCACGGCGTACGAGAAGGCGGATCAATGAGCGACCTGGGCACCTTCGCCACCGTCCGGCGCGGGCTGTCGCTGTCGCCGGAGCTGCGGATCGGGCTGGCCGGCACGGTCGGCCTGGCGATCCTCCAGATGTCCGGCCGGGTGGCCGTGCCGATCGCCGTCCAGCAGGGCATCGACCACGGCATCAACGGCCCGTCCGGCCCGGATCCGGGTGTCGTCGTCACGGTGGTGGCGCTGACCCTGGCCGCGCTGGCGATCTCGACACTGTGCGGGTACCTGATGACCAGGCGCCTGTTCACGGTCAGCGAGACCGCGCTCGGCGGCCTGCGGTCGCGCACCTTCCGGCACATCCACGACCTGTCGATGCTGCACCAGCAGTCCGAGCGGCGCGGGTCGATGGTGTCCCGGGTGACCGGCGACGTGGACCAGATCTCCCAGTTCCTCCAGACCGGCGGCGTGCAGTTGCTGCTCGCCGGCGGGCAGCTGGTGGTGTCCACGGTGGTGATGTTCGCCTACTCCTGGCAGCTCAGCGTGGTCGTGTTGCTCTCCTTCGCGCCGGCCATCGGGGTGATCCGGCTCTTCCAGAAGCGGCTGGGGGTCGCCTACCGTACCGTCCGCGAACGCACCGGTGTGATGCTCGGCACAGTGGCCGAGTCGGTGGTCGGCGCCACAGTGATCCGCGCGTTCGGGGTGTCCGGCCGGACCGCCCGCCGCCTGGACACCGCGGTCGACGAGCTGCGCACCGCCCAGCAGCGGGCCATGCGCACCAGCGTGACCAGCTTCTCCAGCGGTGAGATCAGCGCCGGCCTGGCCCTGTCCGGGGTGGTGGTGGCCGGTGTCCTGCTCGGGGTGGACGGCGAGCTCACGGTGGGCCGGCTGACCGCGTTCCTGTTCCTGGTGACGCTCTTCATCCAGCCCGTGCAGATCGCCACCGAGCAGCTCAACGAGGCGCAGAACGCGGTGGCCGGCTGGCGGCGGATCCTGGACGTGCTGGACGTCGACCCGGACGTGGCCGACCCCGACGACCAGGGCGTGGAGCTGCCGGCCGGGCCGCTGTCGGTGCGCTTCGACGATGTGTCGTTCCGCTATCCGGGCGGGCCGCTCGTGCTGTCCGACGTGGATCTGACCCTGGACGCGCGCCGCAAGTACGCCGTGGTCGGGGAGACCGGCAGCGGCAAGACCACGTTCGCGAAGCTGCTCACCCGGCTGATGGACCCGGCCGGGGGCGCCGTGCTGCTGTCCGGGGTGCCGCTGACCTCGGTGCGGTTCTCGTCACTGCGGTCCCGGGTGGTGATGGTGCCGCAGGACGGCTTCCTCTTCGACGCGACGATCGCCGAGAACATCCGTTTCGCCGAGCCGTCGCTCACCGACGAGCAGTTGCGGGCGGCCTTCGCCGAGCTGGGGCTCGGCGACTGGCTCGCCGGCCTGCCGGCCGGTCTGGAGACCGCGGTGGGCGAGCGGGGCGAGTCGCTCAGCGTGGGCGAGCGGCAGCTGGTGGCGCTGGTACGGGCGTACGTCGCCGACCCGGACCTGCTGGTGCTGGACGAGGCGACCAGCGCGGTCGACCCGGCCACCGAGGTGCGTCTCCAGTACGCGCTCGACCTGGTGACCCGCGGCCGGACCACGGTGGCCATCGCGCACCGGCTGTCCACGGCGGAGTCCGCGGACGAGGTGATCGTGGTGGATGCGGGCCGCGTCGTGCAACGCGGCCCGCACGCCCGCCTCGTCGCCGAGACGGGTTCGATCTACGCCAAGCTCTACGCCAGCTGGTTGGAGCAGACACGCTGACCAGCTTCTGACCGGCCGGGGGCCGGTGAGATGAGCGCGTCGCCCGCAGCGGCCGCGAGGTTCCGCGACCGCTGCGAGAGGCCCGCCATTTCAGCGATTCAAGAGCCTGCCCGAGGTGTTATCGGGCGTAGTACTCGACGACCAGCTGCTCGTCACAGAGGACCGGGACCTCGGAGCGCTGCGGGACACGGATCACCGTGGTGCGCAGCTCCTCGAGGACGGTCGACAGGTACGGAGCGGTCGGGCCGTCGATGTGCGTGCCGGTCGCCGCGATCTGGAACGGCGGCTTCTGCCGGGACGTCTCCTTGACCTCGATGACCTGGCCCGGCTTCAGCTTGTAGCCGGGGCGGTCCACCTTCTTGCCGTCCACGGTGAAGTGACCGTGCACGACGAGCTGGCGGGCCTGGTAGATGGTCCGGGTGAAACCGGCCCGGAACACGGTGGCGTCGAGGCGGCGCTCGAGCAGCGTGACCATCGTCTCGCCGGTCTTGCCCTCAGCCTTGTGGGCGGCGTCGTAGGCCGCCCGCATCTGGACCTCGCTGATGTTGTACTGGTGCCGCAGCCGCTGCTTCTCCAGCAGCCGGACCTGGTAGTCCGAGGCCTTGCGACGGCCGCGGCCGTGCACGCCCGGCGGGAACGGACGCCGCTCGAAGTACTTGACGCACTTACGCGTCAGAGGGATGCCGAGGGCGCGCGACAGCTTCGCCTTGGGTCGGGAGTTGTTCAACTGCGATCTCCTGTTACGGTTAGCCTTGCCTAACTTAGGTAAGCCTAACCGGTGCCCGGAGGTGCTCGTCATGCAACCCAGTCCCGCCGAGATCGCGCGCACTCTCGCGGCCGGTCACCTGCCCGCTGTCGCCCACATCGCCTGCCGTCCCGGACCCACTCCGGTCCGGCACGTGACCGACGCTCAGGGACGAGTGCTGCTCCTCGTGCCCAGCGAGGGTACTCTCGCCGGCGCGCTTCGCCCACAGGACGGCAACGACGACACCGCGCTCGTTCTGGACATCCGGGATGTGCCGCCGATGGCGTCCTCGCCGTCGCTCGGGCGGATCTGGGTCTCCGGCTGGGCTGCGCGACTCGACGGCGACGACGCCCGGGCCGCCGCGCTCGACTACGCCGACACCGACGCCTGCGGCGACCTGCTCGACATCGGCGAGAGCCAGGCCCTCTACCGGATGGAGGTCGCCGAGGTCCGCTGGGAGCGCAACGAGAAGCTCGTCGAGATCGATCCGGACGACTACGCCGAGGCCACCCCGGACCCGCTGCGTGCCGTCGAGTTCGACCTGATCGCCGACCTCGCCGACCACCACATGGGCGAGATGAGCGACTACGTGCGCCGCCAGCTGGGCAAAGAGGCCCGGCCGGGTGACGAGCCCAAGGTGGTGCGGATGGACCGCTACGGCTTCCTGGTGCGGATGGGCGGCCGCAGCGCCCGCCTCGCCTTCCCCCGCCCGGTCACCGACCGGCACGACCTGGCGCACCTGCTGCACCCGATCCTCTGCCGGCGCTGCTGCAACAGCGATGCCGCCTAGAACTGCCGCCGAAGACTGAAGCGGCGCCGCTGCAACAGCGGCGCCGCTGAGAAACGAGGCGGGATCCCGCGGCGACCTTCTGCCGCCGTCATGCCGCGGGATCCCGTCTCCGAGCCCTGCCACCCGGTGCCGCGGGTGGCAGGGCTCACATTTTTACAGCGACAGGATCCGGTCCAGGAACTCCCGGTAGCCGCGCATCGCCATCCGCATGCTCTCGGTGTCCGGGGTGTCGGTGCCGCGCAGCGGGTCCAGCTCGTCCCGCTCGGCCAGCAGCACCTCGGTCAGCTCGTTGACCGCGTCGGTGAGCAGGTCGTGGGCCCGGGTCAGCGCGGTGACCGGGTCGTCGACGAACTCCGCCTTCACCTCGTGCCACGCCGCCCGGAAGTGCCGGGCCGCGTCCTCGTCCCAGATGGTGCGGCCGATCAGCGGCTCCTCACCGGTGTGGTCGGCGCCCGTCTCGTCGGCCTGCGCGCGACGGCCCGGCCGGCGGACCGGCTCGGCGTCCTCCAGGCTGGCCGACCGGCGGGCCACCGGAAGCGGCTCCTCGACGACCTCCTCGCGGGCCCGGCGGACCGGCGGCGCGGGCGGGAAGGTGAGGAAGTCCGACGGCGGCGTGACCGTGCCGGCCGGCGGGGCAGCCGGAGTGATCGACGCCACACCGAACGCCTCGGCCGGGCGGCCCAGGCTGTAACCGGTCGGCGCGAAGCCGTACCCACCCTCGGTGGCCGGCGGCAGGCCGGCGTCGCCGAGATCGATGGTCAGGTCCGGTGGCGTCCGCGTCGTCGGGATCTGCACCGAGGCGGAAACCGTCACCGGGACGTCCGGCGCGGGTGAGACCGGCGCGGGCACGCCCGGGTCGGCCGGCTCCGGCGCCGCGGCCGGCAGGCCGGACACCGGCTGCAACGTCCCGGCCGGGTGATCCGGGGTGAAATCCGCGACCGTGTACGGGTTCGGCGCGTACGCCGGGGAAACCGGAGCGCCGGACACCGGGCCGTCGGAGACCGGAATGCCCTGAACCGCCGGGATCGGCTGAGTCAGGCCGGGCACCGAGGCCCAGCCCGCGGCCGCGCGCGGCGGGTCGGCCGGAGCCTGCCCCGGCGACTCCTCGACGGGGTCGCCCGAGGCGTCCGGGCCGGCCTCGCCGGTCTGCGCGTAACCGGGCGCGCCTGCCCGTCCGTTCATGTCCTCACGTCCGTTCTCGTCGCTGGGTCCCGCCACCTCGGCGGCCTCCTGGCCGGCGTCCGGTGGAGCCTGGTCCGCGGGCTCCTCCACAGGTGTGGCGGCGGCCGGCTCCTCGTCGGTCGGCTGGTCACCGACCTGAGGCTCACCCTCGGCGGTCTCGCCGGCGGGCTCCGGATCGTCACCGTCCCGGTCGCTGTCGCCGCCCTCGTGGCCGCCGAAGAGGAACCGCCCGGCACGCCGGCCGAGGCCGAAGCCACTCTCCGGCGCACCGGACTTTACGTCCTGCACGGCCTCCGCCTCGTCCTCCGGAGGTACTGAGTGATCAGGATCGCCGTGCCGTTCCGGCTCCGGCGGACCGGTCTCCGGGCGGTGGCCGGCGGGGTGGCGCGGCACGTTTCGGCCGGCCCGGTTCAGCCCGAACGGGTCGGCTGCGCCACTCGGATGGCGGGTGGCCGAGGCGATCGGCGCCAGCGGCGGGATCGGCCGGCTGCGGAAGGTGCCGAGCGGCGAGCCGTTCAGCAGATCGGCCGGGGTCTCCAACGGCTCGTCGGCCACCGGCTCCGGCTCGGGACGGACCTGCCAGAAGCGGGCCAGGCCGGGCGAGGGCCGTGCGTTGTCGGGGCTGGACGTCGGCTCCATCTCGGTTCACCACTCCCGGTTGCGAGTCCGCGCCCGCCGGGATGCCTTGGATACGCAGTTTTTCAGCCGTGCGGCACACCGGGCGGCGGGCGCCGGGCAGTAAGGCCAGTACCGCGCTTCCCGGCGACGGTACCGCTCCGGATCGCCGAGCACACCCCCGGTTACCGGATCGTGGGCCCCCTGCGGGTCGTTACAGCTGTGCCGGGTGATGGGGGAGAATCGCATCCGTGCCCGTACCCGATGTAGAGACCGCCCTGGACCCGGCCATCGCCGCCCGCCTCAAGCGCACCCCCGACGGCCTCGTCGCGGCGATCGTGCAGGAGCACGGCACCGGCGACGTGCTGATGCTCGGCTGGATGGACGACGAGGCCCTGCGCCGCACCCTGACCACCGGCCGGGCCACCTACTGGTCCCGCAGCCGTCAGGAGTACTGGGTGAAGGGCGCCACCTCCGGCCACCACCAGCACGTGCGCGGCGTCTCCCTCGACTGCGACGGCGACGCGCTGCTGGTCACCGTGGTGCAGACCGGCGCCGCCTGCCACAACGGCACACACACCTGCTTCACCGACGACCTGCTTACGGAGGGCCAGTGACCAGCGGAGCCACCGTCCCGGACGAGGCCGGATTCGTCGCGGCGAAGAGGCGGGTCGTCCCGGTCACCCGCAAGCTGCTGGCCGACGGCGAGACCCCGATCGGGGTGTACACGAAACTGGCCGGCGGACCGGGCACCTTCCTGCTCGAGTCGGCCGAGCAGGGCCTGGCCTGGTCGCGGTACTCGTTCGTGGGCGTGCGCAGCGTCGCCACCCTGACCGAGCGGGACGGGCAGGCCGAGTGGCTCGGCGCCCCGCCGTCCGGGGTCCCGCTCGGCGGCGACCCGGTGGCGGCCCTGCGCGAGACGGTGGCCGCGCTGACCGGCGCCCTCGACGAGAGCCTGCCCCCGCTCACCGGCGGCCTGGTCGGCTACATCGGCTACGACCTGGTCCGGCGCTTCGAGAAACTGCCGTCCACCGCCGCCGACGACCTGCGGCTGCCCGAGCTGGGCATGCTGCTCGCCACCGACCTGGTGGTGCTCGACCACCACGAGGGCTCGGCGCTGCTGGTCGCCAACGCGGTGCTGGACGCCGACGCCGACGACGCGGCCCGCCGTGCGGCGTACCACCAGGCGGTCGGCCGGCTCGACGCGATGACCACCGCGCTGTCCCGGCCCACCCCGCCGATGGTCTCCACGGTCGATCGCCGTCCGGCCGGTGAGCCGGTCAGCCGCACTCTTCCGGGGGAGTACCAGAAATCGGTCGAGGAGGCCAAGGAGGCGATCCGGGCCGGCGAGTGCTTCCAGATCGTGGTGGCGCAGCGGTTCGAGCGGCCCACCGACGCCAACGCGCTCGACGTCTACCGGGTGCTGCGGGCGACCAACCCGAGCCCGTACATGTACCTGCTCCGCTTCGACGACTTCGACATCGTCGGCTCCTCGCCGGAGGCGCACCTCAAGGTGAGCGCCAACCGGACCGCGCTGCTGCACCCGATCGCCGGCACCCGCTGGCGGGGCGCCACCCCGGAGCAGGACGCCGCGCTCGCCGCCGAGCTGCTCGCCGACCCGAAAGAGCGGTCCGAGCACGTGATGCTGGTCGACCTGGGCCGCAACGACCTGGGCCGGGTCTGCGAGCCGGGCAGTGTCGAGGTGCCGGAGTTCGCCCGGATCGAGCGGTACAGCCACGTCATGCACATCGTGTCGACGGTGGTCGGCCGGCTCCGGGACGACCGTTCGGCGTTCGACGCGCTGGCCGCGACGTTCCCGGCCGGCACGCTCTCCGGCGCGCCCAAGGTCCGGGCCATGGAGATCATCGAGCAGCTGGAGCCGACCCGGCGTGGCCTCTACGGCGGCACGGTCGGCTATTTCGGGTTCGCCGGCGACATGGACATGGCGATCGCGATCCGGACGGCGCTGCTCAAGGACGGGGTGGCGTATGTCGGGGCGGGCGCCGGCATCGTCGCTGACTCCGACCCGGCCGCCGAGGAACTGGAGACCCGCAACAAGGCCGCCGCGGTGCTCGCCGCGATCGCCTCGGCGGAGACCCTGCGCGCCGCCCGATGAATCCCAGCCAGCCGACGCCCAGCCCGTCGGAGCCCCGCTCGAAGAGGACCTATCCCGCGGCTGTCGCGGCCGGTCTGGCCGGGGCCGGGCTCGCGCTTTTCGCGGTGACCAGGGTCTGGGCGATCGATATCGAGCAAAGGCCCGGATTGTCGGATCTGCGGACTGTGCAGACCGGGGCGGAGACCCAGCCGTGGCTGATCGGGCTGGCGGTGGTCGGTCTCGCCGGCACCGGAGCGCTGCTCGCCACCCGCGGCGTGGTCCGGCGGGTGCTGGGAGCGCTCCTGGTCCTGACCGGCGCGGGCGTCGCGGCCGGCGCGATCCTGGCCCGGTCCGGCATCGACCCGGGCTCGGCGAGCCCGGTCTGGCCGGTCGCCTGCGTGGCCGGCGGCGCGACCCTGGCGGTCGCCGGTGTGCTGGCCGCGCGTCACGGCCACCTGTGGTCGGCGATGTCCGCGCGGTACGAACGGCGCCCGGCCGCCCCCGCCTCGAGCGAAGCCGCCTCGGGCCGGGATCTCTGGGACGCCCTGGACCGCGGTGAGGACCCGACCGCCCGTTGACCGGCTGTTTACCGGTTTGCGCTGGTCAGCGGCTTGATCCGCCGGCGCCCGGCCGGGTTGCTGGCGATCATCGCAGCGACCGCCCGGGCGGTCTCCACCCGGGCGGCGGCCCGGGCCCGGTCGGCCTGGATGGCGTCCCACGCGTTCTCCCGCGCGGTCCGCACGTTGTCCGAGCCGACGACGGCCCGCTGGACGCCGTTGGCGACCTCGGCCGCCACCGAGACGAGCACTCGGGACATACCGGCAAAGTTCATCGGCTGGGGTAACTCAGTGGCCATGGGGTCGACTCCGCATCATCGTCCGGCCGGCTGGCGGCGTGCGAGAAAGAACCCGAACGCCGGGACAAGTCTGCCCGAGTCACATGATGGTGGAGTCGTATTTCCGCTCGGTGACACTCCTGTCAACGGGGAGTGGTATCGGCCGAACGGGGGAGGGGTCCCTGCACAGCGGCTTGCGCACTATTCGCACGGTGTGAGCGATGAGACATCCCCGACGGGCAGCCAGGCATTATGCCGCAGTCCATTCCGTGAGGCGCGCCATACCCCCGGCACCCCGTCACCCGCCGTCACCTCCTAGCATCGGGCCGAAGACACCCGGAGAGGGGAGTCATTACGTGACATCCGATCAGGCGGAAGCGGGCAGTGGCGGAACCGCTCGCGGAGCGGCAAAGCAGAACGTCCTCGAGGAGATCCTCGCCGGCGTCCGGGAGGACGTCGCGGCGCGGCAGGCACAGGTGCCTCTCGAGCGGGTGCGGGAGCTCGCAGCGGCGGCCCCGCCCGCGATCGACGCGTACGCCGCGTTGCGCAAGCCCGGCGTGGCGGTGATCGCCGAAGTGAAGCGGGCGTCCCCGTCGAAGGGCGCCATCGCCGACATTCCCGACCCGGCCGAGCTGGCGGGGGAGTATGCGCTGGGCGGCGCCCGGTGCATCAGCGTCCTCACCGAGGGCCGCTGGTTCGGCGGCTCGCTGGACGATCTCGCCGCGGTTCGCGCCGCGGTGAAGATCCCGGTGCTGCGCAAGGACTTCGTGGTCTCCAGCTATCAGGTGCACGAGGCGCGCGCCCACGGCGCCGACCTGGTGCTGCTGATCGTCGCTGCCCTGGAGCAGAACGTGCTGGTCGGCCTCCTGGAGCGCATCGAGTCGCTGGGCATGACGGCCCTCGTCGAGGTGCACAACGAGGAGGAGGCGGACCGGGCGCTCGAGGCGAACGCGAAGGTGATCGGGGTGAACGCCCGCGACCTGCGCACCCTCGAGGTGGACCGGTCGGTCTTCGAGCGGATCGCCCCCGGCCTCCCGCAGAGCGTCGTGAAGATCGCCGAGTCCGGTGTGCGCGGCCCGCACGACCTGATCCGCTACGCGTCCGCGGGCGCCGACGCGGTGCTGGTCGGCGAGGGCCTGGTGACCCAGAAGTCGCCGCGTGACGCGGTGGCCGAGCTGGTCAACGCCGGAAACCACCCGGCCACGCCGAGGCCGGTGCGGTGAGCGCCCCCACCCTGCCGGACCTCGCCGGGCACTTCGGGAGGTACGGCGGACGGTTCGTGCCCGAGGCGCTGATCAAGGCCCTCGACGAGCTGGACGCCGCGTACCGGTCGGCGAAGCAGGACCCGGAGTTCCAGAAGACCTTCGAGGGCCTGCTGCTGAACTACGCGGGCGTGCCGTCGCTGCTCTACCGGGCGACCCGGCTCTCCGCGGCCCTGGGCGCGGAGATCCTGCTGAAGCGGGAGGACCTGAACCACACCGGCGCCCACAAGGTGCGCAACGTGCTGGGGCAGGCGCTGCTCGCCAAGCGGATGGGCAAGCCCCGGGTGATCGCCGAGACCGGCGCCGGGCAGCACGGCGTGGCCAGCGCGACCGCGGCCGCCCTGCTCGACCTGGAGTGCGTCGTCTACATGGGCGAGACCGACACCCAGCGCCAGGCGCTCAACGTGGCCCGGATGCGGATGCTCGGCGCGACCGTGATCCCGGTGACGAACGGGTCCCGTACCCTCAAGGATGCCTTGAACGAGGCGCTGCGGGACTGGGTCTCCACCGTCGAGACCACCCACTACCTGCTGGGGACCGCGGCCGGCCCGCATCCGTTCCCGGAGCTGGTGCGCGACTTCGTCGGCGGCATCGGCGTCGAGGCCCGGGCCCAGTGCCTGGAGCAGCTCGGCCGCCTGCCGGACGCGGTGGCCGCGTGCGTGGGCGGCGGGTCCAACGCGATCGGCATCTTCCACGCGTTCGTGCCCGACGAGGGCGTCCGGCTGTACGGCTTCGAGGCCGGCGGCGACGGTGTGGAGACCGGCCGGCACGCGGCGTCGATCACCGGCGGCTCGGTCGGTGTGCTGCACGGCAACCGCACCTACCTGCTCCAGGACGACGACGGTCAGACCATCGAGTCGCACTCGATCTCGGCCGGCCTGGACTATCCGGGCGTCGGCCCGGAGCACGCCTGGCTGCACGACTCCGGCCGGGCGGTCTACGAGCCGGTGACCGACGCCGAGGCGATGGCCGCGTTCCAACTGCTCTGCCGGACCGAGGGGATCATCCCGGCGATCGAGAGCTCGCACGCTCTCGCCGGCGCCGCGAAGATCGCCCCGCGCCTGCGCGAGGAGCTCGGCCGGACGCCGACGATCGTGATCAACCTGTCCGGTCGCGGCGACAAGGACGTGCACACCGCCGGCGCCTACTTCGGCATCCTCGACCAGAACGAGACGGTCGTCCCGGGGGAGAACACGTGAGCAGCAGTGCTAGCCCCGCGGCGGAAAACAGAATGTCAAATCGTATTGGAGAGACGTTCGCCAAGGCGAAGGCCGAGAACCGGTCGGTGCTGGTCGGCTGCATGCCGGCCGGCTTCCCGACGGTCGACCACAGCATCGAGCAGATGATCGCGATGCACGAGGCCGGCTGCGACGTGATCGAGGTCGAGCTGCCGTACTCCGATCCGGTGATGGACGGCCCGGTGATCCAGAAGGCGAGCGACATCGCGCTCGCCAACGGGGTCCGCACCCGGGACACTCTGAAGATCATCGACGCGGTCTCGTCGGCGGGCGCCACGGTCGTGCTGATGACCTACTGGAACCCGATCGAGAAGTACGGCGTCGACGCGTTCGCCCGTGACCTGGCCGCGGCCGGGGCGACCGGGCTGATCACGCCGGACCTGATCCCGGACGAGGCGGCCGAGTGGATCGCCGCCTCCGACGCGCACCGGATCGACCGGACGTTCCTGGTAGCGCCCAGCTCCACCGACGAACGGATCGCGATGACCCTGGCGAACTGCCGGGGCTTCGTCTACGCGACCGCGCTGATGGGTGTCACCGGCGCCCGTAAGACCGTGTCGTCGCAGGCCCCCGAGCTGGTCCAGCGGATCCGGGCGGCTGACCCGGAGATGCCGGTCGGCGTGGGCCTGGGTGTCGGCAACGGGCAGCAGGCGGCCGAGGTGGCGGCGTTCGCCGACGGGGTGATCGTCGGCAGCGCGCTGATCCGCTGCGTGCTGGACGCCGATGACCGCGGCTCCGCGCTGAGCAACCTGCGGGCCCTGAGCGCCGAGCTGGCTGACGGAGTACGCCGCAGATAACAACAGGGCACCGGCTGATTTCAGCCGGTGCCCTGGGCATCACAGATCGACCGCGCGGCGGTAGCGTGTGCACCCGTGATTATCGCCGCCATCCCCAGCCCCACCGAGTCGGTGTGGGACCTGTTCGGGTTCCCGATCCGCGCCTACGCGCTCTGCATCATCGCCGGCATGGTTGCCGCGACGCTGTTGCTGGAGCAGCGGTTGCGTCACCGTGGGGCGGCGCCGTGGGTCTCGCTGGACATCGTGGTCTGGGCCGTGCCGTTCGGCATCATCGGCGCCCGGATCTATCACGTGATCACCTCGCCGGGCGACTACTTCGGCGCTGACGGTGACCCGGTCAAGGCGTTCTTCATCTGGGAGGGCGGCCTCGGCATCTGGGGCGCGGTCGCCGGTGGCGCGGTCGGCGCGTGGATCGCGGCCCGCCAGATCGGCATCCCGCTGAGCGTCATCGCCGACTCGCTGGCCCCGGCGCTGCCGGTGGCGCAGGCGATCGGCCGGCTCGGCAACTGGTTCAACAACGAGCTGTACGGCAGCGTCACCACCCTGCCGTGGGGTCTCGAGGTGCACGAGATGGACTCGTCGAACCCCGGTCACGCCGTGATGATCGACGGCGAGCCGGTGACCCGTCCCGACCTCTACCACCCGGCCTTCCTCTACGAGCTGATCTGGAACCTGGGTGTCGCCGCGCTGGTCTGGCTGCTGGACCGGAAGTTCAAGTTCGGCCGGGGCCGGGCGTTCGCGCTGTACGTGATGGCCTACACCGCGGGCCGCCTGTGGATCGAGATGCTCCGTGAGGACACCGCGACCCTCTTCTTCGGGGTCCGGCTCAACGTCTACACCTCGATCATCGTGTTCCTGGGCGCGGCGATCTACTTCTTCGTGGTGAAGGGCCCGCGCGGTTACGTGGTCCCGATCGAGGGACCGGACGCGGCGCCCGCCCCGGACGCCGCCGACAGCGACGTCTCGCAGGTCGACGTGTCCGCCACCGGCAAGAGCGCCGAGCGCAAGATGCCGATCGGCTACCGGGTGGTGACCGAGGAGCAGTTCCTGGAGTACCAGAAGACCGGGGCGGTGCCCGCTGCCGACGACACCGCTGCTGCTGCCGCTGCCGACGAGCCGGTCGCCGCCACCGTCGGGGAATCCGACAAACCGGCCGACAAACCTTCAGACGAGAACTGATTCCCATGCGTACGGCCGTGGTGGTGGGCGGGGGGATGGCCGGCCTGGCCGCCGCGGGCGCGCTGTCCCGTTCCGGCTGGCGGGTCACCGTGCTG
Source organism: Actinoplanes sp. NPDC026670 (assembly GCF_040638175.1). Lineage (NCBI taxonomy): Bacteria > Bacillati > Actinomycetota > Actinomycetes > Micromonosporales > Micromonosporaceae > Actinoplanes > Actinoplanes sp. NPDC026670. The sequence goes on from NZ_JBEZXU010000066.1 coordinate 19,611, forward strand.
GAACGGGCCGAACGGGTCGCCGCGCCACCGACCGCGGTGGTGCTGTGGCCCAACGGCCTGCGCGCGCTGCAGTCCCTCGACCCGGACGGCGGCTGGACGGCGATCGCGTCGCCGCTGCCGGACGGCGGGGTCCGCCGGCCGGACGGGCAGTGGCTGGTCGCGCCGCGGGCCCGGTCCGGCGCCGGCTCGTCCCCGGCGGTCGCGCACCTGGAGGACGTCTACGACGCCCTGGTCGCCGGTCTCGGCGACGTGGATCTGCGCACCGGCTTCGAGGCGACCACGATCCGGACCGGGCTGCGCACCCGCCCGATGGTCAGCGACGGCCGGACCACGATCGAGGCGGACCTGCTGGTCGGCGCGGACGGCATCGACAGCCGGGTGCGTGCCGCGGTCGCCCCCGAGTCGGTGGCGGTCGGTTCCGGTTTCGCCGCCTGGCAGGCGGTCATCCCCGGGTTCCGGGTGCCCCGGCTGGACGGCGACCGCTGTGTCGGCGGCGAGACGCTCGGCGCCGGTTACCGGTTCGTGGCGATGCCGCTCGGCGATCACGCGGCCGGGCGCGGCGGCGTCTACTGGGTGGCCACGGCGGCCGGCGCGGCCCGGCCCGAGGCGCCCGCGACCCAGCTCGCCCTGCTGCGCCGGTGGTTCGCCGGCTGGCACGAGCCGGTCGGCGCGCTGCTGGCGGCCACCCATCCGGAGGACCTGGTGCCGCAGGGGGTCCGGGAGCTGCGCCCGCTGCCGCGCGCCTACGGCTTCCCGGCCGGCCCGGGTGGTGTCGTCCTGGTCGGTGACGCCGCGCACGCCATGCCGCATCACCTCGGCCAGGGCGCCTGCCTGGCCTTCGAGGACGTGGCGACGCTGCGCTCGCTGGTCGCCGACGTCGAACCGGGCACGGCGCTGACCGCGGCGGTCGAGACCTACAGCCGGCTGCGCCGCCCGCGCACCACCACCGTGGTCCGGCAGAACCGGCGGATGTCCGCGGTGGTCCAGGCCCGCGGCCGGCTTGCGCTCCGCGCCCGCGACGCCGCGCTCAACCACATGCGCCCGCGGATGCTGGCCCGTTCCCTCGACCCTTCGGCCGACTGGACGCCGCCCGAATAATCGTTCGCCGAAATGGCGTTCGCGTTCAACTTCCGGCAATGCGTGAATTCAACACCACAATTCTTCTGGTACGCACGTGACCGCACACGAACGCACCATTCCCGTTCCGCCGGTTCCGCGCGACGCCCGAGCCCGGTCCCGGCCGAACCGCGACCACCGGGCTGGCCGGCCGCTCCAGCCACCCGTTACCCCGTGAGGCAGCGGCGGCTGGTTCTCCCCGTTGTCCAGGGCGCGTCGTGTCGGCGGCAGCACCCAGCCGCCTCCCGGTGGCCGGCGCTCACCGTCGTCTCGGCGCCCTCAACAAGCTGGGTTTTGGGACGGGGATGGAAGATCTCACAGTTCTGTTCACCCGTTCGAAAAGATCATCTTGCACGGATGTGATGCTGCTCGGGGGCGTGGCAGCCCTCCGGCGGTAAGCAGTGGGAAGAGCTTGGGTGCTTACCGCGTACCATCATGTGGGAAGTGTGAGGAATCGCTGAGGCCGCTAGAGAGGCGCGGCGGCCGGCTCGGCGATGCAGGCCGTGCCCACCCGCCGGAAGCCGACGCGGGTGTAGAGCCGGGCGACGTCGTCGTCGCCCGCCGACAGGAACACCAGGTCGACACCCTCGTTGAGCAGCCGTCCGGCGATGGTGGCGGTGAGCTGTGAGGCGTACCCGCGGCGGCGCGCCGACGGCAGCGTGGCCACCCCGACGACCTCGGCGACGTCCCCGGAGCGCTGGCTGGTGGCGGTGGCGAGGATCCCTTCGGCGGGTGACTCGGCCACCGCGGTGAGGTAGTCGCCGCCGGCGAACATCTCCCGCGCCTGCCGCAGCGCCTCCGCGGTGAGGGCCGCCCCGGCGTCCCGCTCAGCCGGCCCGGCGCCGTCGATGACCAGCGTCTTCTCCGCTGCTTCGAGCGGCGCCTGATAGGCCGGCGCGGCGAATCCGAGCCGGGCCACGGTACGCGAGTGGCGCAGATCGTCGGCGAAGCCACCGGACGCCGGATCCAGGTAGCGGATGGTCCCGTCGCGCAGTGGCAGGTTCGGGACGAGGGCGGCCGGATCGAGCACGAGCAGTGGGGCGAGCAGCACGTCGAGGCCCGCCGAACGGGCGACCGCGAGCAGATCGGGGGTGGTCTCGTGGACCCACTCGAAGGTCTCCGGCAGGCCGAGTTCGCGCTGGCGGGCCCGGGTTTCGATGATGTCGGCGGCGGAGGGGGTGTGCGAACCGGGCCTCGGCCGGGCATAGTAGGGCCAGCCCTCGCCCTCGCGGATGAAGAGAACGAGAGACCCGATCTCTTCGACTCGCGTCCATGGTCGGGGCAAAGCGTCGTAGAACCGCTCGAGCCGGTCGAAGAGGCCGGAATCCACTGGCGCCATCGCGCGAGACTACCGGTCCCCGTACCGGCTGTGCTATTCAGTTCGTCCGCAGATCGGTGTGTGACCGCACGAGGTGTGATCAATCCGCATCTGGCGGAGATCAGAGGCTCTTAACGTAGACTCAAGAGACTTTGCAGGGCCGACGTCGTCCCGACCTCAGAATGAAACACCAGTGACGACAGGAGGCCCGGTGGCATATCCGCACCCCCAGGGGCTTTATGACCCTCAGACGGAGCGAGACGCCTGCGGTGTGGCATTCATTGCCGACATTCACGGTCGTCGTTCCCACGATGTGGTGGCCAAGGGTCTGACCGCGCTGATCCGGCTGGATCACCGGGGCGCGCGCGGCGCCGAGCAGAACACCGGTGACGGCGCCGGCATCATGATCCAGATTCCGGATGCGTACTACCGGGCGGTGGCCGGCTTCGAGCTGCCGCCCGCCGGGCAGTATGCGACCGGCCTGGTCTTCCTGCCCACGGACCTCGACGATGCGGCCCGTGCGATCAAGGTGTTCGAGAAATATGTGCTCGTCGAGGGCGGCGAGGTGCTCGGCTGGCGCGACGTCCCGGTCGACCCGTCCGACCTGGGCGCGACCGCGGAGGACGCCCGTCCCGCGATCCGCCAGGTGTTCCTGTCCGCGCACCGGCTCGTCGACTCACCCACCGGCCCGGCCGGCGCGGCGCTGTCCGGCCTGGACCTGGACCGGGTGGCGTTCTGCATCCGCAAGCAGGCCGAGCGGGAGACCTCGCAGCGTGGCGTCGCGGCCTACTTCCCGTCGCTGTCCTCGCGGACCATCACCTACAAGGGCATGCTCACGCCCGAGCAGCTGCCGGCGTTCTTCCCGGAGCTGTCCGACGAGCGGGTGGCCAGCGCGATCGCCCTGGTGCACTCCCGGTTCTCGACGAACACGTTCCCGTCCTGGCCGCTCGCCCACCCGTACCGGCTGATCGCCCACAACGGTGAGATCAACACGATCCGCGGCAACAAGAACTGGATGGCCGCCCGTGAGGCGCTGCTGTCCACGCCGAACCTGCCGGGCAACATCAAGCGCCTCTTCCCGATCAACTCGCCGGAGGCGTCCGACTCGGCCAGCTTCGACGAGGTCCTCGAGCTGCTGCATCTCGGTGGGCGCAGCCTGCCGCACGCGGTGCTCATGATGATCCCCGAGGCGTGGGAGAACGACCCGGAGATGGAGCCTTCGCGGCGTGCCTTCTACCGGTTCCACGCGAGCCTGATGGAGCCGTGGGACGGCCCGGCCGCCGTGGCGTTCACCGACGGCACGGTCATCGGCGCGGTGCTGGACCGCAACGGCCTGCGCCCGGGCCGCTGGTGGCACACCAAGGACGGCCTGGTCGCGCTCGGTTCCGAGGCCGGCATCATCGATGTCGACCCGGCCGACGTGGTGGCCAAGGGCCGTCTCCAGCCGGGCAAGATGTTCCTGGTCGACACCGCGGCCGGCCGGATCGCGCACGACGGCGAGATCAAGGCCGAGCTGGCCGCCGCCGAGCCGTACGCGGACTGGCTGCACGCCGGGCTGATCGAGCTCAACGACCTGCCCGCCCGTGAGCACGTGATCTACACGCACGACTCGGTGCTGCGCCGCCAGCAGGTGTTCGGCTACTCCGAGGAGGAGCTGAAGATCCTGGTGGCGCCGATGGCCCGCAGTGGCGCCGAGCCGCTGGGCTCGATGGGCACGGACACCCCGATCTCGCCGCTGTCCACCCGGCCGCGGCTGCTGTTCGACTACTTCCACCAGCTGTTCGCGCAGGTCACCAACCCGCCGCTGGACGCCATCCGGGAGGAGCTGGTCACCAGCCTCGCGATGACGATCGGGCCGGAGGGCAACCTGCTCAAGCCGGGTCCGGCCAGCTGCCGGCAGATCGTGCTGCCGTACCCGATCATCGACAACGACGAGCTCGCCAAGATCCTCTCCATCGACGAGGACGGCGACCTGCCCGGGTTCAAGGCGGTCCGGGTGTCCGGGCTGTACCCGTTGCGGGACGGCGCAGCCGGCATCAAGGCCCGGCTCACCCAGATCTGCCGGCACGTGTCGGAGGCGATCGAGGACGGCGTGCGCATCCTGGTGCTCTCCGACCGTGACTCCAACGCGGACCTGGGGCCGATCCCGTCGCTGCTGCTCACCGCGGCCGTGCACCAGCACCTGGTGCGGGAGCAGACCCGTACCCAGGTGGCTCTGGTCGTCGAGTCGGGTGACTGCCGCGAGGTGCACCACGCCGCGACCCTGATCGGCTTCGGCGCGGCGGCGGTCAACCCGTACCTGGCCTTCGAGAGCGTCGAGGACCTGATCGCCACCGGCGCGCTGGCCGGGGTGGAGCCGCGCAAGGCGGTCCGCAACTACGTGAAGGCGCTCGGCAAGGGCGTCCTCAAGATCATGTCCAAGATGGGCATCTCGACCGTGTCGTCGTACTGCGGCGCGCAGGTGTTCGAGGCCGTCGGTCTGGACAACAAGCTGCTCCAGCGCTACTTCGCGGGCACCTCGGGCCGGATCGGCGGCGTCGGCCTGGCCGAGATCCACGACGAGATCAAGGCGCGGCACGAGAAGGCGTACCCGGCGAACAAGGCCGAGCGGGCGCACCGTCGTCTCGAGGTCGGCGGCGAGTACCAGTGGCGCCGCGAGGGTGAGCTGCACCTGTTCAACCCGGAGACGGTCTTCCTGCTCCAGCACGCCACCCGCAGCAAGCAGTACGACGTGTTCCGCCGCTACACCGGCAAGGTCAACGAGCTGTCGGCGCAGGCCGGTCACCTGCGTGGCCTGTTCCGGTTCGCGCCGGACCGCGAGCCGGTCCCGATCGACGAGGTGGAGCCGGTCAGCGCGATCGTCAAGCGGTTCTCCACCGGCGCGATGAGCTACGGCTCGATCTCCGCCGAGTCGCACGAGACCCTGGCCATCGCGATGAACCGGCTCGGCGCCAAGTCGAACACCGGCGAGGGCGGCGAGGACGTCGAGCGGCTGTACGACCCGGAGCGCCGTTCCGCGATCAAGCAGATCGCCTCCGGCCGGTTCGGTGTGACCAGCGAATACCTGGTCAACGCGGACGACCTGCAGATCAAGATGGCGCAGGGCGCGAAGCCCGGCGAGGGCGGCCAGCTGCCGGGCAACAAGGTGTGGCCGTGGATCGCGAAGACCCGGCACGCCACCCCCGGCGTCGGCCTGATCTCGCCGCCGCCGCACCACGACATCTACTCCATCGAGGACCTGGCCCAGCTGGTCCACGACCTCAAGATGGTCAACCCGCAGTCGCGGGTGCATGTCAAGCTGGTCAGCGAGATCGGCGTGGGCACGGTCGCGGCGGGTGTCGCCAAGCTCAAGGCCGACGTCATCCTGATCTCCGGCCACGACGGCGGCACCGGCGCGTCCCCACTGAATTCGCTCAAGCACGCCGGCACCCCGTGGGAGCTGGGCCTGGCCGAGGCACAGCAGACGCTGCTGCTCAACAAGCTGCGGGACCGGGTCACCGTGCAGGTCGACGGCCAGCTCAAGACCGGCCGTGACGTGGTCGTCGCCGCTCTGCTGGGCGCCGAGGAGTTCGGTTTCGCCACCGCGCCGCTGATCGTCTCCGGCTGCATCATGATGCGGGTCTGCCACCTGGACACCTGCCCGGTCGGCATCGCCACGCAGAACCCGGTGCTGCGTGAGCGGTTCACCGGCAAGCCGGAGTTCGTCGAGAACTTCTTCCTCTTCCTCGCCGAGGAGGTCCGCGAGATCCTCGCCGAGCTGGGTTTCCGCAGCATCGACGAGGCGATCGGCCACGCCGAGATCCTGAACGTCACCGAGGCCGTCGACCACTGGAAGGCCAAGGGTCTCGACCTGTCGCCGGTGCTCTACGTGCCGGAGCTGCCGGAGGGCGCCGCCCGCCGGGGTGTCGTCGCCCAGGACCACGGCCTGGACAAGGCGCTGGACAACCAGCTGATCGAGCTGGCCCAGCCGGCCCTCACCGACGGCCTGCCGGTCCGCGCGGAGCTCCGTGCCACCAACGACCAGCGCAGTGTCGGCGCGATGCTGGGCGGCGAGGTGAGCCGGCGGTACGGCGGCAACGGCCTGCCCGACGACACCATCTCGTTCACCCTGCGGGGCACCGGTGGCAACTCGTTCGGCGCGTTCCTGCCGCGCGGGGTCACGCTGCGGCTGATCGGCGACAGCAACGACTACGTCGGCAAGGGCCTGTCCGGTGGCCGGCTGATCGTGCGCCCGACCGAGGACGCGCCGTTCATCGCCGAGGACAACACCATCGCCGGCAACACCATCCTGTACGGCGCGACCGGCGGCGAGATCTTCCTGCGCGGCAAGGTCGGCGAGCGGTTCGCGGTCCGTAACTCGGGCGGCGTCGCGGTCGTCGAGGGTGTCGGCGACCACGGCTGCGAGTACATGACCGGTGGCACCGTGGTGGTGCTCGGCCCGACCGGCCGGAACTTCGCGGCCGGCATGAGCGGCGGCAAGGCGTTCCTGCTGGACCTGAACCAGGCGCTGGTCAACCCGGAGCTGGTCGACCTGGGCCCGCTCACCGACGACGAGCGCGACCAGCTGCGCTCGCTGGTCGAGAAGCACCACGCGGAGACCGACTCGGCGGTGGCCGGGAAGCTGCTCAAGGACTGGGCGAACGCGGTGGAGCGATTCACCGCCGTGGTGCCGCGCGACTACAAGCGCGTGATGGAACTGATCAGGACCGCCGAGGCTGCCGGTCGCAATGTGGACGAGGCGGTCATGGGAGTCACCAGTGCCTGACCCTAACGGTTTCCTCCGCTACGAGCGGCAGCTCCCGAAGCGCCGGCCGGTGCCGGTCCGGATCCTGGACTGGAAAGAGGTCTACCCGCCCGCGGGCGAGGAGCTGATCCGCGACCAGGCGACCCGCTGCATGGACTGCGGCATCCCGTTCTGTCACGACGGCTGTCCGCTGGGCAACCGCATCCCGGACTGGAACGACCTGGTGCGGACCGGTGGCTGGGCGGCCGCGTCGGATTCGCTGCACGCCACCAACAACTTCCCGGAGTTCACCGGCCGGCTCTGCCCGGCGCCGTGTGAGGCGGCGTGTGTGCTCGGCATCGGCGACGACCCGGTGACGATCAAGCAGGTCGAGGTGGAGATCGCCAACTACGCGTTCGGCGCGGGCCTCAAGCCGCAGCCGGCGCCGGCGTCCTCCGGCCGGTCGGTCGCGATCGTCGGCTCCGGCCCGGCCGGCCTGGCCGCCGCGCAGCAGCTCGCGCGGGCCGGGCACGCCGTCACCGTCTACGAGCGGGACGACCGGATCGGTGGCCTGCTGCGCTACGGCATCCCCGACTTCAAGATCGAGAAGCACGTCATCGACGCGCGGCTCGCGCAGATGTCGGCCGAGGGTGTGGAGTTCCAGACCGGCGTCGACGTCGGCGCCGACATCACCGCCGACGACCTGCGGGACCGGTACGACGCGGTGCTGCTCGCGGCGGGCGCGCTGGCCGGCCGGGACACCCCGGACACCCCGGGCCGCGGGCTCAACGGCGTGCACCTGGCCATGGAGCACCTGGTCCCGGCCAACCGGATGGTCGCCGGCCTCCAGGACACCACCCCGATCGACGCCAAGGGCAAGCACGTCATCATCATCGGTGGCGGCGACACCGGCGCCGACTGCCTGGGCGTCGCCCACCGGCAGGGCGCGGCGTCGATCACCCAGCTCGACCAGTACCCTCTGCCGCCCGACGTGCGGACCGGCGTCAAGGACCCGTGGCCGACGTGGCCGCTGATTCTGCGCAACTACGCCGCGCACGAGGAGGGCGGCGACCGGGTCTTCGGCGTGGCCGTCCAGGAGTTCGTCGGTGACGAGAACGGCAACCTGGTCGCGATCCGCATCGCCGACGTCTCGGTGCAGCGGATCGACGGGGTGCGCACGGTGGCGATCACTCCCGGCACCGAGCGCGAGTTGCGCGCCGATCTGGTCCTTCTCGCGATCGGATTCGACGGTACGGAGGACCAGCCCCTGCTCGAGCAGTTCGGCCTGACCCGGAACCGCCGCAACGTTCTGGACGCCGACCAGGGCTGGCAGACCGGGGCCGAGGGTGTCTTCGTCGCGGGCGACATGCACAAGGGCGCATCCCTGATCGTCTGGGCGATCGCCGAGGGGCGGGCCGCCGCGGCCGCGATCCACAGCTACCTGGGAGCGGCCGGCGAACTGCCGGCCCCGGTCCGTTCGGACTCGCAGCCGCTGTCCGTCTGATCCGTATTCACGGTCCGTGCCCGTCACCTTTTCGGTGGCGGGCACGGTGCTTTTCCGAAGGCCGTCACCAAAACGGGCGTTAATGGGCGGGCGCGCCGTCAAGGCAATGGCGTCTGTCGATCGGTTGCGGGGTCCGGCGGCCGGGCGGACGGCTCGGCGGTGCGGGCGGTGCGCCCGACGGCCGGGTGCGGACGGCTCATTCATCGCTTCACATCGATCTTGTGGATGCCTTTTGCGCTGGCAGTGGCAGGTGTGGCTCGTACCGGAAGATGGGGTTGGGGCATGTGCCGTCAACCGCCGTGAGCGGACCGCTAGTCTGAACCGGCGGTCGCTGAAGCCCGCGGACGACGCAGCGCACCCGCCACACCTCGCGGGTTGACCTCGCCGTCGACACCCGCAGTTCATGCCGATGACCGGGGTCGGCCGCCGCGCCGCCCCAGGAGAAGGACTAGCCTGATGGCCGTGACACGCCGCGTAAAGATCGTCTGCACGATGGGCCCCGCCACCAAGTCACCCGAGCGCATGCTCGGGCTGGTGGAAGCGGGCATGAACGTGGCCCGGATGAACTTCAGCCACGACACCCGGGAGAACCACCGGGAGATGTATGAGCTGGTCCGCGCGGCCGCTGAGCAGGCCGACCGCCCGGTCGCCATCCTGGCCGACCTCCAGGGTCCGAAGATCCGGCTCGGCAAGTTCGCCGACGGCCCGCACCGCTGGGAGACCGGCGACCGTGTCGTCATCACCAGCGACGAGATCCTCGGCACCCGGGAGCGCGTCTCCTGCACCTACAAGAAGCTCCCGCACGAGGTCAAGGTGGGTGACCGCCTCCTGATCGACGACGGCAAGGTCGCGATCGAGGTGACCGGGGTCGAGGGCGAGGACATCCACTGCCTGGTCACCGAGGGTGGCCCGGTCAGCAACAACAAGGGCGTCTCGCTGCCCAACGTCGCGGTCAGCGTCCCGGCGCTGAGCGACAAGGACGAGGAGGACCTGCGGTTCGCCCTGGGCCTCGGCGTCGACCTGGTCGCGCTGTCGTTCGTCCGCGCCCCGGAGGACATCGACCTGGTCCACAAGATCATGGACGAGGAGGGCCGCCGGGTCCCGGTCATCGCCAAGGTGGAGAAGCCGGAGGCGGTCGACCACCTCGAGGCGATCGTGCTGGCCTTCGACGGCGTCATGGTGGCCCGTGGCGACCTCGGCGTCGAGCTGCCGCTCGACCAGGTCCCGCTGGTGCAGAAACGCGCCGTGCAGCTGTGCCGGGAAAATGCGAAGCCGGTCATCGTCGCGACCCAGATGCTCGACTCGATGATCGAGAATTCGCGCCCGACCCGCGCCGAGGCCTCCGACGTCGCCAACGCGGTGCTCGACGGCGCCGACGCGGTGATGCTGTCCGGCGAGACCTCGGTCGGTAAGTACCCGGTGCTCACCGTCAGCACGATGGCCAAGATCGTGTCGACGACCGAGGGCGGCGGCATGGGCGTCCCGCGTCTCCAGCACGACCCGCGCACCCACGGCGGCGCGCTGACCGTCGCGGCCTCGCAGATCGCCCGCAACATCGGGGCCAAGGCGCTCGTCGCGTTCTCGCAGACCGGCGACACCGTCCGCCGCCTCGCTCGTCTGCACTGCGACCTGCCGCTCTACGCGTTCACCCCGGTCGCCGAGGTGCGCAACACCCTCGCCCTGAGCTGGGGTGTGGAGACCTTCCTGACCGACTTCGTCGAGCACACCGACGACATGTTCCGGCAGGTCGACGCGAAGATGCTGGGGCTCGGCCTGGCCAAGCCCGGCGACTACGTGGTCGTCGTGGCCGGCTCCCCGCCGAACGCGCCCGGCTCCACCAACACCCTGCGGGTGCACCAGCTGGGCTCGCTCGTCGACCCGGCGACGGTGTGACCTCCTGCACGTGACAGGCGGCGCGTCACGCCGTCGGCCGTAAGGTGACAGCGTGACGTTGCTCCAGGGACAGGCCGCCGTCGACCAGCTTCTCGAGTTGCTCGATCTGAAGCAGGTCGACGCGGCCACCTTCCAGGGCGAGAGCCCGCAGACCGGCGCGCAGCGCGTGTTCGGCGGGCAGGTCGCCGGGCAGGCGCTGGTCGCCGCCGGGCGGACAGTCGATCCGTCCCGGCATGTGCACTCGCTGCACGGCTATTTCGTGCGCCCCGGCGACCCCTCGGTGCCGATCACGTTCCACGTCGAGGACATCCGCGACGGGCGCTCGTTCTCGGTCCGCCGGTCGACCGCCAAGCAGCACGGCAAGACCATCTTCTTCATGTCGGCGTCGTTCCAGGTCCCCGAGGAGGGGCTGGACCATCACACGCCCGCGCCGGTCGACGTGCCCGCGCCGGAGGACGTGCCGACGATCATGGACTGGGCGGAGAGATATCCGGAGCGGATGGCCATGTTCAAGGCCTCGCCCCGGTCGGTCGACGTCCGTTACGTGGGTGTGCCCGGCTGGGTCCCGCCCGGCGACCGCGACGCCGAGCCGCTCCAGCGGGTGTGGATGCGGCTGGACGGGCGGCTGCCCGACGACCCGCTGATCCACGCCTGCGCGCTGACCTACGCCTCCGACATGTCCCTGCTCGACGCGGTGCTCTCCACCCACGGCGAGGTCTGGGGGCCGGGCGGCGTCATCGGGGCGAGTCTCGACCACGCGCTCTGGTTCCACCGGCCGTTCCGTGCCGACGAGTGGTTCCTCTACGACAGCGCCAGCCCGTCCGCGAGCGGGGCCCGCGGCCTGGCCAACGGGCGGATGTTCACCAGGGACGGCCGGCACATCGCGAGCGCCGTCCAGGAGGGTCTGCTCCGCCGGATCGGCGGCTGACCCCGCGGTTCGCGGCGTCCGGCATCGCGTGACCCGGTTCGCCGCATCGCGTGGCTCGTTACGGCCCGCGGTGCCCCGCCGGTGGGGACCCCGGCCTGGCGACCGGCCGACATCGGATCCGCCACCGGCGGGACCGGGGAACAAGCTCAGCCGGGCCGGCCGGGCCGCTCGACCTCGCCCTCCACCCCCTCCGGGGTGTCCGGGACGGCCGGGATGTCCTTGGGTGACTCGACCACCGCTCCGGCCCGTGGCCCGGTGATCCCGGCCTGGGCGAGCATCGCGTCGAGGTCGGCGGTGGTCCGTACCACCCGGTCGTGGAAGCTCTCCCCGGCCGGCGGTGCCGTCTCGGCGGCCGGTCCGGTCGCCGGGCGGGCCCGGTGCCGCGCCCGGGACCGGGACGGCGCACCCTCGTAGTCGGTGAGCCCGGCCGTGTAACCGGCCACCCCGGCGGCCCGTTCCGGCGGGAGTTCCAGCACGTCCCGACGTGGTCCGGCGACCTCCCGCAGGCGCAGCGCGGTCACCAGGTCGGCGACCGCGCGCAGCGTTCCGAGTGCGCCGAGGACCACGATCACCATCGATCCGGTACGCGCGAACGAGCTCGACGAGAAGAATCCCAGCCCGGTCTCGAGCACCCCGATCGTGACGAGCAGGCTCCAGGTGCGGTCGGCGCCACGGGTGAGGATCCCGACCGCGACGTCGACGGCCCCGCGGACCATCAGGTACCACCCGATCAGCGCGGCCGGTGTGGTGTACGTCGAGTCCTGGTTGTCCCACATCAGCAGGCCGCCGGTGGCGCCGAAGAGCACCAGCAGGCACGCGTTCAGCCACCACGTCCGGGTCCCGGCGAAGGCGCGCAGCATCTCGCCGACCGCGCCGAACAGCACGATCGGCCCGGCCACCGCGGCGATGTCCAGGGGTTCCAGGCGCAGCACCGACCAGGAGATCACCAGCCACGCCGCCCCGGTGAACATCAGGAAGCCCCACATGCTCCCGTGTTTGACGGTCGAGGGCGAAGATCCGGACCACAACATGAGGCCTCCTGATGATGCTGTCCCTGCCATGACAGCATCCGGGGCGGCCCGGGGCCCGGGGTTCGCGCAGATTGCTCGCTTTACCGATGCCTTTTACACCTGTAACGCGACGGTCATCGGTGTGTGATTGATTGTCCGGTAATTGTCACGGCCGGACACCCGGGGAAATGATTTTTCCAGGCCGGCGGATCAATAGCGCCCGGGCCGTGACCGTGTTACATAGGACGACGTCAGAGGGGGTGAGTGTGATCCTCGACCGCCTGATGATATTTGTGCCCCCGGTGGGATTCGAACCCACACTGTATGGTGTTTGAGACCATCTTCTCTGCCGGTTGGAATACAGGGGCGGCGCTGCGCCAAAGCAGCATGCCTCAGCACGGCGTGAGTTGGTCACGCCAGGATGAGACTCCGACAGCCTACCTACTAGGCTTAGGGCGGCGACACCCACATACCGGGGTGTCGCGACATCGACGTTCTGGGGGTAGGGGTTTCCGTGGCCGACACGCAGGGTGGCGCCGAGCGCAAGCGGGTGCTCATCGCCGAGGACGAGGCCCTGATCCGGCTGGACCTGGCCGAGATGCTCGTGGAGGAGGGTTACGACGTCGTCGGTGAGGCCGGCGACGGCGAGACCGCCGTGCGGCTGGCCGAGGACCTCAAGCCCGACCTGGTGATCCTGGACATCAAGATGCCGATCATGGACGGTCTGGCGGCAGCCGAGCGGATCGCCGGCGGCCGGATCGCGCCGGTCGTCATCCTCACCGCGTTCAGTCAGCGTGACCTGGTCGAGCGCGCACGTGCCGCGGGCGCCATGGCGTACCTGGTGAAGCCCTTCCAGAAATCCGACCTGGTGCCGGCGATCGAGATCGCCCTCTCCCGGTATTCGGAGATCTCCGTGCTGGAGTCCGAGGTCGCGGGCCTGACCGAGCGTCTGGAGACGCGTAAGTCGGTGGAACGCGCCAAGGGCGAGCTGATGACCAAGTATTCGATGACCGAGCCGCAGGCCTTCAAGTGGATCCAGCGCGCCGCCATGGACAACCGGATGACCATGCGTGAGGTCGCGGACCGCATCCTGCAGGAATCGACTGGGGGCACTCCTGCCGGTTAGTCCGGTTGGTCCCGCAGTAACGAGCCGGTGGTACACGTCACGTGCCACCGGTTTCGTATTGGCACTTGACGAAAGGTTGAGGCTCCGTAACGGCTTTGTTACGACCGGCTGCTCAGGTGCTTGGCAGGCTATGATCCGCCAGTCCTTCCGCGATACATCTGGCGGGGATTTCTGCTGCTAAACACAAGGAGCATCGTTGCGTAGAGCCGTGATCATCTTCACGGCCGTTCTTGGTTTCCTGTTCACTTCCCTGGGTTTCGGCGCCACGAGCGCTTTAGCCGAGGGTGAGGCGTTGCAGGGCACTTTGATCAACGCGGGCCAGCCAGTGGCGAACGTCGTGATCAAGGTGTCGGACCAGGGCGGCACATCGGCCGGTGAGGCGAAGTCCGGTGCGGACGGCAAGTGGGTGGTCCCGCTGAAGGCGGCCGGCACCTACAAGGTCGATCTGGACACCGCGACGCTTCCCCAGGGCGTGGTCGTCACCACGGGCCGATCAAGTCTGACGTTGACGGTGTTCGAGGGCGCGGCGCGGAACGTGTTGTTCCCGCTCGGCGCGGCGGCCGGCACCGGTCCGGGGGCCGCGGAACCCGAGGACGAGGGCAACACCTCGCTCGCCCGGGTCCTCGATCTGGTCTATACGGGTATCCATTTCGGTCTGATCATCGCGCTGGCCGCGCTCGGCCTGTCGCTGATCTTCGGAACCATGGGCCTCACGAACTTCGCCCACGGCGAGCTGATCACCTTCGGCGCCGTGATCTGCCTGCTGTTCAACGTCAGCTGGGGCGTTCCGCTGGAGATCGCGGCGGTCGCTGCCGTGGTGCTGGGCGGCGCGTTCGGTTACTTCCAGGACCGCTTTTTCTGGGGCTGGCTGCGGAACCGCAGGACCGGCCTGATCGGCATGATGATCATCTCGATCGGCCTGGCCCTGATGCTCCGCTACATCTACCTCTACAAGTTCGGCGGCACCACCCAGCAGTACTCGCAGTACGTGGCGCAGCCGGGCATCGAGATCGGCCCGATCTCGGTGGCACCGAAGAACCTGATCATGGACGGTATCGCAATCCTCGTCCTGATCGGCGTCTCGCTGGCGCTGGTCATGACGCGCCTCGGCAAGGCGACCCGGGCGGTGTCGACCAACCCCGCCCTCGCGGCCGCGTCCGGCATCAGCGTCGACTCCATCATCCGGCTGGTCTGGGCCATCGGCGGCGCTCTCGCCGCGCTCAGCGGCGTGATGCTCGGTGTCTTCCAGGGCGTGAACTACCAGATGGGCTTCCAGATCCTGCTCCTGGTGTTCGCCGCGGTCACCCTCGGCGGCCTGGGCACCGCGTTCGGCGCGCTGCTGGGCAGCCTCGTGGTCGGTCTGGCCACGCAGCTCTCGACGCTGTGGATCCCGACCGAGCTCAAGAACGTCGGTGCCCTCGTGGTGCTCATCGTGATCATCCTGGTCCGGCCGCAGGGCATCCTGGGCCGCCGCGAGCGGATCGGCTGAGGGGGATCTCATGAGCTGGGACATCATCATCGGCGTCTCGCTGGAGTCGCTGATTAACGCCACGATGATCGCCTACGCGCTGGCGGCCATCGGCCTCAACGTGCACTTCGGCTACACCGGTCTGCTGAACTTCGGTCAGTCGGCCTTCCTCGGCGTCGCCGCCTACGGTCTGGCCATGACGGTCGCCACCTTCGGCCTGCCGTTCTGGGTAGGCATCGGGGTCGGCCTTCTCGGTGCGGTCGTTCTCGCGCTGCTGCTCGGTATCCCGACGCTGCGCCTGCGTGCTGACTACCTCGCCATCGTGACGATCGCCGCGGCCGAGATCGTCCGGCTTCTCTTCCGGTCGGTCTCGCTCAGCGAGTGGACCGGCGGCTCGGACGGGTTGCAGGCCTTCTCCGACGACTTCTACGCGATGAACCCATACAGCGGCGCGCTCGAGATCGGCACTCTGATCAGCTTCGACGCTCGTGAGCTGTGGATCATGACGGTCGGCTGGGTGCTCGTCGCCATCTCCCTGTTCATCGTGTTCCTGGCGATGCGCAGCCCGTGGGGCCGGGTCATCAAGGCCATCCGCGAGGACGAGGATGCCGTTCGCAGTCTCGGCAAGAACGTCGTCTCGTACAAGATGCAGTCGCTCATCCTCGGTGGTGTCCTCGGTTCGCTCGGCGGTTTCGTGATCGCCCTGCGTAACGCCGCTGTCCAACCGGACACCTACGGCACCGAGTTCACGTTCTACATGTACACGATCGTGATCCTCGGTGGTGCGGCCCGCGTCTTCGGCCCGGTCGTCGGGTCGATGATCTTCTGGTTCCTGTTGGCGTTCATCAACGCCGTGCTGCCGGAGGCCATCGAAGCCGGGTACATCCCGGAGTGGTTCATGGACAAGACGCAGGCCGGCGCGGTCGGCTACATCGCGGTCGGTTTCGGCCTGATCGTGTTGCTGATCTTCCGTCCGCAGGGCATCTTCGGTGACAAGAAGGAGGTCATGCTCGATGGCCGCTGACACCAACGTCCCGCCCGGCGTGGCCAAGGCGCGGGAAGCGCTCAAGGACGTCCCGCACGAGCCGGGCGCCAAGAAGAAGGACCCGATCCTGGTCGCCGACAAGGTGGTGCGGCGCTTCGGCGGCCTCACCGCCGTGCAGGTCGACCACATCGAGATCCAGCGTGGCGCGATCACCGCGCTGATCGGCCCCAACGGCGCCGGCAAGACGACGTTCTTCAACCTGCTCACCGGCTTCGACAAGCCGAACGAGGGGAACTGGAACTTCAACGGCAGCCCGCTCGCCGGGGTGCCGCCGCACAAGGTCGCCCGCAAGGGCATGGTCCGTACCTTCCAGCTCACCAAGGCGCTGTCCCGCCTGTCGGTCATCGACAACATGCGGCTCGGCGCGACCGGTCAGAAGGGCGAATCCTTCTGGCAGGGCCTGATCCCGGCGCTCTGGCAGGGCCAGGAGAAGGAGATCACCGAACGGGCCGACGAGCTGCTCGTACGGTTCAAGCTCGACGCCAAGCGCGAGGACTTCGCCGGCAGCCTCTCCGGCGGTCAGCGCAAGCTCCTCGAGATGGCCCGGGCCCTGATGGTCCAGCCCGACATGGTGATGCTTGACGAGCCGATGGCCGGCGTGAACCCGGCCCTGACGCAGTCGCTGCTCGGCCACGTGAAGAGCCTGCGTGAGGACGGCATGACCGTGCTCTTCGTCGAGCACGACATGGACATGGTCCGCGACATCAGCGACTGGGTGATCGTGATGGGCCAGGGCTCGGTGATTGCCGAGGGCACGCCCGACACGGTGATGGCCGACCCGCGGGTCATCGACGCCTACCTGGGCGCGCACCACGACGGCACCGCGCACGACTCCGCCGAGGTGGCCGCTGAGGTGGCTGCCGAGGCCGAGGGAGGTAAGTCTGATGAGTAGCCGCTCCGACAACGAGATCCAGGACCGCTCCGCCCACGTGGCGGCGGCCGAGGGCGCGCTGGTCCGTGCCGACGACCTGATCGCCGGTTACCTCCCGGGCGTCAACATCCTCAACAACTGCGATCTGTACGCCAAAGAGGGTGAACTGGTCGGCATCATCGGCCCCAACGGCGCCGGTAAGTCGACCCTGCTCAAGTCCCTCTTCGGTCTGGTGACCATCCGGTCCGGCGCGGTCACGCTCCGGGGCGAGGACATCACCAACCTCAAGGCCAACAAGCTCGTGGCCAAGGGGATCGGGTTCGTCCCGCAGACCAACAACGTGTTCGGCACCCTCACCATCGAGGAAAACCTCGAGATGGGTACGTTCCTGCGGCCCAAGCGCTTCAAGGAGCGCTTCGACTTCGTGGTCGGCCTGTTCCCCACCCTCGGCACCCGGCGCAAGCAGCGGGCCGGCGCCCTCTCCGGTGGTGAGCGGCAGATGGTCGCGATGGGCCGGGCCCTGATGATGGAACCGAGCGTCCTCCTCCTCGACGAGCCGTCGGCGGGTCTGTCGCCGGCCATGCAGGACGAGGTGTTCTTCCGGACCAAGCAGATCAACGACACCGGCGTCACCGTGATCATGGTGGAGCAGAACGCGCGGCGGTGCCTCCAGATCTGCGACCGGGGCTACGTGCTGGACCAGGGCCGCAACGCGTACACCGCGTCCGGCCGGGACCTGATGCACGACCCGAAGGTGATCGAGCTCTACCTCGGGACCCTCGGCAAGGCCTGATCGGTTTCTGGAAGGCCCCCGGCAGCGACTGCCGGGGGCCTTTCCGTGTGCCGTATGCGGGCCGGGGCACAACGGGCGAGGGCCCGGCCGAAGCGGCCGGGCCCTCGCTTGCTACCAGTGGCTCAGATCAGATCTTGCCGGTCTGGTACGAGACGTTCTTGTAGGTGTTGTCGTTGCCGTACTGGTAGATGCCGATGGTGGCCTCGGCCGGGTCACCGGCGTCGTTCCACTCGACCGGACCGCTCACGCCGTCGTAGTCGATGTCCTTGCCGGCCGCCAGCAGGTCCTTGCAGGCCTGGAAGGTGGTGCACTTCTCGCCGGCCTTGCTCACCGCGGCGAGCTGCTTGCTGTAGTCGCCGGGAGCGTCGCTCTTGGCGGCCTCAGCGGCCAGCGCGGCGAGGATCGTCGCGTCGTAGGACTCGGCCGAGTACGAGAAGTCCTTCAGGGCCGGGTCGACCTCGAGCAGCTTCTTCTGGAAGTCGTCAGAGGTCTTCGCGCCCGGCAGGGTGCCCTTGGCGCCCTCGAAGGTCCCGTTCGGGAACTCCTTGCCGTAGTTCGACAGGTTGCCGTCGACGAAGTACCACTTCTTGGTCTTCGCGGTCAGGCCGACCTCGACCAGCTTGGGGACGATCTTCTTGGTCTCGTCGAAGCCGATCAGCACGATGGCGGCCGGGTTGGCCTCCTTGATCTTGCCGATCTCAGCCGAGAAGTCGGCCGCCTTCGGGTCGTAGACCTCTTCGGCGACGACCTGGCCGCCACCACTCTCGACCGCGGCGCGAACGCTCTTGGCGAGGCCGGTGCCGTACGCGTCCTGGAGGACCAGCAGGCCCACCGTCGCGTTGCCGTCGGCGACCACCAGGTCACCGAGGACGCGGCCCTGCAGGGTGTCCGGCGGGGCGGTCCGGAAGTACAGGCCCTTGTCGTTGTACGTGGTGAACTTGTCGGACGTGTTCGCCGGCGAGATCTGCACCACGCCCGCGCCGGTGATCTTGTCGATCACGGAGAGGGACACCGACGAGGAAGCGGCGCCGATGATGACGTCGACCTTCTCGGCGAGCAGCTTGTTCACGGACTGGCTGGCGATGTCGGTGGAGGTGTCACCGGAGTCGGTGTCGCTCACCACGACGTCCTTGCCCAGGACGCCGCCGGCGGCGTTGATCTCCTTGACGGCGAGGTCCACACCGGCGAACTCCGGCGGGCCGAGGAACGCGAGCGAACCGGTCTGCGGCAGCAGGGTGCCGACCTTGAAGACCCCGTCGCCACCCGTGGCCGCGGGGGCCGAGGAGGAGCCGGTCGAAGGTGTTTCACCGTCGTTCGAGCACGCGCCCAGAGCAAGGCAAGCGGCACCCAGCACGGCGACACCGCGCCATGCGAAGTTGCGGCGGATCATCAAATCTCCTTTGTCCCAGCGCGGTGGGTGCATGGGTGGCCCCCACTGCCATGACGCTGATGGTGGCAACCTAATGAGCTGTGGACCCCGGGGCTAGCTCAAAGCTCCGGTTGCAACAGGACAGTTGCCTATCCGTAACTTTCCGCTCGCGGTCTGACGTTTGAGCGGGTGAACCGTCGGCCCGGACGGCGTACCGGGGATTGTCAGACCCGGCGACTAGAGTGCCGGGATGTGAGCGACGAAGCCGAGACCCCCCGCCTGCTGCTGCTCGACGGCCATTCGCTGGCCTACCGGGCCTATTTCGCGCTGCCGGTGGAAAACTTCAGCACCGCCACCGGGCAGCCGACCAACGCCGTCTTCGGCTTCACGTCGATGCTCATCAACATGCTGCGCGACGAGAAACCGACCCACATCGCGGTCGCGTTCGACGTCTCCCGCCACTCCTTCCGCACCGAGAAGTATGCGGAGTACAAGGCCGGCCGGTCGGAGACCCCGCAGCCCTTCCAGGGTCAGGTCAGCCTGATCAAGGAGGTGCTGGAGGCGCTGCGCATCCCGGTGCTGGAGAAACCCGGCTACGAGGCCGACGACATCATCGCCACGCTGGCGACCCGGGCCCGCGCCGCCGACATGGAGGTGCTGATCTCCACCGGCGACCGGGACGCGTTCCAGCTGTCCGACGCGCACACCACGATCATCTACCCGGTGCGTGGCGTCTCCGAGGTCTGGCGGATGACCCCGGAGGCGATCGAGACCAAGTATTTCGTCCGGCCCGAGCTCTACCGTGCGAAAGCGGCGCTGGTCGGCGAGGCCAGTGACAACCTGACCGGCGTGCCCGGGGTCGGTGACAAGACCGCCGCCAAGTGGATCAAGGAGTATGGCGACCTCGACGGGATCATCGCCAACGTCGACAAGATCAAGGGCAAGGTCGGCGACAGCCTGCGCGCCCACCTGGCCGACGTGATCCGCAACTTCGACCTCAACGCGCTGATCCGTGACCTGGAGCTGCCGCTGGGCCCGGCGGACGTGCGCTGGCAGGGCTGGGACCGGGAGGCCGTGCACCAGGTCTTCGACGCCCTGGAGTTCCGCATCCTGCGGGAGCGGCTGTATTCGTACCTCGACGCCGTCGAGCCCGAGGCCGAGGCCGGCTTCGACCTCGCCGGCCAGGTCCTGCGCACCGGCGGGGTCGCCGCCTGGCTGCGGGAGCACGCCGGCACCGATCCGGTCGGTGTCGCCGTCACCGGCACGTTCGGCCGCGGCACCGGCCGTCTCACCGGCGTCGGCGTGGCCACCGCGGGCGGCCCGGCCGCCTGGTTCGACCCGGCCGGCCTCGACGAGGACGACGAGCGGGCGGTGGCGGCCTGGCTGGCCGAGCCGTCCCGGCCCAAGGTGGTCCACGACGCGAAACCGGCCCTGCTCGCCTTCCACGCGCACGGCTGGCAGCTCGGCGGGGTCACCACCGACACCGCCCTCGCCGCCTACCTGGCCAAACCCGACCAGCGCGCCTACGACCTCAACGACCTGGCCCTGCGCTACCTCAAGCGCGAGCTGAAGGTCGAGGAGCCGCAGGAGGCCCAGCTGGCCTTCACGTTCGAGGGCGACGACACCGGGCCGGACGACGCGGCCGAGCAGGGCGTGATGCTCCGCGCCCGGGCCACCCTCGACCTGGCCGAGGTGCTCACCGCCGAGCTGTCCCGTGACGGCGGCGAGTCGGTGCGCCTGCTCGCCGACGTGGAGCAGCCGCTGTCGGTGGTCCTCGCCGAGATGGAGCAGCGCGGCATCGCCGCCGACACCGACTACCTCTCCGAGCTGGAGTCGCACTTCGCCGCCGAGGTGAAATCCGCCCAGCAGGCCGCGCACGAGGTGGTCGGCCGCGAGTTCAACCTCGGCTCGCCCAAGCAGCTCCAGGAGATCCTCTTCGTCGAGCGCAACCTGCCCAAGACGAAGAAGATCAAGTCCGGCTACACGACCGACGCCGACGCGCTGACCAACCTGTTCGAGCAGACCGCCGACCCGCTGCTGGCCCATCTGCTGCGCCACCGTGACGTCGCCAAGCTCAAGTCGACCGTCGACGGCCTGCTCAAATCGGTCTCCGACGACGGGCGGATCCACACCACCTTCAACCAGACGGTCGCCGCCACCGGCCGGCTCTCGTCGACCGACCCCAACCTGCAGAACATCCCGATCCGCACCGAGGAGGGCCGCCGCATCCGCCGCGCCTTCGTGGTCGGCGCCGGCTTCGGCACGTTGATGACGGCCGACTACAGCCAGATCGAGATGCGGATCATGGCGCACCTGTCCGGCGACGACGCGCTGATCGCCGCGTTCAACTCGGGCGCCGACTTCCACGCCGCCACCGCGTCGTCGGTCTTCCACGTCGGCCTCGACGAGGTCACCCCCGACCAGCGCCGCAAGATCAAAGCCATGAACTACGGTTTGGCGTACGGGTTGAGCGCCTTCGGCCTGTCCAACCAGCTGAGCATCTCCACCGAGGAGGCGCGCACGCTGATGACGGAGTATTTCGAGCGCTTCGGCGGGGTCCGCGACTACCTCCAGGCCGTGGTGCAGCGGGCCGGCAAGGACGGCTACACCGCCACCATCCTCGGCCGCCGCCGCTACCTGCCCGACCTGAGCAGCGACAACCGCCAGCGCCGCGAGATGGCCGAGCGGATGGCCCTGAACGCGCCGATCCAGGGTTCCGCCGCCGACATCATCAAGATCGCGATGCTGCATGTCGACGAGGCCCTGAAGGACTCCGGCCTGACCTCCCGCATGCTCCTCCAGGTGCACGACGAGCTGGTCTTCGAGGTCGCCCCCGGCGAACAGGAGCCTTTGGAGGAACTGGTCCGCCGGGAGATGGGCGGCGCTTACCCGTTGTCGGTCCCGTTGGAGGTCTCCATCGGCGCCGGCCGCGACTGGAACGGAGCCGACCACTAAAGACCTTGCCGTCGCTGTCTGCGGGTTGTTGTCACGGCTCGCGAGTTGCGGTCTGCGAGTTGCGGTCTGCGAGTTGTGGTCACGGCCCGCCAAAGTCCTGGCTCGTCGAGCTCAGCTTTCGACCAGCGGACGGGTCCGTTCCCGATGCCTTGCTCCCGTCGAGGATCGATCATCCGCTCGCGGGCCGGCAGCGTCGACCAGCGCACACGATCGCCGATCGCGTGCGCTGGTCATCGCCCCAGCAAGGGCAAACGCACACGTTCGACCGATCGTGAGCGTTCACCCACGCGATAACGACAACCAGCGCACGCAATACGCCAACGTGTGCGCCCGCCCTTGCTGCCACGCAGCCGGAGCCGAGCCCCGCCCCGCCTCGTTTCCGCGCTGCCCCCGCCTCGTTTTCGCGCTGCCTCGCCTCGTTTCTCGCTGCCTCGCGCTGCCTCGACCTGCCGGCTGCCGGAATCGGTGGCCAGAAGGGTCCGGACGGGTGGCGTTGGCGCTCGGTCGAGTGACGCGGGGGCGGCCCGGCGTACCCGTCCGGGTGGCATTCGCGCCGCTGGTTGCGCTCTTCTGCAACCCTGGGCCGATGCCGAGCCGATCGACGTCGATTGAGGTTCGCCCCGGTGCCGCGCCTGCCGCGCCACCCGGGGCCCTGACCGGGCAGTCCGCCGTAGCCCTCGCCCCCGGGCTCCGGCCCGGGCCGCACGTCCACGGGCCGCACACCGCGGCGGTCTCCGGGCATGATCTGGTCGCCATCGGGCACGGGCCGCTCGACTCCGACCAGGCGGGCGACCTCGCCGGAACGTTCAAGGCCCTCGGCGATCCGGTCCGTCTGCGCCTGCTGTCGATGATCGCTTCCGCCGACGACGGTGAGATCTGTGTCTGCGACCTCAGCGAGGCGTTCCCGCTCACCGGCCCCACCATCTCGCACCACTTGCGGATCCTCCGCGAGGCCGGCCTGGTCAACAGCGCCCGCCGGGGCACCTGGGTCTACTACCGGGCCATCCCCGGCGAGTTGACCCGCCTGGCCGGAGTCCTCGACGCGGGCCGCTTGATCCCGTGACCGCGGGTATGCGTCGTCGTTCCCAGTTCATCAGTGAGTAGCGCCACCGGCTGTCGCTGACGTCGCTATGGACGTATCCGACCACCTTGCGCATCTACGTCACCGATGTCGTAGCGCCTCCGGCTTGTGCACCGCCTCGCGCCCGGACTTGTCGCTGCGCACCCTGTACTGTGGCTCCTCGGCCGAGGCGGCGACGGTCCGCCCGGCGGTCTCGGTGCGCTTGGTGATCTTCTGCTGGACGGTGCCGCGGACGTCCTCTCCGTGACTGCTCCAGTTCACCCGTTCACCCTTTTTCAGGGTTTTCTTCGCTTTGGTCATAGCTGGCGGGTACCCGACCCGCCGCTCCGGAAACGGCTGCGCCAGAGGGGAACGGGTATGGAGTGAGGGGAAGGGGATGCAAGAGCGAGGGGAGTGGATGAGGGCCGGAGCCAGGAGGAGGGTGCGGAGCGGCGCGGCTCAGGTCTTGGGCAGGTCGCAGACGAAGATCGCCGTGCCCGGGAAGAGACGCCCGCGCAACGGGCTCCACTGCCCCCAGATCTGGTCATGATCTCCCGGCCACTCCGGTTCGACCAGGTCACGCAGCACGAAACCGGCCGCCACCAGCTCGCGGATCCGGTCGC
Organism: Actinoplanes sp. NPDC026670; assembly: GCF_040638175.1. Taxonomy (NCBI): domain Bacteria; kingdom Bacillati; phylum Actinomycetota; class Actinomycetes; order Micromonosporales; family Micromonosporaceae; genus Actinoplanes; species Actinoplanes sp. NPDC026670. Next base: position 43,413 of record NZ_JBEZXU010000066.1, read on the forward strand.
CGAGGGTGCGGTGCTGTTCGAGGTAGCTGACCACCCCGTCCTCGTCCCGTTCGACGTAGGGGGTCCTGTCGAAGTACGAGTTACGGGCGAGCAGCCCGCTCTCGTCCGGCTCGTCCCAGAAGACCCACCGCATCGGGTGCGTGATGGAGAACACCCAACTGCCGCCGGGCCGCAGCACCCGGGCCACCTCGCGCATCGCCGCGCCCGAGTCGGCCACGAACGGGATGGCGCCGAACGCCGTGCAGACGATGTCGAACGAGTCGGCGGCGAACGGCAGGGCCATCGCGTCGGCCTGGACGAGCGGGATCCGTACCCCACTGCGGCCGGCGGCCTCCCGGGCATGCCGCAACATGCCCGCGGACAGGTCCATGGCGACCGGATGGGCGCCCTCGCGGCGCAGCCACCGGCTGGCTGCCGCGGCACCGGCGCCCAATTCCAGGATCTTTTTTCCGTGTACGGGTCCGAGCAGGCGCGCGTCGGCCTCCCGTAGCCGTTCGGGGCACCAGACGAAGTCGACGTCACCCAGGAAGGCGCCGTGCTCGTCCTGGTAGTCGTCGGCGTCGAGGTCCCACCAGGAGCGGTTGGCGCGGCGCGCCTCGGTCTCGGTGGGTGTCTCGAACGAGTGGGACGAAGTCACCTGGCAACGGTACGGCAGGCGTGTCGACCGTCCCGATTCGGCCCATAAGGGGCATGCTGACGGGTTCTCGACCGACAATGTGCCGCGGTCCTCAGGAGGGCTTGCAACCTGTGGTAATGCGCACGGTAAGCTAGTCGATGCGCTCGCGGATCGTGTGCCTCGGCAGGGAGCAGGTTCCGTGGTCGTCGGTCTCGGCATGATCGACTGCGTTGATGTGACTGCTCTCGGGTTGGTCGTCTCGTTCGCTCGTGCCGCTTCCGACGGCAGTTCCGTGGAGCGCGGGAGACACCACGAATCCATTCCGTTCGGAGCAACTGTCCACATGACGAGCAGCATCGAGGCCACCTCGAGCGCCAACAAGGTCACCGTCGACGATCTCGGATCCGAGGAAGCATTCCTCGCCGCCATCGACGAGACCATCAAGTACTTCAACGACGGCGACATTGTCGAAGGCACCGTCGTCAAGGTCGATCGGGACGAGGTCCTGCTCGACATCGGCTACAAGACCGAGGGTGTCATCCCCTCGCGCGAGTTGTCGATCAAGCATGACGTGGACCCCGCGGAAGTGGTGTCGGTCGGTGACCACATCGAAGCCCTCGTCCTCACCAAGGAGGACAAGGAGGGTCGTCTGATCCTCTCGAAGAAGCGCGCTCAGTACGAGCGGGCCTGGGGCACCATCGAGAAGATCAAGGAAGACGACGGCGTCGTCCGTGGTTCCGTCATCGAGGTCGTCAAGGGTGGTCTCATCCTCGACATCGGCCTCCGTGGCTTCCTGCCGGCCTCCCTGGTCGAGATGCGGCGCGTCCGCGACCTCCAGCCCTACGTGGGCCGGGAGCTCGAGGCGAAGATCATCGAGCTGGACAAGAACCGCAACAACGTGGTTCTGTCCCGCCGCGCCTGGCTCGAGCAGACGCAGTCCGAGGTTCGCACCGAGTTCCTCAACAAGCTGCAGAAGGGCCAGGTCCGCAAGGGCGTCGTGTCCTCCATCGTCAACTTCGGCGCCTTCGTGGACCTGGGTGGCGTGGACGGCCTCGTGCACGTCTCCGAGCTCTCCTGGAAGCACATCGACCACCCCTCCGAGGTCGTCGAGGTCGGCCAGGAGGTCGAGGTCGAGGTTCTGGATGTCGACCTGGACCGCGAGCGCGTCTCGCTGTCGCTGAAGGCGACCCAGGAAGACCCGTGGCGTCAGTTCGCCCGGACCCACGCGATCAACCAGATCGTGCCGGGCAAGGTCACCAAGCTCGTTCCGTTCGGCGCGTTCGTCCGCGTCGACGACGGCATCGAGGGCCTGGTGCACATCTCCGAGCTGGCCGAGCGTCACGTCGAGCTGCCCGAGCAGGTCGTTCAGGTGGGTTCGGACGTTCTGGTCAAGGTCATCGACATCGACCTGGAGCGCCGCCGGATCTCGCTGTCGCTCAAGCAGGCCAACGAGGGCTTCGTCGAGGGCGAGGAGCACTTCGACCCGACCCTCTACGGCATGGCCGCGACGTACGACGCCGAGGGCAACTACATCTACCCGGAGGGCTTCGACCCGGAGACGGGCGAGTGGCTCGAGGGCTTCGAGAAGCAGCGCGAGACGTGGGAGAAGCAGTACGCCGACGCCCGCGAGCGCTGGGAGGCCCACACCAAGCAGGTGCAGGCGTCCCGCGACGCCGACGCCGAGGCTGCGCTCAACCCGGCTCCGGCCGGTGGCGTGACCACCTCGTCGTCGACCTCCTCCTCGAGCTCGTCGGCCCCGGCGCGCTCCTCCGAGGAGCCGGCCGGCACCCTGGCCACCGACGAGGCTCTCGCCGCTCTGCGCGAGAAGCTTGCCGGCGGCAAGGGCTGATCCAGCTCCAGCGGTAGGTATTACCACCGAAAGGCCGCTCCGACTCCGGTCGGGGCGGCCTTTCGCCTTTCCTGCACACCGTCGCCTCCCGGCCGCGCCCGGCCGCCGGGCCCTGGCGATACTTGATCCCATGCTGAGAGTCGGGCTCACGGGTGGTATCGGTGCCGGCAAGAGCGCGGTCGCCCGGCGGCTCGCCGAGCGCGGTGCGGTGATCATCGACGCCGATCTGCTGGCCCGCGAGGTGGTCGAGCCGGGCACGGACGGCCTGGCCGAGATCGTCGAGGTGTTCGGGGCGGGCGTGCTCAACGCCGAGGGCGCTCTGGACCGTCCGGCTCTCGGGGCGCGAGTCTTCGGCGACGAGTCGGCGCGGCGGCGTCTTGAGAAGATCATTCATCCTCGGGTACGGGAGAGGACCGCTCAACTGACGCGCTCGGCAGCGCCCGGGTCGATCGTGGTGAACGACGTTCCGCTCCTGGTCGAGGCGGGGCTGGCTTCGTCGTACCACCTCGTGATCGTGGTGATGGCCGACCGTGAGGTGCGGCTGGATCGTCTCACCCGCCTGCGTGGCATGTCCCCGGCGGAGGCCGTCTCGCGGATCGACGCGCAGACCGACGACGCGAGCCGGCGGGCGGCCGGCGATGTCCTTCTGACGAACCAGGACGATCTGGACGGTCTGCACACCCGGGTCGACGGGCTGTGGCATGACCGGCTGCTGGAGTTCGAGCGGAACCTGCGGTCCGGGCGGTCCGCGGTGAGAAGTCTGGATTCGCGCATCGTGGAGTCGGATCCGGAGTGGCCGCTCGCGGCCGCGCGGCTGATCGCCCGGCTCCGGCACGGGCTCGGTGACCGGTTCGACATCCAGCACGTCGGGCCGACCGCGGTGCCCGGCCCGCCGGCCCGCGACGTGATCGACCTGATGATCGGCGTGCGCACCCTGGACGAGGCCGACGGTCTCGCCGGCCGCCTCGGTGAGCTGGGCTTTCCGGTCCGGCTGGGCGAGTGGTCGGACCGCGCCGGCAGCCACGGCGGCGCCTGGCCCAAACGGCTGCACGGCTGCGCCGATCCGGGGTACCGCGTCGACCTGCACCTGCGGGTGGCCGGCTCGCCGGGCTGGCGGTTCGCGTTGCTGCTGCGCGACTACCTGCGGGCGGTCCCGTCGGCGGTGGCGGCGGCGGACGTGGCGCAGGCGGCCGACGACTGGGCGGCAGCGACGGGCTGGCAGCCGTCCTGAGTTTCTCGAAGGGCCCTTCCACGCCGGGCCTTCTTGGCGGGCGGCCCATCTGCGAGGGGCCTTTGCCGGACGGCCCTTTGCGTTGGGGCCATTGTGAAGGGCCCTCGCGGCGGCCGGGTCGGGTGACCCACCTCGGGTGCGCTCGCCAGGGCGTCCGGGGCGCATCGAACCGTGGTGCGGCGCCGGGCCGTGTGGGGACCCGGGCTGCCGGCGGCCGCCGCGAGCGGCCTACCCGACAAGCCTAGGCCGGGCCGCGAGGACCGGACAATGCCGAGGCCACCGGCCGAATGTGCATCCTGAGCACGCCGCCGCGGAAACTTGTCATACCCCCGACGTACGGTGGTGGGCATGGCGCTCGACATCCCACGACTCGACGGCCGGTTCGAGGTCGTCAGCGACTACCAGCCCGCGGGTGACCAGCCCGCCGCGATCGACGACCTCGAGCGGCGGGTCCGCAGCGGCGATCGGCACACCGTCCTGCTCGGCGCCACCGGCACCGGCAAGAGCGCCACCACGGCCTGGCTCATCGAGCGGCTTCAGCGGCCCGCTCTGGTGCTCGCGCCCAACAAGACGCTCTGCGCCCAGCTGGCCAAGGAGTTCCGTGAGCTCCTGCCCAACAACGCCGTCGAGTATTTCGTCAGTTACTACGACTACTACCAGCCAGAGGCGTATATCGCCCAGACCGACACCTACATCGAGAAGGACTCGTCGGTCAACGAGGAGGTGGAGCGGCTGCGCCACTCCGCCACCAGGTCACTGCTGACCAGGCGCGACACGATCGTGGTCGCGACGGTCAGCGCCATCTACGGCCTCGGCACCCCGCAGGAATACGTCGCCATGGCCGCCCGGGTGAAGGTCGGTGAGGAGGTCGACCGCGACAAGCTGCTGCGCAAGCTGGTCGACATCCAGTACACCCGCAACGACATGGCCTTCCAGCGCGGCACGTTCCGGGTCCGGGGCGACACCCTGGAGATCATCCCGGCCTATGAGGAGCTCGCCATCCGGATCGAGATGTTCGGTGACGAGGTGGAGAAGCTCTACTATCTGCACCCGCTCACCGGCGACGTGATCCGTGAGGTCGAGGAGCTGATCATCTTCCCGGCCACCCACTACGGGGCGGGCCCGGAGCGGATGGAGCGGGCGGTCCGTGACATCGAGGCCGAGCTGGAGGATCGGCTCGCCGAGTTCGAGCGGCAGGGCAAGCTGCTGGAGGCCCAGCGGCTGCGCATGCGCACCACGTATGACCTCGAGATGATGCGGCAGGTCGGCTTCTGCAACGGCATCGAGAACTACTCGATGCACATGGACGGGCGCACCTTCGGCGAGCCGGCGTATACGTTGCTCGACTACTTCCCCGACGATTTCGTCACCGTCATCGACGAGTCGCACGTCACCATCCCGCAGATCGGCGGCATGTATGAGGGCGACGCGTCCCGTAAACGGATCCTGATCGAGCACGGGTTCCGGCTGCCCAGCGCCGCAGACAACCGGCCACTGCGGTTCGACGAGTTCCTCGAGCGGGTCGGGCAGATGGTGTTCCTCTCCGCCACGCCCGGCAACTGGGAGATGGAGCAGGCCCAGGGCGAGTTCGTCGAGCAGGTCATCCGCCCGACCGGCCTGGTCGACCCCCAGGTCGTGGTCAAACCCACCAAGGGCCAGATCGACGACCTGATGCACGAGATCCAAGTGCGTACCGAGAAGGACGAGCGGGTCTTGGTCACCACCCTCACCAAGAAGATGGCCGAGGACCTCACCGACTACCTCCTGGAGAACGGGATCCGGGTCCGCTACCTGCACTCCGAGGTCGACACGCTGCGCCGGGTCGAGCTGCTCAAGGAGCTGCGCAAGGGCGACTACGACGTCCTGGTCGGCATCAACCTGCTCCGGGAGGGTCTCGACCTGCCCGAGGTGTCGCTGGTGGCCATTCTCGACGCCGACAAGGAGGGCTTCCTGCGCAGCGGCCGGTCGCTCATCCAGACCATCGGCCGGGCCGCCCGTAACGTGTCCGGCGAGGTCCACATGTATGCCGACAAGATCACGCCGTCGATGCGGGACGCCATCGACGAGACCGATCGCCGGCGGGCCAAGCAGATCGCCCACAACGAGGCCAACGGCATCAAACCGCAGGCCCTCCGCAAGAAGATCCACGACATCCTCGACGACATCTACAAGGAGGCCGAGGACACCGACGAGGTGGTCGGCGGCTCCGGCCGGCAGATGTCACGTGGCAAGGCCTCGGTCCCGGAGAGCCGTTCCAAGGGCCGGGCAGCGGCCACACCGGCCCGCGCCGGGATGGCCCGGGCCGAACTGGCCCAGCTCATCCAGGACCTCAACGACCAGATGCTGGGCGCGGCCCGGGAGTTGCAGTTCGAGCTGGCCGCCCGGATCCGTGACGAGATCCACGAACTGAAGAAGGAACTGCGCGGCATGGACATGGCGGGGGTGAAGTAACCGGCCGAAGCCGGGTGGCGGGGTCGCGTTGGCGGTCGAATAATCGGTCGTCCGGGGGAGTGCGTGTCATTACCCTGGCGGCCATGACGGCTGAAGTGCGCCGGGTGGCTGATGCCCTGCCCGAGGACGAGTTGCTGGATCTCGTGCGGCGGTGCCGGGCAGCCGACGGTGGCATGCCCCTGGTGACCGAGCCGTGGTTCCTGCGCGGTCGCTGGCTCGCCGCCGGCACGGTGGCTTTCGAGGCCCGGGACGGCGGCGCACTGATCGCTGCTGCCGCGGTCCGCCCCTCCCCGGGCGGGCCGATGATCAGCGGGCTGGTGGACCCGGCGTTCCGCGGCCAGGGTCTCGGCTCGCGCCTTCTTGACGCCGCCCTGGCTGCCGCGACCGACCTTCCGGGCGCCGCCGTTCCTGCCGCCGCCGGCTCTCCCGTCGCGCCCCCCTCCACCGTTCCTGCCGCCGGCGGCTCTCCCGTCGCGATCCCCTCCACCGTTCCCGGTGATCTTGCGGTGGGTGAGGCCGGTGTCGGTGATCAGTCGGGTGTGACTTCGGCTGGCAGTCCGGGTGCCGCGGTGACCGTGGAGTGCGAAGGGCTTACGGCTGGGGCTGCAGAGCTTTTCGCGTCTCGGGGGCTCTTGCAGGTCTTCGGGGAGGACGTGATGCGGATCAAGGTGGCCGCGGAGGACGGCTTCGTGGCCGGCTGGCCGGCCGGAGCCGAAGTCGTCGACTGGTCGGCTGAGACCGCGGAACGCTTCCATGCGGTTTATGCGGCATCGTTCCGGGATCGTCCGGGCTTCCCCGATCCGAGCGCCCAGGAGTGGATCGAGGAGAACACCGAGGACGACGACTTCCGGCCGGAGTGGTCGATCATGGTGGCTCTGCCGGGACGTGGGGACGTCGGGTTCGTCACCGCGGCCGAAGGCTGGATCGTGCAGGTCGGCGTGGTGCCGGCCGCCCGCGGAACCGGTCTCGGCGGCGCCCTGATCCGGGAGTCGCTACGGCGGATGGCAGCTGCCGGGGCCACCGAGGCGTGGCTCACCGTCAACGTCAACAACCCGTCGGCGGCCGGTCTCTACCGGCGGCTCGGCTTCGACGACATGGGACAGCGGGCGCGCTACCGCTGACCGTTGGGGCGGTGGCCCTGGATGTCGGTGAAGTACTCGGCCAGCGGGGGCTGGGCCAGGGAACCGCCGATCAGGGCGCGCCACTGGGCGAAACGGTCCGAGCGGCGGAAGTTGTGCTCGTGAGCCTCCACGCTGTCCCACTCGGCCAGAAGCACGAACCGTCGGGAGGACTCGACCGCGCGCTGCAACCGGACCGAACGGCAGCCGGGCGTCGTCGCCACCAGCGGCCGGGCGAGTTCATAGGCATCGACGAAGTCAGCCTCCCGGCCGGGGAGGACGTCGATCAGCGTCACTTCGAGAACCATGCCCACAAGAGTCCCATACGCACCAGATGGGCAGCATACTAGGATGCCCCGGGGGTAGTGCGGGATTCCGAAGCCGCCGAATCGGCGCTGCTCACGGCGTAGGGTGTGGAAAGCGGTCCGATCAACGAGGCCGTGACGTACGGCGCATGTCGTATCTGCCCGGTTGGGGCGTTTCGATGGCGAGCCGTACCACTCTCTGGTCTCCCGGTGTGCCGTTCGCGCCGAGGATGCGTAACAATGGCTCCTGTGGGAGGGGAGTATTCCCCCGCTCCGGTCTCGTCAACACGGAACGCCTTTCGGGGCGGGCCCGGGGCCGGTGGTCACGGATCCGAGATCCGTGGCGGAAGAGACCTCCGACAGTCGCACGTCGCTGTTCTCATCCAGTCCAGGGTGGGCGCAGCGACGACCCGTGTCTGCCGGAGGTCCTTAGTTGAACATTTCTGCATGGGTCTGGGTCGCCACCCTGGTCGCGTTGGTCGCGGTTCTCGCCGTTGATCTGCTCATCATCGGGCGCCGGCCGCACGAGCCCAGCATCAAGGAAGCCGGCGGGTGGGTCGCGTTCTACGTGGGCCTCGCCGTGGTCTTCGGCATCGGGGTCTGGCTCACCGCTGGTGGCCAGGCGGCAGGCGAGTTCTACACCGGCTGGCTCACCGAGTATTCGCTGAGCGTCGACAATCTCTTCGTCTTCGTGATCATCATGGCCCGGTTCGCCGTGCCACGGCATCTTCAGCAGAAGGTGCTGCTGATCGGCATCGTGCTGGCGCTCGTCATGCGTGGCATCTTCATCGCCGCCGGCGCCGCGCTGATCACACAGTTCTCCTGGGTTTTCTACATCTTCGGCGCGTTCCTGGTCTACACGGCGATCACGCTGGTGAAGGGCGAGGACGAGGACGAGGAGTTCAAGGAGAACATCCTGATCCGCTGGGCCAAGCGGGCCCTGCCGCTCTCCTCCGAGTTCGGCGACGGCCGGTTCAGTGTCGTCACGGAAGCGGGCAAGCGCCTCTTCACTCCGATGCTCATCGTGATGATCGCGATCGGCACCACGGACCTGATCTTCGCGCTCGACTCGATTCCGGCGATCTTCGGCATCACCAAGGAGCCCTACCTGGTCTTCACCGCGAACGTCTTCGCGCTGATGGGCCTGCGTCAGCTGTTCTTCCTGCTCGGCGGCCTCCTGGAACGCCTCGTCTACCTCAACATCGGCCTGGCCGTGGTGCTCGCCTTCATCGGCGTGAAGCTGGTCCTGGAGGCCCTGCACACCAACAGCCTGTCGTTCATCAACGGCGGCGAGGGCTTCCACTGGGCCCCCGAGATCCCGATCTGGCTCTCCCTGCTGGTGATCCTCGGAACCTTGGCCGTAGCCACAGTGGCCAGCCTGATGAAGACCTCCCGCGACAAGAAGAAAGAACTGGCCAGCCAGTAACCTCGAACCACCAGACAGGCCCGGCGACCAAGGTCACCGGGCCTGTTCGCGTCTCCAGCAGCCCGTGGGCTCCCACCGCTGTGAACGCCCCGGGAGAACCGCCGGCCAAGCGGGACGGGCCACCCGGATCTTGGAGAGTCCGGCGGGACAGGTGAGTCTTCCGCGCAGCCACCCCACCTTGATCCGCGCAGCCGCCTGCGGATCTTGCACGACTTTCCACGCTCGCGCCGATCTTGCAGCCCTTTCCACGTCCCGACGTGAAGAAGGCTGCAAGGTCTCCCCCGAGCAGTAGACCTTGCACGACAAATCATGCCCAGACATGAAGAACCGTGCAAGATCGCCGCGAAGGAGGAGAACCGTGCAAGATCTCCAAAGCTGGTCGAGGCTGAAACCTCCACAAATACGAAATCTCCGGTCTCAAGCCGGTGTTCGGTCGCCTGCGGGTGCGGCAGCTCGAAGGGCTGGGTGGAGTACATCGCACAGCAGAGGGATTGGCCCCGGAACCGGCGAAGCCTTGAAGAAGCTTCAGGTGTGCCCGAACTCGCAGGATCTGTGGGGGTGGGCCTCCGGGGCCGGATGCGCCGACTGAATCTTGGGGAAGTCTGCGGGACGGCCCGAAGTTCACAAGATCGCGGGAGAGGGGTGGCGGGGCGGCCGCGCCGGTTGGATCTTGGAGAGTTCGGCGAGACAGAGGTGTGCCGGAACTCCACAAGATCGCGGAGGCGGGTGGGAGCGCGGAGGCGGGTGGGAGCGCGAGGAGCTAGGAGGGCGGGCGGCGGGCGGGAGCGCGAGGAGCTAGGAGGGCGGGCGGGAGCAGAGGCGAAGGGCAGGCGGGAGCGCGGGGAGAGGGGGAGGAGGGAGAGGGGGAGGGGAGGCATTGGCTGGGTGATGCGCGCGTAGGTACTTCAGGAGGAGGGCGGGCGGGGCCCAGAAGGGGGGCGGAGGGGACGGTGCGGTGCTTTGGCCGTACCAGAGAAGGGTTTGAAAGCGACCAACGAACCGCAACCACCCGGCGGCGCAAGGTTCTGGGCGGCACATGGCCCACGGAGGGATCAAGCCTGACCGCCCGGAGTGGGCCATGTGCCGCCCAGAACCGACCCACCGCAAACGCAGAACCGGCCCGCCCGAACAGGAAAAGGGCGGGCCGGAAAAGCAGGAAAACCTACTGGTGCTTACGGCGAGCAGCAGCCCGGCCGCGGGTAGTCGCGTCCAGGACCACCTTGCGGATCCGCACAGCGGACGGGGTGACCTCGACGCACTCGTCCTCGCGGCAGAACTCCAGGGACTGCTCCAGGGACAGCTTGCGGGGCGGGATCACCTTCTCGGTGTTGTCCGCGCTGGCCGCACGCATGTTGGTGAGCTTCTTCTCCTTGGTGATGTTGACGTCCATGTCGTCGTCGCGGGAGTTCTCGCCGACGATCATGCCCTCGTACACCTCGGTGGCGGGCTCGACGAAGAGCTGCCCGCGCTCCTGGATGTTGATCATCGCGAAGGCCGTGACGGCGCCGGCCCGGTCGGCGACGAGCGAACCGTTCTGGCGGGTGCGCAGCTCGCCGAACCACGGCTCGTAGGCCTCGAACAGGTGGTGCATGATGCCGGTGCCGCGGGTCTCGGTGAGGAACTCGGTGCGGAAGCCGATCAGGCCGCGGGCCGGGACCAGCCACTCCATGCGGAGCCACCCGGTGCCGTGGTTGATCAGCTCTTCCATCCGGCCCTTGCGGGTGGAGAGCAGCTGGGTGATGGCGCCCATGTACTCGTCGGGCGCGTCGATGGTGAGGCGCTCGACCGGCTCGTGCACCTTGCCGTTGATGGTCTTGGTGACGACCTGCGGCTTGCCGACGGTGAGCTCGTAGTTCTCCCGGCGCATCTGCTCGACCAGGATGGCCAGGGCCAGCTCACCACGGCCCTGGACCTCCCAGGCGTCGGGGCGGTCGGTGTTGAGGACGCGCAGCGACACGTTGCCGATGAGCTCCTTGTCGAGGCGGTCCTTGACCATGCGCGCGGTGACCTTGGCGCCCTTGACCTTGCCGACCATGGGCGACGTGTTGGTGCCGATGACCATCGAGATGGCCGGCTCGTCGACGGTGATCAGCGGAAGCGGAACCGGGTTCTCCGCGTCGGCGAGGGTCTCACCGATCATGATCTCGGGGATGCCGGCGAGGGCGATGATGTCGCCGGGACCGGCGCTCTCGGCGGGCTTGCGCTCCAGGCCCTCGGTGACCAGCAGCTCGGAGATGCGCACGTTGCTGATGGTGCCGTCGGTCTTGCACCAGGCGACGGTCTGGCCCTTGCGGATGGTGCCCTCGTGGACGCGGCAGAGCGCGAGACGGCCGAGGAACGGCGAGGCGTCGAGGTTGACGACGTGCGCCTGCAACGGGGCGTCCTCGTGGAACTTCGGCGCCGGGATGGTGTCGAGGATGGTGCTGAACAGCACGTCGAGGGAGTCGCTGTCCTCGGGGACGGTGCCGTCCTTCGGCTGGTTCAGCGAGGCGATGCCGTCGCGGGCGCACGCGTAGACGATCGGGAACTCGATCTGGTGCTCGTCGGCGTCGAGGTCGAGGAACAGCTCATACGTCTCGTCGACGACCTCTTTGATACGGGCGTCGGGCCGGTCCACCTTGTTGATGATCAGGATGATCGGCAGCTTGGCGTGCAGCGCCTTGCGGAGCACGAAGCGGGTCTGCGGGAGTGGGCCCTCGGACGCGTCGACGAGGAGCGCGACACCGTCGACCATGGTGAGGCCGCGCTCGACCTCACCGCCGAAGTCGGCGTGGCCGGGGGTGTCGATGATGTTGATGGTGACCGGGGGGCCCTCGGCGGGCTGGTAGCTGATCGCCGTGTTCTTGGCGAGAATGGTGATGCCCTTTTCCCGCTCCAGGTCCATGGAGTCCATGACGCGGTCGGCCATCTCGCCACGCGCATGGGACTGGCTGCCCTGGCGCAGCATGGCGTCGACCAGGGTGGTTTTGCCATGGTCGACGTGAGCGATGATGGCGACGTTGCGTAGGTCGGTGCGGGTCTGCATGACGTCCATTGTTCCCGGCTCAGGTTGCCGATCGTGACACGGGGTCAAAGCCCGAATCTTGTGCTGATCTGTCCGTTTTACGGGTCAGCGGTGATCAGCCGGCCACTGTTAGCGTTCCTCGTCGATGTCCAACGGGGGAGGTTTGCGTCGATGCGCAAGATCAACATTGTGGCCGCGGTGACGGTTCTGGTGGTGGCCGCGGGATGTGGTCTGGCCGGGGCGGACGAGGAGAAGCAGGCGGCCGCGCCGGTGGCGGTGACGACCAGCGAGCCGACTGTCGAGGCGGAGCCGACACCGGAGCCGTCCCCGTCGAAGACGAAGAAGACGACGAAGCCCACGGAAAAGGTGAAGCCGACACCGACCGAGGACCCGTTCAACATGCAGCTACCGGACTGCGCCGAGTACGTGGGCAAGGCGGTGACCCGGGCGAAGGCGAAGGTGGCGCTGAACGCGGCCGCGACGAAGGTGTACTGGCCGGGGTCGGCGCCGAAGCTGCGGGTGCCGGCCGACCTGATCCGGTCGGTGGCCTGGCACGAGAGCGGCTGGGTGTCGAACATCCGCAACTGTGACGGTGGATACGGCCTGATGCAGGTGATGCCGGACACCGAGGACTTCGTCAACCAGCGGTTCGAGAAGAGCTACGACTCGAGTGAGTACAAGCAGAACGCGATCGTCGGCGCCAACTACCTGGCTTGGCTGACCAAGTACTTCGGTGAGAAGTACTTCGCCAAGAACTACGACCTGAGCACGGCCAAGTGCAAGACCGACGCGTCGCCGTGCCTGCTGAACCTGGTCATCAACGGGTACAACATGGGCCCGGGCTCGACCGAGGAGACGTACCTGGCGAAGAAGAAGCTGTCGAACCCGGATTATGTGCACCTGATCCGGGCGAACATGCGCGAGTGTGACTGCGACAGGTTCTGACGCCGGGCCGGTCCCGGGTGCTCCGGAGCCGGGGGCTACACTGGGTGGCGGACCCGAGACCCCGTACACCCACCGTTTTGACCCTCTCGTCGACACGGTAGTAAGGTCTCGGGGTTGTCGTGTGTCGTTGATGCTGGCGAGCTGCGTTGTCTCGGCCCGCAGCTCACCCTAAGGAGCCTTACCCAATGCCTCCCAAGAAGAAGACCCATGAGGTAACCCTCGCGCTTGAGGCGGGTAACGCCGCGATGGTCGACCTCGGTAAGATGCTCGGCCCGACCGGCGCCAACATGCGTGCCGTCAAGGTCGAGTACGACGAGGCCACCGCGAAGAACCGGGGCGAGATCATCCCGGTCATCGTGTCGGTCTACGAGGACCGCAGCCACACGCTGGCCTACAAGACGCCGCCGACCAGCTTCCTCATCCGGAAGTCCCTGGGCATCCAGTCCGGCGCCGCCAACCCGCTCACCACGACTGTCGGCACCCTCAGTGCCCAGCAGATCAAGGAGATCGCGGAGCGCAAGCTGGTGGACCTCAACGCGAACGACCTCGACGCCGCCATCAAGATCGTGGCCGGCACGGCCCGCTCGATGGGTGTGAAGGTCGCTTCCTGAACTGCGAGTTCCTGAGTTTCTGAGAACGGGCCCCGGTCTTCACCGGGGCCCGTTCTTCTTCGGCGCCACCACCTCGTGGATCAGGCCGTAATCCAGGGCCTCGGCCGCGCTCAGGGTGCGGCCCGCGGACAGATCGTTCTCCACCCGGCTGCGCGGCTGACCGGTGATCTCGGCCAGCCGGACCAGCACCTCCTCCAACTCGCGCAGGTGCTGCCCGGCGGCGGCCGCGACCTCGTCGGCGGTCCCGGTCACCCCCGCGGCGCGCGGTTCGACGAGTTTGAAACGCGCATGACGGTACGCCGCCCGCTGATCCGCCGCAGCCAGCACCGCCAGCGCCGCCCCGCCCGCCTCCGCGGTGACCAGCGCGTGCACCGGGGCGGCCAGCGCGTCGAGCACGTCGACCACCGACAGCGCGGCGCTGAGATCACCGCCCGGACTCGACACGTGCAGGTGAACCACCTCCGGCCCGGCCGAGTCGAGGGTCAGCAGCGCCGCCGCGATCCCGGTGGCGGTCTCCGCGGTGAGATGCCCGCGCATCATCACGATCCGCTGGTCGAAGAGCCGCTCCTCCAGCCAGCCGGGCAGCCCCGGCCCGGCCGGTGGCAGCTGCGGCGGCGGCCACTCGGGTCGGTGATGCGGCTGGTGTGGATACAGGGGCATCGTCACCTCCGGTGTGCACGGCCTGACGCCAGCCTAACCACGGCGCCGCGAAACGTGCCGATAACCGGAGGCGGCTAGGGTCCGGCCATGTCCGGACCGCGGCGCCGATCGGCCCTGCTCGCCCGGCTCGCCGACCGGGAGGCGGGCAGCGTGCGGAGCGCGATCGTGGACGAGCTGCGGACGATCATCCTGTACGGCGAGGTGCCACCCGGTTCAGCGATCCCGGTCGACGCGGTGGCCGCCGCGTTCGGGGTGAGCCGGATCCCGGTGCGTGAGGCGCTGATGACCCTGATCGGTGAGGGCCTGGTCGACCATCGGACCAACGGCGGCTACCGGGTGGCGATGATGACGGCCCGCGAGTTCGGCGAGATCTACCTGGTCCGTGAGGCTCTCGAGTCGGCCGCGCTGCGGGTGGCGGTGGCCGGGGCGAGCTCCGAGGACGATCGGCTGGCCCGGTCGGCGCTGTCGGCCCTGGACGCGGCGATCGAGGCCGACGACAGCGGCGCCGCCTACCACCGGGAGAGCCGGCGGTTCCATCTGGCGCTGCTCGGGCCGTGCCGGATGCGCCGCCTGCTGCACATGCTGGAGTCGGCGTGGAACATGACCGAGCCGCTGCGGCCGATGTCCCATCTGACCGGCGCCGACCGGGAGCTGCTGCACTCCGACCACGCCGGGATGCTCGCCGCCTTCCTCGGGCGCGACGCGGAGGAACTGGGTCGCGTCTGTGCCCGCCATCACCACAGGTTGCAGGGATTCATCGCAGCATTGCCCCAGCACACTGGGCTGTTTGTGGAAGAAGCACCACCCAGGCCCCAGAAATGAGAAAAATCGGTCTGTGGGCGAGGTCGTGCTCTATCGCAGCGAACGGACTTTGGTCCTTCGCCGGAGCCCAGGCGACCTGATCCGAAAACGTGCCACCGGGCCCGGGGCGGTCCGGCGGATCCGGCACGAGCAGGAGGTGCTCAGCCGGCTCGCCGGCGTCCCGGGAGTGCCCCGGCTGGCCGCCACCCAGTCGCGCCAGACGCTGATCCTGGAGGACGACGGAGGTGACTCGCCGGATCGGGGGCGGGTAGCCGTACCGCTGCTGTTGAAAATCGCCGCGGACCTGGCGGCGACGCTGGCCGCCGTGCACCGCGCCGGCGTCGTCCATCGGGATGTCACCCCGGCCAATGTGGTGCTCGCCGGACGCCCGGTGCTGATCGATTTCGATCTGGCGCTGCTCGGGCGGCCGGAGGCCGACGAGCCGGACGGGCCGGTCGGCACCCTCGGCTATCTCGCGCCGGAGCAGACCGGGCGGATCGGGCCGGTCGCCGACTCCCGCGCGGACCTGTACGGGCTCGGCGCCACCCTGTACGCGCTGGCCGTAGGCGAGCCGCCGTTCACCGGCGACGACCCCCTGGAGCTGGTCCGGGACACGCTGGTCCGGCCGCCGGTGCCGGTGGCGCAGCGGCGGCCCGGGCTGCCGCCCCGGTTCAGTGAGATCATCATGCGGCTGCTGGAGAAGGATCCGGGGCGCCGCTACCAGAGCGCCGACGGGCTCGCCTACGACCTGGCGCGCTGCCGGACCGGCCCGGACACCGGCTGGGAGCTCGGCGAACGCGACTTCCCGGCGTTCCTCGAACCGCCGGCCGGCGTGATCGGCCGCGAGCCGGAGATCGGCGTGCTGACCGCGGCGCTCGACCTGGCGATGCGCGACGGCGCGCCCGCGGTGCTGATCACCGGGCCGCCTGGGATCGGCAAGACCGCCCTGGCCCGCTGCCTGCGGCCGGTGATCACCGCCCATGGCGGGTGGTTCGCGGACGGGCGGTTCGACCAGTTCCGGACCGGCACCGACACCGGCGGGATCACCCGGGCGCTGCGGGTCCTGACCCGGCTGCTGCTGGCCGCGCCGGAACCGGAGGTGGCCGACGCCCGGCAGCGGATCCTGGCCGCGCTCGGCGCCAACGTCACCATCGCCTGCAACGCCATCCCGGAGATGAACGACCTGCTCGGCGACAGCGACCGGCCGTCGTCCGGCGATCCGGTGACCGCCCGCGCCCGGACCAGCGCCACCGCTGTCACCCTGCTGCGGGTTTTCGCCGAGCGGCACCGGATCGTCTTCGTCCTCGACGACCTGCAGTGGGCGAGCAGCGGATCGATGCAGGTCCTGGAAGCGATCCTGGCCGCCGGGCCGATTCCGGGGCTGCTGATGGTCCTCGTCTACCGGGAGGGCCTGCCGGTCGACCGCTGGCTGCGGGCCGGTGTCGCCGCGCCGCCGATCCAGGTTGGCGGTCTCGGCCCCCGCGACACGGCGGCGCTCGTGGCGACGGTGCTGCGGATGCCGCCGCAATCGGCGGCCGGCCTCGGCGCCCTGATCCGCGACGGCAGCGACGGCAGCCCCTATGCGACAGTCGAACTGCTCAACGCCCTGCGGGCGGACGGCCTGCTGCGGCCGGCCGACGAGGGCTGGCGGTGGGACGACACGGAGGTACGGGCGTTCGTCTCCCGCCACCAGCTGGCCCAGCTGCCCGGCCGCCGCCTCGCCCAGCAGGCCCCCGGATGCCGCCGCCGGTACGCCGCGCTGGCCTGTCTCGGCGGCGAGGTCACCACCGGCCTGCTGGCCGTGGCCACCGGCACACCCGAGGACGACCTGAACCGGCACGTGGACCAGGCGGTCTCCGACGGGTTCGTGCTGCGGGCCGGGGACGGTGTCCGG
The DNA here is from genome assembly GCF_040638175.1 of Actinoplanes sp. NPDC026670. NCBI lineage: Bacteria > Bacillati > Actinomycetota > Actinomycetes > Micromonosporales > Micromonosporaceae > Actinoplanes > Actinoplanes sp. NPDC026670. The sequence continues at coordinate 60,324 of NZ_JBEZXU010000066.1, forward strand.
TTCCGGTACGACCTGGTGCTCCAGGCGGCCCGGGAATGTCTGCCGGACACCGAGCGGGAACTGCTGCAACTGGCCATGGCCCGCCGGCTGGCCACCGGGTTCCCGCAGGCGGCCGCCGAACAGTATCTGGCCGCCGCCGGCCTGGTGGACAGCCCCGCCGAGCGCCGGGCGGCGGCCGCCCTGCTGCACGACGCCGCCCGCCGGACCATCCGGCTGACCAACTATCCGGTCGCCGTGGACCTGCTCGACGCGGCCGAACGGCTGCTCGCCGGGGCCGGCGACGACCCGGCCCGCAACGCCGTCGCCGTGGACCGGCACATCACCTACTACTGTCTCGGCCGGCTCGACGACGCCGACCTCGTCTACCGGGAACTGGCCGGACGATCCCCGGACCTGGTCACCCTGACCGAGGCCACCGCGATCCAGATCAACGTGATGAGCCAGCGCAATCAGATCCCCGCGGCGTACGCCCTCGGCCTGGACGTGCTGCGCCGGTTCGGCATCGAGCCCCCGGACGACCCGGAACCCGTGCTGCGCCGCGAGGTCGGCGAACTCCGGGCCGGTCTCGGCGACCTGGAGCAGGCGGCCGAGACCACCGACCCGCGGGTGCTGGCGGCCGGACGGCTGATCAACCGGCTGCTCGTGCCCGCCTACCTGCTCGGGACGATCGAGCACTCGTGGATGCTGCTCCAGGCGTACCGGCTGTGGCGGCAGAAAGGGGTGTGCGCGCCGGTGATCGGCGCCGCCGGGTCGGTGATCTGCGCGACCATCTCGCTGTTCGACGACTACCGCACCGGCTACCGGCTGAGCCGGCACGTCGTCGCGGTCGGCCGGGAACACGGCTGGCCGGCCGAGACGGCGATCGCCGGGTACATGTACCTGTGCCTGGCCGCGCACTGGTTCGAACCGCTGGAGGACCTCGTCGAACCGGCCCAGGCGAACCGCGACGCCCTGCTCGCCGCCGGTGACGTCCAGGTGGCCGGCCTGCTCAGCGCCCGGCTGGCGGCCATCGTGCTGGACACCGCCGACTCGCTGGAGACCGCCGCCGAGGAGATCGCCACCGGGCTCGGCGTCGCCGAGCGGACCGGCAACCGGATCGCGGTCTTCAGCCTGACCTCATACCGCGATCTGGTACGGGCGGCGCGCGGCCAGGAACCGGTCGGCGAGGAACCGATCCTCACCTATCCCCCGGCGACCGCCGCCCACCACGTCAATCACGGGCTCGGCGCGCTGTTCCGGCAGGACGCCGCGGCCCTGGCCGAGCACTCCGCCGCCGCGATGGAGCTCAGCGAGGCGATCCGTGGGTTCTACGTGTCCGCGCTGGCCCGGGTGCTGCGCTGCCTGAGCCTGGCCACCCGGCTGCGGGACGGCGACACCACGGTCGCGGACGAGCTCGCCGGCGTGCGGGACTGGCTGGCCCGCCGGTCCGCCGACGCGCCCCGCAACTTCCGGCCGCTGCTGCACCTGGTCGACGCGGAACGAGCCTGGGCACGCGGCGACCCGGACACCGCGGCCCGGCACTTCGACGCCGGCCTGCACGAGGTGGCCGGCCGGCCCTGGCACCGGGCCGTCCTCGCCGAACGGGCCGCCCGCTTCCACCTCGAACGCGGCCTCACCCACACCGCGCACCGGCTGCTCGCCGAAGCCCGCGACACCTACCGGGCGTGGGGAGCCGCCGCGCCGGCCGACCGGCTGGAATCGTGGCATCCGTTCCTGCGGGCCACCGAGATCACCGCGTCCGGCAGCGCCTCCGGGGCCGACCGGATCGACCTGATGGCCATCCTGCGCGCCTCCCGGGCGCTGAACTCGGCGACCTCGCTGGCCGTCCTCGAGGAACAGGTCGGTGACGTGCTCAGCGCGATGACCGGGGCCACCCATGTGCGGCTGGCCGGGCCGTCCGGGGCCGGGTTCGACTCGGCGCTGCGGTACGTGCGGCGCACCCACCGGCCGCTGCTGGTCGCCGACGCCTGTGTGGACGACCGGTTCGCGCGGGACCCGTACCTCGCCGGGCTGGAGGCGTGCGCGCTGCTCGCCGTGCCGGTCCCGAGCCGCGACGCCGACGGCGCGGTGCTCGTCCTGGAGAACCACCGGCAGGGCGGCGTCTTCTCCACCGACCGGCTCGAAGCGGTCCGGCTGATCGCCGGCCAGCTCGCGGTGGCCCTGGACAACGCGCTGCTCTACGACTCGCTGGAGGACACCGTACGGGAACGGACCGCCGACCTGGAGGCCGCCAACCAGCTCAAGGCCGACCTGATCGGCATGCTCGGCCACGAGATCAACAACCCGCTCGCGATGATCCTCGGGAACCTCGACCTGATCCTGTCCGAGGACGAGCTGACCGACGACGTCCGCGACGTGATCGCCCGCGTGCACCGCACCACCCAGCGGCTCGCCACCATCGTCCAGGAGGTGCTCGACCTGGTCAGCCTGGACGCCGGCCGGCTCTCCGCGACACCCGCCCCGGTCGAGGTCGCCGACCACATCGAGGCCGCGCTGACCGCGACCGCCACCGGCCCGGTGCCGGTGACCTGCCCGCCCGGCCTGGTGGCCATGGTGCAGCCGAGCCACCTCGACCAGATCCTCACCAACCTGATCAGCAACGCGGCCAAGTACGGCGGAGGCGCCACCGAGGTGGTCGCCCGGGCCGGCGGGCCGTCGGTCACCATCGAGATCCGCGACCAGGGTCCGGGCGTGCCGCCGGAGTTCCGGGCGCGGCTGTTCGACAGGTTCGCCCGCGCCTCGGCCACCGCGGCGAAGGTGGCCGGGACGGGGCTCGGCCTCTACATCGTCCGGGAGCTGGCCCGGGCCAACGACGGCGACGTCGACTACCACCCGGGCACCCACGGCGGCTCCACGTTCACCATCCGATTGCGAGCGCTTTCGCTCCAGAGCTGATGCGTCGTCGCTGTCCCGATCTTGGTTCTTGCCGGGAGTTCGAGTTTCGCCATTGGGCAGTGGCATTGCTGGTCAGGTCCGCAGCCGTAGTGAATCTGGCGTTCGTCCTGGTCGGCGTCATCCTCAGCGAGCTCCGCAAGATCGCCGTGAGGTCTTATGGCCTTGGACGGGGCCGCCCAGGGGTGATGCCGGAGCGGACTTTCGAGGGGCGGGTCCGCTGGCCGGAGCGGTGGTCAGCGCACACGTTCGCCGATCGTGTGCGCCTGCTTCGCTCCGACGGGGACGGGCGCACGCGTTGTGCCGTCTGTGTGCGCCCGTCGTCGTCCCGGCGAGGGTGAAGTCGCACGTTGCCGCATTGTGTGCGCTGGCCGTCGCGCGCCGGCCGAGTACCGGCGACCGCGTCTGGCCGAGCGCCGCCGACCGCGTCCAGCGGAAGGCCGACGACCAAGGTTTGCGACCGGCACCCGATGCGCCGTCACCCAAGCGATCCCCAAATGGCGAAACTCGAGCGGGAGCATTCTGTGCAGCCACCTCAGCTTGAGAAAGGCAGCCCCCAGGCGGATGACGTCTCCTCGGTCGCGACGCCTCCCCGCGGCCCCGCCGCTCGCGGATCTTGCACGAATATCCACCCTCGCGCCGATCTTGCATGGTTCTTCACGTCGGGGTGTGGTTTTTCGTGCAAGGTCTACTGCGCTCGGGAGACCTTGCAGCCTTCTTCCCGTTGGGCTTGGAGTCAAGGGGTGGTTGCATCGGTGCTGGTGAGGAACTCGTTGAGTTTTTCGGTGGGGGTGCGCCAGTTGAGGGTTTCGCGGGGGCGGT
>NZ_JBEZXU010000067.1:0-63712 GCF_040638175.1 Actinoplanes sp. NPDC026670
GCGGGCGGCGGGTCGGGGCGACGGCGGGTGGCGGGCGGCGGGTCGGGGCGACGGCGGGTGGCGGGCTGCGAGTGGTGGGTGCAGGGGAGGCGTTGCCGGGGGAGGCGTCGTGGATGAGGAGGCGTGGGGTGAGGCTGCGAGCCCTCGTGGGGTGGTCAAGGGGTCAAGGGGGACAGGAGGGCTTCGGCTCGGGTGGGGTCGCCGGCTTCGGTGGCGGCTTCGGCGTCGGCGATCATGGACTGCCAGCCGGCCGGGGCCGCGCCGGCCGCCACCCGGTCGACGGCGTGGGCACGGGTGTCCTTGTCGCCGGTGTGCAGGCCCCAGCCGTACGGGAAGAGGGGCTGATAGGTCTCGTCGCCGACGTTGACCGGGACCTGTCCGGCCGAGCTCGGCCACGACACCGGCAGCCGCCCGGTGAACGGTTTCGTGCCGAAGAGCACGTCGGCGACGCCCGCGCCCTCGCTTCCGGGCAGCCATGACGCGACCAGGGCGTCGATCCGGCCCAGCTGGCCGGTGATCACCTGCGGGCGTCCGGAGACGATCAGGACGACACACGAGGAGACCGCGCCGCAGACCTTGTCGACCACCGCCCGGTCGGACGGCTGGAGGTCGAGCGACTTGGGCTCCCGCTGTTCCGCGGTGCCGTGCTTCCAGGGGGTGGCGCCGACGTCACCGAATCCTTCGGCGTACGGCGTCTCGCCGACCACGACCACACCGACGTCGCCGGCCTGGACGGGTGCGGACGCGTCGGCGCTGAAGGTCACCGAGGAGGCCATCGAGCGGATGCCGTCGAGGATCGTGGTTCCGGGGATGGTGTTGCCGTTGCGGCCCTGCCAGTCGACGGTCCATCCGCCGGACTGGCTGCCGATGTCGTCGGCGTTGCGCCCGGCAACGTAGATCCGCGCGTCCCGGCGCAGTGGCAGCAGCCCACCGGTGTTCTTGAGCAGCACCTGGGAGGCGGCGACCGCGTCCCGGGCGAGCGCCCGATGTTCCGCGGTGCCGACCGGTCCGGAGGCTGGAAACGGGTTCTCGAACAGCCCGAGCCGGAACTTGACCCGCAGGATTCGCGTGACGGCGTCGTCGATCCGGTCGATCGGCACGCGCCCCGCCCGTACCTCAGCCTCGAGGTTCTCTTGGAAGAGGGCCGCGGTGGCCGGCTCCATGAACATGTCGACGCCGGCGTTGACCGCGGCCCGGACCTGGGCCGCAGTGGGTTCGGGGGTGCCGGCCGGGGCGTCCGGCGGCAGCTGGTGGATGGCCTCCCAGTCGCTGATCACGAACCCGTCGAAGCCGAGCTTCTCCTTGAGGGCGCCGGTGATCAGCTCGCGGTTGGCGTGCATCTTGACCGGGCTGCCGGTCAGGCCGGCGCTGGAGAACGACGGCATCACGCTCCACACCCCGTGCCGCTGGACGGCGGCGGTGTAGGGCGCGAGCGAGAGCCGTTCGAAGTCGTCCCGGCCGGTCACGGTGACACCCTGGTCGATCGGGTAGCCGCTGTCCCCGGTGCCGTACGTGGTGTCGCCGTCGCCGGCGAAGTGCTTGACGGTGGCGACCACCCCGTTGCGCTGGAGCCCGTCGACGGCGCTGCCGCCGAGCCGGGCGACGAGGTTCGGGTCCTCGCCGAAGCTCTCGTAGGAGCGGCCCCACCGTTCGTCGCGGGTGACGCACACGCACGGCGCGAAATCCCACGGGATGCCGGTGGCCCGCATCTCGCCGGCGGTGGCCCGGTACACCTTCTCGACCAGGGCGGAGTCACGGGTGGCGCCGAGGCCGAGGTTGTGCGGGAAGACGGTGGCCCCGGGCACGTTGCCGTGACCGTGGACGGCGTCCACCCCGTACAGCAGAGGGATCTTGAGGGGTGTGGCGAGGGCCGCCTTCTGGAGCTCGCCGACCATCGCGGCCCAGGAGTCCGGGGTGTTCGGGGTGGGCGCCGACCCGCCGCCGGACAGCACCGAACCGAGCCGCCATCGTGTGACCAGGGCGGGGTCGCCGGTGACGGCGGCCCGTTCGGCCTGCGTCATCTGCCCGATCTTGTCGGCCAGGGTCATCCGGGACAGCAGGTCGGCGACCCGGCGTTCGACGGGCTGCCCGGCGTCGAGGTAGGCGGGGGTGTCCATGCGGGTGCCGGCCGACGCCGGGATGACCGCCAGGGTGAGCGCCGCGACGGCGCCCAGCGCGGCCAGGCGGAGACGTGGTCGCATCCGGTTCTCCTCGATGATGTCCTCCACGAGGGGAGAACGCGCGAGTGCCAGGTGGCGATATGCGGTTATCGCCCCGGTCCGTAGCGGCCTGGCGCATGCTGGAACGACGGACCTTCTCCACGGAGCTGACATGGCCGTATTGCTGATCGCTGAGGACGACGAGGACATCGCCCTGGTTCTGGTCAGGGTGTTCAAGCGAACCGGAATGACCGTGCTGCGGGAATCGGACGGAAGGGCAGCGTTCGAGACGATCCTGGAGCACCGGCCGGACCTCGTGCTCACCGATCTGGGCATGCCGGTGATGGACGGCTGGGAACTGATCGACGCGATCCGTGCCCATCCGGACGACGACATCAGGCGGATCCCGGTCGCCGTTCTCAGCGGTCACCTCCGGCCGGGCGATCCCCGGGCCGGGTCGGCGCAGGTCTGCGCGATCATGCTCAAGCCGTGCCCGAACGATCAGCTGCTGGCGACCATGGACGAGCTGGTCGCGATCGGTCCGCACGACCACGACGCGGCGGACAACCGATGCCCTGCCGATATACCCGTCTCGGTCTGAAAAAGTATAGAAAATCTGGCGGAGGGTAGAAGCTTGGAGCAGCCCGTGACCACGGGCCTGGCGTGAACAGGATCGGGCGGGTCATGGAGGTGCTGGACGAGGCCGCGGCCGCGCTGGACAACGGCGCCTTCCTCGGCGCCCTGCTGCAGAGCATGGACGCCGGGGTGCTCGCCTGTGACGCCCGTGGCCGGGTGGTCTTCGCCAACCGGGCGATGCGCGAGATCACCGGTGTCGGCCCGGACGGTCCGCTGCCGCCGGACTTCGAGGACCGGGCGTTCCAGCATCTGTCCACCCCCGACGCGCGGCCGATGACCCGCGCCGAGAACCCGCTGCTGCGCGCCCTGCACGGCGAGCACGTGATCTCCGAGGACATCCTGGTCAGCCGGCCCGGGCACCGGGTGCGGATCTTCGACACCAGCGCGCAGCCGATCCCCGGGCCGGGTGGCATCCCGCTCGGCGCGGTCGCCGTGGCCCACGAGGTGACCGCGCTGCGCCGGGTCGAACGGTTCCGGAACTGCCACATCGCCGTCGAGCACGTGCTGAAACAGGCGACCACCGCGGCCGAGGCGGCGCCCCACCTGCTGCGCGCGGTCACCGCCACACTCGGCTGGCCGTGCGCGGAGCTGTTCCTGATCGACGACGCGACCCGGCTGCTCCAGTCGGTCGGGCACTGGGACGCCGCCGGCATCGACCCGGAGGGCTTCTTCGGCCACACCCCGGAGTGGGGGCAGGGCATCACCGGGCGGGTCTGGAAGAGCGGGCGCCCGATCTGGGTGCCGGACATCGCGCTCAGCGCCGACCTGCGGACCGCCCACGAACGCGAGCGGGTGCAGATCTGCCTGCGCCGCGGGGTGCGGACGGCGCTCGCCGTGCCGGTTCGTGACGGCGGCAGTCTGCTCGGGGTGCTGACCTGCTACGCCGGCACCCAGGAGTACGAGCCGGACCTGCTCACCGTGCTGCTCGACGGGGTGGCCGCGCAGGTCGGCATCTTCGTCGCCCAGCGCCGCGCCGAAGGGCTGTCCCGTCAGCTGGCCCGCGCCCAGGCCGACTTCGTGGACCTGGTCGGGCACGAGTTGCGTACCCCGCTGACCTCGATCACCGCGAACGCCACCCTGCTCGCCGAGGACACCACCGGGCTCGACCCGGAGGCGCGGGAGATGACCCGGGTGATCGCCCGCAACGCCGAGGCGCTCCAGCGGATCGCCGACACCCTGCTCGACCTGGCCGGGCTCGACTCCGGGCACCTGGGCCTGGACGTCCACGAGGTCGACCTGGCCTCGCTGGTCGCCGACGCGGTGACCTGCCTGCGGCACAGCGGCGGCCGGCTCACCCTGGTCACCGAGGTGCCGGCGGTGCTCCGGCTGCCCTGCGACCGGATCCGGCTGCGGCAGGTCGTCGACGACGTGCTGTCCAACGCGGTCCGGTACAGCCCGCCGGGCGCGCCCATCCACGTGCGGCTGCGCAGCGTCGACACGACCGCCGAGCTGTGCATCGCCGACAGTGGCATCGGCACCCCGGAGGGCGAGCAGGCCCGGGTCTTCGACCGGTTCTTCCGCGGCAGCAACGTGCGCCACCAGGGCAGCTCCGGCAGCGGGCTGGGCCTGAGCCTGGCCCGCGCCATCGTGCTGCTGCACGGCGGCACGATCCGGCTGTCCGACAACCGGCCGTCCGGCACGGTGGTCTGCATCCGCCTCCCGCTGGCCGGCCCGGCCACCTCCTGACCGGGTTACGCGGCGCGGCGGCGGTCGAGGGCGTCCAGCAGCGCGGTTGCGCGGAGGCCAACGTTGATGCCGAGCCAGCGGGCCGGCTCCGGCTCCCAGCGGCGCGAGCGATGCCCGACCCACGGCAGGCGGGTCAGGTCACTGTCAATTCCCAAGATCAAATCCGCTAGGGTACGCCCGGCGAGGTTCGCGGCAGCCACGCCGTCCCCCACGTAGCCCCCGGCCCAGGCGATCCCGTCGCGCAGCCCGACCGAGGGCATCCAGTCACGCGGGATGCCGAGCGGCCCGCCCCAGCGGTAGGCGATCGGCGGGTCGATCCCGAACAGCTCGGTGATCGTCGCCCGCAGCGCCTCGAACACCTCCGGCACCAGGTCGTACTCCGGGCGGATCTTCGAGCCGAAGTGGTACGGCGCCCCGCGCCCGCCGAACGCCAGGCGATCGTCGGCGGTCCGCTGACCGTAGATGACCAGCCGTCGCTCGTCGGTGAACGTCTCCCGCCGGGCCAGGCCCACGCGCTGCCAGAACTCCTCGGGAAGCGGCTCGGTGACGATCATCAGGGAGTAGACCGGCGCGATGTCCCGGCGGTGCCCGGCCAGGCCGGCGGTGTAGCCCTCCAGCGCCCGCACGATCGTGGGCGCGGTGACCGTACCCCGCGTGGTCTTGATCTGTCCGGTCTTGATCTGCTCGGCGCGGGTGCCCTCGTGGATGGTGACGCCGAGGCGCTCGACCGTCTCGGCCAGGCCGCGGACCAGTTTCGCCGGGTGCAGGGCGGCGCAGTGCTCGCTGTAGACGCCGCCGAGCACGTCGGTGGCGTGGCAGATGGCCTTCGCCTCGCCGGCGCTGATGAAACCCGGGTCGCCCTGGGCCCGGCGTAACTGGACCGTGCTGCGGACCAGGGAGAGGGTGCCGCCCTTGGCGTAGTCGCAGTCGATGCCCTCGGCCGCGGTGACCCGGCCGACCTCGTCGACGGTGTCGCCGAGCGCGCGGTGCATGGCGGCCGCCGCGTCCGGCCCGAACCGGCGGGCCAGCTTGGCCTCGGAGACCGGGAAGAGGCCGGACGCCCAGCCGCCGTTGCGGCCGGACGCGCCGAACCCGCAGAACTCGGCGTCCAGGATCACGATCCGTTTCGACGGGTCGGCCTTGGCCAGGTAGTACGCCGTCCACAAGCCCGTGTACCCGCCGCCGGCGATGGCCACGTCGGCGTCCAGGTCACCGGCGAGCGGCGGGCGTTTCTCGATCGGGCCCAGACTGTCGAGCCAGAAGGAGGGGCTGTTCATAGATTTACCGTGTTCCCCAGGCGTAGGTCTGTTTGGCGAGTCGCAGGTACATGAAGGTGTCGGCCTCGGTGACGCCCTCGATGGTGCGCACCTTCTCGTTGAGGATGTCGAGCAGGTGCTCGTCGTCGGTGCAGACCAGCTCGACGAGCAGGTCGTAGCGCCCGGCGCAGATCACCACGTAGTCGACCTCGGGCACCTCGGCGATCTTGTCGGCGATGGTCCGCAGGTTGCCGTTGACCCGCAGGCCGACCATCGCCTGCCGGGCGAAACCCAGGGTCAGCGGGTCGGTGACCGCCACGATCTGCATCAGCCCGTTGTCCAGCAGCCGCTGCACGCGCTGGCGCACAGCGGCCTCGGAGAGCCCGATCGTCTTGGCCAGCGTGGCGTACGACATGCGGCCGTCACGCTGTAGATGCTCGATGATCAGTTTGTTCGTATCGTCCAGCGTCACGTCCGTCACGCCGCGATTCTTCCCTGGAACGCTTGACGTCAGCAAAGGGGTCGCCCGTCAGGTGAGCAGAGCGCCGCGAAGGATGTCGAGCCCGCGGCGCAGATCCTCGTCCGGAATGACCAGGGGTGGCAGGAAACGCAGCACATTGCCGTAGGTGCCACAGGTCAGCGTCAGCAGCCCGGCCTCGTGGCAGGCCTTCGACACGGCCGCGGTGCGGGTCGCGTCGGGTTCGATCGTGCCCGGGACCACGAACTCCATGGCGATCATCGCCCCCCGGCCACGGACCTCGGCGACACCCGGGTCGAGGTCGGTCAGCGCCGCCTTGATGGTTTCGCCGATGCGCCGAGCCTCGGCGTTCAGGTCCAGCTCACGCATGGTCTCGATGGCGGCCAGGGCGGCCGCGCAGGCCACCGGGTTGCCGCCGTACGTGCCACCCAGCCCGCCGGCGTGCACCGCGTCCATCAGGTCGGCGCGCCCGACGACACCGGCGATCGGCAGCCCGCCGCCCATGCCCTTGGCCGTGGTGATCAGGTCCGGCTCCAGGCCCTCGTCCTCGGACGCGAACCACTGCCCGGTCCGCGCGAACCCGGTCTGGATCTCGTCGGCGATGAACACCGCCCCGTTCGCCTTGGCCCACGCCGCGATCGCCGGCAGGAAGCCCGGCGCCGGCACCACGAAACCGCCCTCGCCCTGGATCGGCTCGATCAGCACGGCCGCCACGTTCGACCCGCCGACCTGCTTCTCGAGCACGTCGATCGCGCGGCGGGCCGCTTCCGGACCGGTCAGTCCGCCGTCGCGCAGCGGGTACGACATCGGCGCCCGGTAGACCTCCGGGGCGAACGGCCCGAACCGGTGCTTGTACGGCATGTTCTTCGCGGTCAGCGCCATCGTCAGGTTGGTCCGGCCGTGGTAGGCGTGGTCGAACACGACGACCGCGGGCCGCCCGGTCGCGTGCCGGGCGATCTTGACAGCATTTTCCACCGCCTCGGCGCCCGAGTTGAACAGCGCGGCCCGCTTCTCGAAGGTCCCCGGGGTCAGGTCGATCAGCTGCTCGCAGACCGCCACGTACGACTCGTAGGGGGCCACCATGAAACAGGTGTGGGTGAACCGCTCGACCTGCGCGCGGACCGCCTCGACCACCCGCGGGGCGGCGTTGCCGACGTTGGTGACCGCGATCCCGGAGGCGAAGTCGATCCACTCCCGGCCGTCGACGTCGGTGATCGTCCCCCCGCCCGCCGAGGCGACGTAGTGGGGGATCACCGAGCCGACACCCTTGGCGACGGCCGCGAGCCGGCGCTTGTGCAGTTCCTCCGAGCTGGTCACGGGTCAGGCCCCCACGTTGTGCATGACGTGCTTGATGCGGGTGTAGTCCTCGAACCCGTACACCGAGAGGTCCTTGCCGTGCCCGGAGTGTTTGAAGCCGCCGTGCGGCATCTCGGCGACCAGCGGGATGTGGCAGTTGACCCAGACGCAGCCGAAGTCGAGCCGCTGCGTCATCCGCATCGCCCGGCCGTGGTCCTTCGTCCAGACGCTGGAGGCCAGCGCGTACTCGACGCCGTTGGCGTAGGCGACCGCCTCGTCCTCGCCGCCGAACTTCTGCACCGTGATGACCGGGCCGAACACCTCGTTCTGGATGATCTCGTCGTCCTGGCGCAGGCCGGAGACGACCGTGGGGGAGTAGAAGTAGCCCCGGTCACCGACCTGGGACCCGCCGGCCTGGAGCACCGCGTGGTCCGGCAGCCGGTCGATGAACCCGGCGACCCGGGCCAACTGCCCGGCGTTGTTGACCGGCCCGTAGAGCACGTCCTCCTGGTCCGGGGCGCCGGTCTTGATCTCCCGGGCCTGCGCCGCGAGCGCCGCCACGAACTCGTCGTAGACACCGGCCGAGGCCAGCACCCGGGTGGCGGCGGTGCAGTCCTGCCCGGCGTTGAAGTAGCCGGCCTCGGCGATCGACGCGGCGGCCGCCTCCACGTCGGCGTCGTCGAAGACCACGACCGGGGCCTTGCCGCCCAGCTCCAGGTGGGTGCGCTTGAGGTCGGCGGCGGCGCTGCCGGCCACCTCCATGCCGGCCCGGACCGAACCGGTGATCGACACCATCTGCGGGGTCTTGTGGGTGACCAGGGCGCGGCCGGTGTCACGGTCGCCGAGGACCACGTTGAACAGGCCGGCCGGCAGGAACTCGGCGGCGATCTCGGCCAGCAGCACGCTGGTCACCGGGGTGGTGTCGGACGGCTTGAGCACCACGGCGTTGCCCGCGGCCAGCGCCGGCGCGATCTTCCACATCGCCATCAGCAGCGGATAGTTCCACGGGGTGACCTGCGCGCAGACGCCGATCGGCTCGCGGCGCACGTAACTCTCGAACCCGTTCATGTACTGCCCGGCCGAGCGGCCCTCCAGCACCCGGGCGGCGCCGGCGAAGAAACGCAGGTGGTCGATGGCCGGCGGCAGCTCCTCGCTGGCGGTCAGGCCGATCGGCTTGCCGGTGTTCTTCGACTCGGCGGCGACCAGCTCGTCGGCGCGGGCCTCGATGGCGTCGGCGAACTTGAGCAGGGCGCGCTGCCGCTCGCCGGGCGTGGTGTCGCGCCACTGCTGGAACGCGGCCGAGGCGGCGGTCATGGCCCGGTCGACGTCCTCGGACCCGGAGACCGGCGCCGAGGCGAACACCTCACCTGTGGACGGGTCGATGAGATCTTCGTACCGCCCCTCGACGGGCGCGACGGCTTCGCCCCCGATGAGGTTGTGCAGTACCGTCTTCGCGGTCATCCGGCGCCTCCAGCTGTGGTATCAGCGAATTCGGCCCCATCTTTTCTGCTGAATCCGTTGCGAACAAGAGTTCGCAGCAATATTTCCGTAGGAGCTGGGGCCGGTAATCAACCTGCCATCGAACGGTGACACACCCGCCGTCATCCGTGGCGGCGAACCGCCAGAACCGCGACGTCGTCGGTGGGCAGCGCGTCGGCCGCCTCCGCCATGACGGTAGCGCAGACGTCCTCCGGAGCGTCGGCCCGGACGATGGCGACCAGCCGGTCCAGCCCGATGTCGATCACCTCGCCGCGGCGTTCCACCAGGCCGTCGGTGTAGCAGAACAGCAGCGCGCCCGGCGCCAGCGGCACCACGGTGCTGCGCCGGGGCCGGTCCGGGCGGACCACCCCGAGCGGCGGGTCGACCGGGACGTCGGCCAGCCCGGCCGGGCCGTCCGGGGCGGCCAGCACCGGGCGCAGATGGCCGGCCGTGGAGATCACCGCCCGCTCCCGGCCCGGACTGATCATCGCGTAGAGGGCGGTGGTGAGGCTGCCCGCCTCGAAGTGCTGCACCTTGCGGTCCAGCAGGGTCAGCGCCTGGGCCGGATCGTCGCAGATCAGCGCGTACGCCCGGAGGGCGCTGCGGATCCGGCCCATCACCACGGCCGACGCGAGGCCGTGCCCGGACACGTCGCCGATCACCACCCCCAGCCAGCCGGACGGCAGGGCGAACACGTCATACCAGTCGCCGCCGATGCCCGTCGCGTGGCCCGGCACGTACCGCGCGGCCAGCTCGACGCCCGGCGCCGACGGCAGCCGGGCCGGGAGCAGGCTGCGCTGGAGGGCCAGGGCCGCCGCCTGGTCGAGTTTCGCCGACCGGATCCGCCCGGCCACCGCGGCCCGGTCGGCGACCAGCTCCAGCAGTTTCACGTCGTCGTCGCCGAACTCGCGGCGGCTCAGCGTGCCGACGTGCAGCACCCCGACCAGGTCCCGGCCGGCCAGGATCGGCACGCCCAGCAGCGACCGGACGCCCTTGTCGACCAGGATCGGGTTGACCACGTCGGCCGGGGTGACGTCGGTGAGCCGGACCGCGGTGCGGGTCGCCGCGATCCGGCCGGCGAACCCGCGCCCCACCGCAAGCCGGAACCCGGCCCGGACCTCCTCCTCCAGGCCCTTGGCCGCGGTCGCGACGAGCTGCTGGGAGTGCACATCGAGCAGCAGGATCGCCGCGGTGTCCACACCCAGCAGATCGCGCACCCGGTCCAGCAGCTCGTCGAGGAGATCGGAGGCGTCGAGCCGGGACAGCGTCGCATCGGTGACCGCTTCGAGCCGGCGCAGCCGCTCGTCGTCGTTGATGCGTGGGGGCACGAGGTCAGCCTAGTGTTCCGGCCGCACCTCCACCGGTGTGGTGAGGACCCGTCCGGGCCCGGCCGGCCGGATCGGCCCGGTCAGCTCGACGGTCGCCTCGCAGGGCAGGTCACCGGCCGACGTGCCGGCGAGAACCCGCAGCTCACCGGGCTCGACGATACGTTTCAAATCGCGGCCGGTGAAAGCCGTCCGGTCGGTGTGCACGTGGAACACGACCTCCGCTGCGGCGCCGGCGGCCAGCTCCACCCGCTGGAAACCGGCGAGCTGAACAACCGGACGGGTGACCTGGGCGACCGGGTCGGACAGGTACAGCTGCACCACCTCGGCGCCGGCTCGGCCGCCGGTGTTGCGCACCCGCACGGTCGCGGTGAACCCACCGTCGGTCGGCACCCGGTCGCCGGACAGCCGCAGGTCGCCGACCTCGAACGAGGTGTACGACAGGCCGTGCCCGAACGGGAACAACGGCGTCGGGTCGAGGTTGCTGGTGCCGGTGTGCACGGCGCCGAGCCGCGGCTGGAGGTAGGTGCCGGGCTGGCCGCCCGGGGTCCGCGGGATCTGCACCGGCAGCTTGCCGCTGGGCTGTACCCGGCCGGACAGCACACCGGCGATGGCCGGCCCGCCCTCCTCGCCGGGCATGAACGCCTGCACCAGGGCGGCGGCCCGGCCCTCGAAGTCGCCCAGCGCGTACGGCCGCCCGGACACCACGACCACCACCACCGGGGTGCCGGCGCCGAGAAGCGCTTCGACGAGATCCGCCTGGACGCCCGGCAGCCGCAGGTCGGCGGCGTCGCAGCCCTCGCCCGAGGTGCCCTTGCCGAACAGCCCGGCCAGGTCGCCGACGAACACCAGGCACACGTCGGCGTCCCGGGCGGCGGCCACCGCCTCGCCGAACCCGGAACGGTCGTCGCCGTCGACGGCGCACCCGCGGGCGTACGCGATCTCGGCCCCCGCGAACTCGGCCCGCAGCGACTCGGCCGCGGTCGGCAGCTCGATCTCCGGGTCGACCCCCGGATAGCGGGGGAGCACGTGGTTCGCGAACGCGTAGCAGCCCAGGAAAGTGCGCGCGTCGTCGGCGCACGGGCCG
This sequence comes from Actinoplanes sp. NPDC026670, assembly GCF_040638175.1. Lineage (NCBI taxonomy): Bacteria > Bacillati > Actinomycetota > Actinomycetes > Micromonosporales > Micromonosporaceae > Actinoplanes > Actinoplanes sp. NPDC026670. The sequence goes on from NZ_JBEZXU010000067.1 coordinate 11,403, forward strand.
ACCACCGCAATCCGCCCCGTGCCGGACAGCGGCAGCACCTCACCCGGGTCGAGCAGCACGATCGACCGTTCGGCGACCTCGCGGGCCAGCGCCCGGTTGCCCGCCGAGTCCAGTGTCACCCCGGCCGAGCCGGCCACCGAGTCCTCCGGGGTCCACTCCGGATCGAGCAGGCCGAGCGCCGCCTTCTGGGTGAGGACCCGGCGGGCGGCGCGTTCCACGTACGACTCGTCGACCTCGCCGGAGCGGACCCGGGCGACCAGTTCGGCGCCGTACCCGATGGTGTCCGGCAGTTCCACGTCGATGCCCGCCTCCAGGGCCCGGGCTCCGGCGCCGCCGTCGTCGGCGGCGATGCCGTGCATGCTCGCCAGGAACGGCACCGCCCAGTAGTCCGAGACGACCGTGCCGGTGAACCCCCACTCGTCCCGCAGCAGGTCGGTGAGCAGCCAGGAGTCGGCGCCGGCGGGCACCCCGTCGACGTCGGAGTAGGAGTTCATGACGGATCCCGCGCCATCGCGGACGGCGGCCTCGAACGGTGGCAGGATCATGTCGAGCAGCTCGCGGCGGCCCATCGGCACCGGGCCGTGGTTGCGGGCGCCGCGAGAGGCGGAGTATCCGGCGAAGTGCTTGAGTGTGGCGAGAACCCCCGAGCTCTGGAGGCCGCGTACGTACGCCGACCCGACCGTGCCGACCAGGTAGGGGTCCTCGCCGATGGACTCCTCGACCCGCCCCCACCGGTAGTCGCGGACCACGTCGAGCACCGGGGCCAGCGCCTGGTGCACGCCGAGCGCCGCCATGTCGGCGCCGATCGCGGCGGCCATCCGCTCGATCAGCTCCGGGTCGAACGTGGCGCCCCAGGCGATGGCGGCCGGATAGACCGACGCGCCGTGCATGGTGAACCCGGTCAGGCACTCCTCGTGCACCATCGCCGGGATGCCCAGCCGCGACGAGGCCATCACGATCCGCTGCTGGCGGACCAGTTCGGCGGTGCCCTCGGCGACGGTGATCGGGTAGCTGCCGTAGATCCGGGTGAGCTGGCCGAGGCCGTGCCGGCTGGCGTCCTCCAGCGCGGGCCCGCCGCTGAACTCGCTCTCCATCGGGGCGACCGAGTGCTCCGACTCCGGCTCGGGGCCGGCCGGGCCGGTGGCGCCCTTGTCCTTGCCGATCCACCGGCTGCCGAGCTGGGCCACCTTCTCCTCGAGCGTCATCGCGGCCAGCAACGCCTCGACGCGCTCGGGAACCGGCAGCGCCGGATCTTGCCAGGGATGTGTTGTCAACGAAACCTCCGAAACTTTCGATGCCGTCGAGCGGCAGGCCAGCGGGCTGCGGCGAACGGTGGCGCGCCTGCGGGCCGATGTAACTCTCGCGCTCCGGGCACGGTTCAGGCAAGAGCCTTGACACTCGTAACGGCGAAACCCTACGTTAACGAAACCTCGCGTTAATTTGCGGCTGTCATTCGAAACTTACGGCAGCGGCCCTCGCTCTAAATCTGCTTCTGACAACGGAGATCAGCGTGAAGCGCAGGAATTTCTTGACCCTTTCCGCCGGCCTCGGCGCCGGAGCGACGCTCGCCGCCTGTGGCACGTCCGGCCCGGCCGGCAGCGGCACCGCCAAGGCCGGCGAGGCCTCCTACTGGTTCCTCAGCGGCCCGCCCGGCGAGTCGGTCCGCACCGGAGCCGTCGACCGGTTCAACAAGGCCAACCCCAACGGCCAGATCAAGATCAACACTTTCCAGAACGACGCCTACAAGGACAAGCTGAAGACCGCGCTCGGCGCCGGCCAGCCGCCGACGATCATCTGGGGCTGGGGTGGCGGCGGCCTGAAGAGCTACGTCGACGCCGGCCAGGTCGACGACCTGACCGACTGGTTCGGGCAGAACGCCGCGGTCAAGGACCGGCTCTTCCCGTCCTCGTTCGGCCCGGCCACGATCAACGGCAAGATCTACGCGATGCCGGCCGAGACGGTGCAGCCGATCGTCCTCTTCTACAACAAAGAGGTCTTCGCCAACGCCGGGCTCACCCCGCCGCAGTCGTGGGGCGAGATCATGGACCTGGTGCCGAAGTTCAACGCCAAGGGCATCGCGCCGTTCTCCCTCGGCGGCCAGTCGCGCTGGACCAACATGATGTGGCTGGAGTTCCTCTTCGACCGGATCGGCGGCCAGACGGTCTTCGGCGACGTCTTCGACGGCAAGGCGAACGCCTGGAGCAACCCGGCCGCGATCGACGCGCTCACCAAGATCCAGGACCTGATCAAGGCGGACGGCTTCGTCAAGGGCTTCTCCTCGATCACCGCCGACTCCAACGCCGACCAGGCCCTGCTCTACAAGGGCAAGGCCGCCATGATGGTGCACGGCAGCTGGTCGTACGGAATCATCAAGGAGCAGGGCGGCTCGTTCATCGCCGACGGCAAACTCGGCTACATGAACTTCCCCGGTGTCGACGGCGGCAAGGGCAACCCGGAGGACACCGTCGGCAACGCCGGCCAGTACCTCTCCATCTCCGCCAAGGCCTCCGCGGAGCAGAAGGACATCGCCAAGAAGTTCTTCGCCAGCCTGCTCGACGACACCGAGCAGACCGACTGGATCAAGACCGGCGGCGTGCCGATCATCAAGGGCGCCGACGCCAAGCTCGCCTCCTCGCCCGACGCCGACTTCCTCAAGTTCGTGTACGGCGTGGCCAGCAACGCCAAGGTGTTCGCCCAGTCGTGGGACCAGGCGCTCAGCCCGACCGCCGCGGAGACCCTGCTGGACAACATCTCCAAGCTGTTCACCCAGTCGATCGGTCCGCAGCAGTTCGCCGACAACATGAACGCGGTCATCGGCAAATGACCATCGCTCCGCCTGTGGTGCGGACCGCTCCTCCCGGCAGCAGCAACGCCGGGGGGAGCGGGTCCGTCTCCTGGATGGCCTGGCCCGCCCTGATCGCCTTCACCCTGTTCGGGGTGATCCCGCTGCTCGGGGTGCTGGTGCTCAGCTTCAGCTCGTGGAGCGGGCAGACCACCGAGATCCCGTTCTCCGGCCTGGACAGCTGGCGGACCGTGCTCGCCGACCCGGGGCTGCCGCACGCGCTCTGGGTCACTTTCCTGATCATGGTGTTCTCCTGGCTGGTGCAGACCCCGATCTCGATCCTGCTCGGGGTGTTCCTGGCCGCCCAGCACCGCTACCGCGCGGTGCTCGCGGTGCTCTACTTCATCCCGCTGCTGCTCAGCCAGGCCGCCATCTCGATCACCTACAAGGCGCTGCTCGACCCCAACTTCGGGCTGGGCGCGGGGCTCGGGTTCGAGTTCCTCCAGCAGGACTGGCTCGGCGACGGCACCCTGGCCATCGGTGTCGTGGTGTTCGTGGTGTCCTGGCAGTTCATCCCGTTCCACTCGCTGATCTATCAGGGCGGCGTGCGGCAGATCCCGGCCTCGATGTACGAGGCGGCCCAGATCGACGGGGCCGGCCGGGTCCGCCAGTTCTTCAGCATCACCCTGCCGCAGCTCAAGTACACGATCATCACCTCGTCGACGCTGATGGTGGTCGGGTCGCTGACCTTCTTCGACCTGATCTGGGTGCTCACCGCCGGCGGCCCCGGCGACGCCACCCGGGCCCTGGCCGTCGACATGTACCAGCGCGGTTTCAAGGCCAACCTGATGGGCCCGGCCAGCGCCATCGCCGTCATCCTGGTGCTGTGCGGCCTGCTGCTGGCGCTCGGGCTGCGCCGGCTCGGCGGCCGCGACCAGGCCGACAGCCAGCTGGAAGGAGTCTGAGATGGCCACGATGCTGGACAGCCGTACCCCGCCGCCGGTCCTGAAGGATTCTCCGGTGAAGGGCCGTCGCCGTTTCCACCCACTGCACTGGAACTTCGCCGGTGGCCTGGCCGGCTGGCTGTGGCTGGCGATCGTGGTGGTGCCGATCTACTGGATCGTGATCACCAGCCTCAAGCTCCAGGACGACTACTACGACACCAACCCGCTCGCCCCGCCGTCCGACCCGACGCTGGAGAACTACCGGTTCGTTCTGGAGAACGACTTCGTCAGGTACTTCATGAACAGCGTCCTGGTCACCGTCGGCGCGGTCGGCCCGGCGGTGATCGTGTCGTTCATGGCGGCCTACGCGATCATCCGCGGCGGCGCCGGCAGCCGGTTCCTGCGCGCGGTCAACGGCCTGTTCCTGATGGGCCTGGCGATCCCGCTGCAGGCGGTCATCATCCCGATCTACCTGATCATCATCAGGATCCAGATGTACGACACCCTCGGCGCGATCATCATGCCCTCGCTGGCGTTCGCGATCCCGCTGAGTGTGCTGGTCCTGGCGAACTTCATCCGCGACGTGCCGAAGGAGCTCTTCGAGTCGATGCGGATGGACGGCGCCACCGAGTGGGGCACCCTGTGGCGGCTCGCCTTCCCGCTCACCCGGCCGGCCCTGGTGACCGTCACCATCTACCAGGGCCTGACCGTGTGGAACGGGTTCGTGCTCCCGCTGATCCTCACCCAGAGCCCGGAGCAGCGGACCCTGCCGCTCGCCCTCTGGGAGTTCCAGGGCCAGTTCAGCGTCAACATCCCGGCCGTGCTGGCCGCGGTGGTGCTGACGACACTGCCGATCCTCACCCTTTACGCGATCGGGCGCCGCCAGCTACTGAGCGGCCTGACCGCCGGATTCGGCAAGTGACCTGGTGCTCTCCCGCACCATGAGCTTGGTGGCCAGCTCCACCCGGGGGGTCTCGATGGCCTCGCCGCGCGACAGCCGCAACACGGTCCGCGCGGCGAGCCCGCCCATCTCGGCCAGCGGCTGCCGGATCGTGGTCAGCGGCGGCGACGACCACCGCGACTCGGGCAGGTCGTCGAAACCGACCACGCTCAGCTGATCGGGCACCCGCAGCCCACGCCGCCGGGCCGCCTCGCACACGCCGAGCGCCATCAGGTCGCTGGAGGCGAAGACCGCGGTCGGCCGGTCGGGCAGGTCGAGCAGCCGGTTGCCGGCCAGGAAACCCGCCTCGTGCCGGAAGTCGCCGGTGGTGATCAGCTCCTCGTCGACCCGGACCCCGGCCGCCTCCATCGCGGCCCGGTAACCGTCCAGCCGGGCCCGGCTGCACAGCAGGTGGCTCGGGCCGGCCACGAACCCGATCCGCCGGTGCCCCAGCGCCAGCAGATGATCGGTGGCGGTGCGCCCGCCGGACCAGTTGGTCGCCCCGATCGTCGGCACGTCGGACGCCACCCCGCCGGCCGGGTCGATGATCACCACGGGCACCTTGAGCCGGTGCAGCTCGCTGTGCACCGGCTCGGCCACGTCCGAGGTCACGAAGATGACGCCGTCGGACGCGCGGGCCCGCAGGTTCTGCAGCCACTGCCGGGTCGCGGTGCTGCGCCGGTGCACCTGGGACACCACGGTCCCGACGCCGGCCGCATGTGTGATGTCCTCGACACCGCGCACCAGCTCCAGCGCCCACGGGCTGTCCAGGTCGTTGAAAACCAGGTCGACCAGCCGGGCACGCCCGGAATGCCGAGAGTTGCGAGGACGGTAGTCGTGCTCTCGCAGCAGTCGCTCGATCAGCTCACGGGTGCCGGGGGACACGTCCGAGCGACCATTGAGCACCCGAGACACCGTCGGCACGGAAACCCCCGCGGCCTCCGCGATCGCGGCGATCGTCACTCTTCCCCTGCCAGTGGCCACAGGGCTGCTCCTTACCGCCGGACCATCTCGGCTGGAACTTTCGGAAACCGGCATCGGAATTCTGCCATGTCCAGCCCGAAGGGAAAATGCCTGGTGGGGCTGGGATCGCTCCCAGCCCCGGCAGGCCCGGAAATCGATCAGGAGAATTGCGGAATGACCTCTTCCGCGAACTTCAGCAGCGGCTCGTGGTCATAGGCGACCCGCGGGAAGTAGGTGATCACATAATCGGCGCCGGCCTCGGCGAGCTGCTCCAGCTTGGCGATGTGCTGGGCGCTGGAGAGGCTCAGGTCGATCGAGTAGCCGGTCGACTTCCGGATCCGGTCGTAGTCGCGGTCCAGCCGGTCGCAGTGGGCACGCAGGATCGCCGCCTTCGCCTTGAAGATCTCCGGGTCGCCGTTGCCGAAGTTGGCGCCGTCGGCGTACTGCGCGACCAGCTTGAGCGTGACCTTCTCGCCGCCGCCGCCGAGCCAGAACGACGGGTGCGGCTTGCGGACCCCCTTGGGCTCGTTGATCGGCTTGTCGATCCGGTAGTGCTTACCGGTGAAGACCGGCTCGTCCTCGGTCCACATCTTGTGCACGATCTCGACGGCCTCCCGGAACGCGGCCATCCGCTCCGGGACGTCGGCCCACTCGTAGCCGTACGCCTTCCACTCGTGCTCGTACCACCCGGCGCCGAGACCGGCGTAGAGACGGCCGTGGCTGGCCACGTCGACCGTCGAGGCGATCTTGGCGTAGAGGGCCGGGTGCCGGTAGCCGTTGCAGCCGACCATCTGCCCGATGTTGACCCGGCTGGTGTCCCGGGCCAGCGTGGAGGTGACCGTCCAGGCCTCGAACGTGGTGTTCATCGTCGGCTCGGGCACGGTGTGGAAGTGGTCGTACACCCAGATCGAATCCCAGGGTCCGGCGTCGGCCACCTTCGCCACCGCCGTCATCGCCTCGTACTGCTCGACCGGGTCGGTGATCTCGACCAGGTCCATCCGCCACCCCTGTGGCACGAAAACCCCGAAATCAATGCTCATGAGATCAACCTACCGGCGGCGAATCCCGCCGCCCGCTCCGAACCGGCCGCTGATGGTGCCGGCCGCGCATCGCGAAGTTCCGGAAAGTGGGCCGACCGGGCCGTTGCGGCAGAACCGGCTGGTAGGGGACGGTTGCGGCTCCCCGTCAGGCACACCCCGGGAGCCCGTCTTGCCGCACGCATACCTACAGGTGGCAGCCGCCGCCGCGATCGTCTTCATCGGCGCCGCCGTGGCGGTCCTTAACAGTTCACCGATCGGACTTCCCGGCACGGTGATGTCGTCCCTGCTCGCCGTGGCCTGGCTCACCGTCTGCTGCAGCCTCGCCGGCCTGGCCCTGGCCTCGATCCGCCGCTGACCCGGCCGGCCCGGCCTTGATCCTCCGCTGACCCGGCCGGCCCGGCCTTGATCCGCCACTGACCCGGCCCGGGATCGGGCGGGTAGGTTCGGATCATGTCCCGACCACAGCTGCTCTCGGCGCACGTGGGCCATTGGACCGGGTCCGGCACCGGCGTCACGGTGATCCTGCCGCCGCCCGGCACGGTCGGCTCCGGCGAGGTCCGCGGCGGCGCCCCGGCCACCCGCGACTTCGCCCTGCTCGAACCGGGCCGCCTGGTCGAACAGGTGGACGCCGTGGTGCTGTCCGGCGGATCGGCCTTCGGCCTGGCCGCCGTGGACGGCGTGATGGGCCTGCTGCGCGAGCGCGGCCAGGGATTCCCGACACCGTTCGGTCCGGTGCCGATCGTCGTCGGCATGTCGATCTTCGACGAGTCGGTCGCGACCGGACCGCCCGGTCCCGGTTCGGGACGCGAGGCAGCCCTTGCCGCCCTCACCGGACAACCCCTGCGCAGCGGTACGGCCGGAGCCGGCGCCGGGGCCAGAACGGGCAGATGGCGGACGGAACCGTCGCCGGGCGGGCTGGGCGTGGCCACCGGCCGGGCCGGGCCGGCCGCCGTCGCGGCGGTCGCCGTGGTCAACGCCTGGGGTGACGTGCTCGACGAGACCGGCCGGCCGGTGTTCGGCGGCCTGCCGGTGACCGACCCGGCCGTGCAGCTCGGCCTGCAGAACACCACGATCGCCGTGCTGCTCACCGACGCGAAGCTGAGCAAACTCGACTGCCACCTGCTCGCGCAGAGCGGTCACACCGGGTTCGCCCGGGCCCTGCACCCGGCACACTCCCGTTACGACGGCGACGCCGTGGTCGCGCTGGCCACCGGCGAGGCCGACGGCGCCGACCTGGACCTGCTGCGCGCGACCGCCACCGAAGTGATGGCGGCCGCGATCCGCAACGCCGTGATCAGGCCCGCGTGATCTCCACCTGGAGCTCGTTCACCCAGTCGTCGCGGTTCTCCGGGCACTCCAGGCTGACCTCACGGGCGTAACCGACGGCCCGGTAGCCGTTCGCGTCGATCCACTCGGCGAGGGCCTGCCCGGTCGGCACCACGGCATCCATCGGGCCCCGGTGCACGATCGTCGCGGCCTCGGCGATCAGCGGCAGATCCCGTACCGAAAAATCGCCCGAACCCGGACCGGCCGCGACCTGGACCGCGGCATGCACGGTGATCCGCCCGTCGGCCGCGTCCTCGTAATAGGCGACGCCCGGACCGGTCGGCCGCACCCCGGCCTTCTCCAGCCGCCGGAACAGCTCGTCGTAGAGCGGATTGATCACCGGGCTGATGTGTTCCGGCTCGTAGCCGTCGGCGACCGCGGTCAGCTCGGCGACCCGGACCGGCGGGATCCGCTTGATCACTACGTCGTTTCCGGGCATGTGGCCCTCCCTCTCGATGGCCCGGAGACGTGCCTCGACCTGGACCAGCCGCGCGCTCGACTCGGCCACCGCGGCCTCCAGCTCGGCGCGGCGCAGCCGGAGCATGCCGCGCAGCTCACCGGCGCTGAGCGAGCCGTCGATGATCTCGCCCACCTGGTGCAGGGTGAACCCGAGATCCTTGAGCGCGATGATCCGGTTGAGCCGGGCCAGCTGAGCGGCCGTGTAGTGCCGGTACCCGGTGGCCGGGTCGACGTGGGCCGGCCGCAGCAGGCCCGTCGCGTCGTAGTGCCGCAGCATCCGGATCGACACGCGGCCATGGCGGGCGAAGTCTCCGATGGTGAACATGATGGCTCCGAGTTGACTGCCTCACACAGTGTGAGAGTCAAGATCTGGTATTCGTGGGGGATGTTGGTTGACTACGCCGCAGCGATCGCGGCCTCACCGTCCGAGGCCGAGACGGCCGCCGTCTCCGCCGAGCAGGTCGGTTACGACGGCTTCAACGCGGCCGAGACCAAGCATGACGTGTTCACCACGCTGACGCTGGTGGCCCGGGCGACCGGCACCCTGTCGCTCCAGTCGTCGATCGCGGTGGCCTTCGCCCGCAACCCGATGAATGTCGCGGTCCTCGCCAACGACCTCCAGCTGATCTCCGAGGGCCGGTTCCGGCTCGGCCTGGGCTCGCAGGTCAAACCACACATCGAGCGACGGTTCGCGATGCCGTGGAGCAGTCCGGCGGCGCGGATGGAGGAGTTCGTGGCGGCGCTGCGGGCCATCTGGCTCTCCTGGGCGACAGGCGAGCGCCTCGCCTTCCGCGGCTCGTTCTACCAGCACACGCTGATGACGCCGTTCTTCGATCCGGGGCCCAACCCGTTCGGCAACCCGCCGGTGCAGCTGGCCGCGGTGGGGGAGCGGATGGTGGCGGTCGCCGGCCGGGTCGCCGACGGGCTGCTCGTGCACCCGCTGACCAGCGTCGATTATCTGTCGCAGCGGCTGATCCCGGCGGTCCGCGAGGCGCGCGGCGGGTCCCTCGACGGATTCGCGCTGGAGATGAGCGCCTTCGTGGTGCTCGGCGCCGACCCGGCCGCCCGGGCGAAAGCCGAGCGGGCGGTGCGCGGGCAGATCGCCTTCTACGCGTCGACGCCCGCCTACCGCCCGGTGCTGGAGATGCACGGCTGGGGCGAGCTGGCCGATCGGCTCAACCTGCTGTCGCGCCGGCAATCGTGGAACGAGATGACCGACGCGATCACCGATGACGTGCTCGACACGTTCGCGGTGGCCGGTGACCCGGCGGCGGTCGCCGCCGGGCTGCTCGGCCGATTCGGTTCCGCGATTGATCGGATCTCGCTCTACACGCCGTACGAGGCGGACCGGTATCAGCTGGCGGCGGTGCGATCGGCGATCCGGACGTCCGCCTTGTCGGGGTAGAAGGCGACGTGTCCCTTGATCTCGGCGACCGCGTCGTACGGGTCCAGGTAGCCCCAGACCGCGTTCTCCGCCTCCGGCAGCGACCAGTAACTGGCCTCACCCTTGTAGGGACAGTAGGTCTGGTGATCGGTCGCCGAGATCAGTGCCGGGTCGACGTCGGCGAGCGGCACATACTGCACCGGCGGATAGTTCGCCTCCTGCAGGGTGAGCGCGCCCTCGGTGTCGGCGACCACCTTCCCGCCGGCGGTGACCGTCACCCTTGAGCCGGTCGGGGTGATCGTGATCGGATGATCCGGGCCTGGTTGAAGACGAGGCTTGGTCATGTTGAGGAGCCTAACGTTGTCGAGTGCCGTCGAAGCCGTGTCCGCCGCCGGGATCGACCACGAGGTGATCCGGCACGGGCCGGTCAGCAGCGTGGCCGAGGCGGCCGCCGCCCAGCAGGTCGAAGTGCGTGACCTGGTGAAGGCGCTGGTGGTGCGCCGGGGCGACGACGACTACCTGTTCGTGCTGGTGCCCGGCGACCGGTCGATCTCCTGGCCCAAGTTGCGGGCGCTGCTCGGGGTGAGCCGGCTGTCGATGCCCGACGCGGCCACCGCCAAGGAGGCCACCGGTTACGAACGGGGCACCATCACCCCGTTCGGTTCCCGGCGGCCGTGGCCGGTGATCGCCGACGAGACCACCCGCGGCCGGACCATCAGCCTCGGCGCCGGCGAGCGCGGTGTCGGCTTGCGGGTCGGCGCCGACGCCGCGGTCAAGGCCCTGGCCGGCACGTTCGCCGACGTGACCGAGCTCAGCTAGCGAGCGCGCGAAGCCAGACCCACCCGGCCGGTCCCGGCCCAGACCGCCAGCCGTCGCTGACTACTGGAATGTGTGCGGATTTACCGTGCTGGGCGACGGCCGGGACCGCCAGCCGTCGCTGACTACTGGAATGCGTGCGGTTTTACCGTGCTGGGCGACGGCCGGGACCGCCAGCCGTCGCTGACTACTGGAATGGGTGCGGCTTTACCGTGCTGGGCGACGGCCGGCGGTCTGGGCCCCGGCTGCGGGAGTTCTCCGGACGGATCAGCCCTTGAGGGCGGCGGCTACCGCGTCGGCGAGCGGGGTGGTCGGGCGGCCGATCAGGCGGGACAGCGTCTTCGTGTCGTCGTCCAGGTGGCCGTCACGGATCTTGACGTCGGTGTCGGCGAGCAGAGCCGCGAAACCCTCCGGGACGCCGGCGCCGGCCAGCGCGGCCTGGTACTGGTCGGCGGGCAGGTCGGTGTAGGCGATCGGCGCGCCCGACGCCCCGGACACCGCCGCGGCCAGTTCGGCCAGCGTGAACGGCTCGTCGCCGGCCAGCTCGTAGACGCCCGCCTCGCCACTGAGCAGCACGACCGCGGCGGCCTCGGCGAAGTCGGCGCGGGTGGCGGCGGCGATCCGGCCGTCCCCGGCGCTGCCGTACAGCGCGCCCTGGGCGATCGCCGGCCCGAACGAGCCGGCGTAGTTCTCGATGTACCAGCCGTTGCGCAGGAAGGCGTACGGAATCCCGCTGCTCTTGATCAGATTTTCGGTGGCGAGGTGCTCGGGCGCGAGGCCGACCGGCGTGGTGTCGGCGCGCAGGATGCTGGTGTAGGCCAGGAAGCCGACACCGGCCTGCTTGGCGGCGTCGATCACCGCGGTGTGCTGGGCGATCCGCTGGCCGACCGCGTTGCCGGAGATCAGCAGCAGCCGGTCGACCCCGGCGAACGCGGCGGCCAGGCTCTCCGGGCGGTCGTAGTCGCCCTCGCGCACCTGGACGCCGAGCGCCAGCAGGCCGCCCGCCTTGGCGGTGTCCCGGACGACGGCGACGATCTCACCGGGCGTGGCGCCCCGGGTGATCAGCGCCTCGACGACGAGGCGGCCCAGCTGTCCGGTGGCTCCGGTGACGGCGATGGTCATGTCGACTCCCTGTAGACGATGGTCCGGCTAGCCGTACCTCAGGCGGGTTATCCGAGTGCAATAACCGGCCTGAGGTACGGCTAGCCCGCTCGGTGCGGTGACCAGAACAATGGCACTAACTTTTCGAAAGCGCAAACTTCGGCGCAGTGCTGGTATCGTGCTCGGCGTGGACGACGAGCTGATTCCCAGTGTTTTTGCACGGGACTGCGCCTCCCGCGGCGTGCTCGCCGACGTGACCGGCCGCTGGGGTGGCCTGGCCCTGGCCGCGCTGCACGAGGGCGCGTTCCGGTTCAACGCGCTGCGCCGCCGGGTCGACGGGGTGAGCGAGAAGATGCTGGCCCAGACCCTCCAGTCGCTGGAGCGCGACGGCCTGGTCATCCGTGAGGTGCAGGCCACCATCCCGCCCCGCGTGGAGTACAGCCTGACCCCTCTCGGCGCGCGGGTCGCGGCCAAGTTCGTCGAGCTGATCGAGCTGGTCGAGGGCGAGTTCGGGCAGATCTCGGTGGCGCAGGAGGCGTACGACCGTACCCATTGATAGGTTTTCCGGGTGACCAGCGACGCACCGATCCGCACCGACATCCCTCCCTCCGGCACCGGCTGCGCCGAGTGTCTCGGCGCCGGCGGCTGGTGGTTCCACCTGCGCCGATGCGCCGAGTGCGGCCATGTCGGCTGCTGTGACAGCTCGCCGTCGCAGCACGCCACCGGGCACTGGAAGGAGACCGGCCACCCGGTCGTCCAGTCCTTCGAGCCGGGTGAGGACTGGTTCTGGAATTATCAGACCGGGCAGGGCCTCTCCGGGCCGGAATTGGCCCCGCCGGCCAGCCGTCCCGACGATCAGCCGGCCCCCGGCCCGGCCGGATCTGTGCCTTCCGACTGGACCCGTCGCCTGAACCGCTGAATGTGCCTTTCCTCAGGTGACCGCCGCCACATCCGATGGTGTGTGCGTCGGATGCTAAGGAGGGCAGATGCGGGCGATTCAGAACATCGGCACGGCGAAGCGGCTGGGGGTGATCGTCGCCACCGGGGCCGTCGCGCTCGGCGGTCTGGCCGCCATCACCCTGACCAGCCAGTCGACACTGACCAGCCAGGCTGAGCAGATGCGCAGCCTGGAGGCCTGTCTCGCCGCGATCAACCACCTGAACAACCGCCAGAGCGAGCTGAAGGTGGACGCCTACCGGGCCGCGCTCGGCCAGGACGTCCTCGAGGACGTCGGCGACGACACGCAGTCGTCGACCGAGGCGGCCGACAAGGTCGTCTCCTGCGGGCTGCCCACCGCAATGCTGGAGGAGTTCCAGGGCTACCGCCCGGACTTCGTCGCTTTCAGTGAGTTCATCAGCCAGTTCGTCACCGACGGCGTGGCCGACCCGAAGTCGGTGCTCGGCCGGATCGACGAGATCCCCGAGGCCAACAACAAGACCGACGACCAGCTCGACGCCCTCACCGAGAAGGTGGAGGCCGCGGTCGCCCAGGAGAAGGCCGACATGGAGACGGCCGTCGCCAGCACCCGCAACATCGCGATCGTGGTGGCCGGCATCGGCCTGATCGCGCTGGTCGGCATGGCGATCCCGATGGTCCGCTCCATCCTCGGCCCGATCCGGCAGCTCGGTGAGGTCATCGACGCGCTCGACAAGGGCGACCTCACCGTGCGCAGCGGCATCACCAGCCGCGACGAGTTCGGGGTGATGGCGGCCGGCCTGGACCGCTCGCTCGACAAGCTGCGCTCCTCGATGCAGACCATCGCCGGGGACGCCGACAAGCTCGCCAACGCGTCCAACCAGCTCGCCGGGGTCTCCGCGCAGATCGCCGACGCCGTCGACAACACCGACCGGCAGAGCTCGTCCGCCTCGTCCGAGGCCGACGAGATCTCCCGCAACGTGCAGACCGTCGCCGCCGGCTCCGAGGAGATGGGCCTGTCGATCCGGGAGATCTCCCGCAACGCCGCCGACGCCGCGCAGGTCGCCTCGATCGCGGTCTCCGAGGCCGCCAGCGCCACCGAGAGCATCCGCAAGCTCGGCGAGTCGTCCGCCGAGATCGGCAACGTGATCAAGCTGATCACCTCGATCGCCGAACAGACCAACCTGCTCGCCCTCAACGCCACCATCGAGGCCGCCCGCGCCGGCGACGCCGGAAAGGGCTTCGCCGTGGTCGCCTCCGAGGTCAAGGACCTCGCCCAGGAGACCGCCCGCGCCACCGAGGACATCCACACCCGGGTCAACGCGATCCAGCAGGACACCGGCGGCGCGGTCGAGGTCATCAACCGCATCTCCGAGGTCATCGCCCAGATCAACGACTTCCAGACCACCATCGCCTCGGCGGTGGAGGAGCAGACCGCCACCACCGGCGAGATGAGCCGCAGCATCGCCGAGGTCGCCGCCGGTTCCAGCCGGATCGCCGCCAACATCAGCGACGTCTCCTCGGCCAGCGCCGCCACCGTCGGCGGCGTCGCGCAGACCCGGGAGGCCAGCGCGGCCGTCTCGCGTACCGCCGACGAGCTGCGCAACCTGGTCGGCGCCTTCAAGTTCTGAGATTCGCTCCGGCGGGGCCGGTCGCCATCATGGCGGCCGGTCCCGCTTTGCGTTCCTCTCAAGGCCCACCTCGGCCTGCCGATCGGACCTTCATGCGTACGCTGCTCCAGCGCTCAGTCGCCCCGGTGGACGACGACGCGCTCCCGCGACGGCGGCGCACCATCGAGACCGGCGCTCTCGTGGCCCGCAGCTTCGGCATGGTCTCCACCGCCGTGGCCGCGGCCGGGATCGGCGCCGGCGCGGCCGCCGTGGCCAGCGACGGCATGCGCCTGGTCTGCTGGCTGGGCGTCGCCACGATGGGCCTGTCGAACATCCTGTGCTACCTGGCCCGGCGCCGGCCGGGCTCGCGATGGTACCCGTGGCTCAGCACCGGGCAGAGCGTGATCGACACCGCGACGATCACCGCGATCGTGGCCCTCGCCTCACGGGAGACCGCCGAGACCACCTGGCCGCTGCTGGCGCCGGCGATCGCGGTGGCCGCCCTCCGGCACCGGATGATCGGCGCTCTGGTGGTGTTCGCGGCCACCACTCTGGGCTTCGCGCTGCTGGTGCCGGGCTCGCACGAGCTGTTCTACCTGGTGGTCGTCGGATTCATGATCGCGGTCATCACCGGCACCCAGTCGTCGGCGCTGGACCGGCACCTGCGGGTCCTCGACGAGACCCGGCGGGCCCTGCATCACCAGGCCACCCACGACGGACTCACCGGCCTGCCGAACCGGGCGCACCTGGCCGCGTACGCCGACCGGCACGCCGGCCGCCCCCTCGGTGTGCTGCTGCTCGACCTCAACGGGTTCAAGCAGGTCAACGACGAGCACGGGCATGCCGCCGGTGACGTGCTGCTGCACGAGGTGGGCGCCCGGCTGACCGCGGCCCTCGGCGGCGACGGGCTGGCCGGCCGGCTCGGCGGCGACGAGTTCCTGGTCCTGCTGCCGGACGGGGACAGCGCCGCGGCCGCTCGCGTGATGGTGCGGATCCGGGACACGATCCGGCGGCCCGTCGACATCGGCGACGGGCGTGTGGTGACCGTGGGCGTCAGCGCGGGGGTGGCGCTGCGGGCGGCCGGGGGCGACGCCGATCTGGACGCCCTGACCGCTGAGGCGGATGCCGGCATGTATCGCGACAAGCGTGGCCGTACCGTGGCAGCTTGACCCTCAAGGTCATGCCCGTCACTGCCGATGGGAGGCTCATGCGGAAGGCGTACGTCGACGACTCGCTGCTGTCCCGGCGGCGGACCGTTGAGGCCGCCGGGCTCGTCTCCCGTACCCTCGGGCTGATCTTGACCGTCGTCTACATGAGCGGCGTGACCGACCTGGCGCCCGCGGTCCTCAGTGACGACATGACGACGGCCTGCCGGCTCGGCATCGTGCTGATGATCGCCGCGGACCTGCTCGCCCTGCTGGCCCGCCGGCGCCCCGACGGGCCCCGCTACCAGTTCTGGAGCGCGCTGCAGGTGCTGTTCGACACGACCACGATCATCGCGTTCGTTGTCGTCTCGGAACGCGACTTCGAACAGACCACCTGGCCCCTGCTCGGCCTCAGCATCTCCATCGCCGCGATCCGGCACCAGCTGCTCGGTGCCCTGCTGACCTTCGTGGCCACGTCCGCGGCTTTCATCCTGTTCGTGCCGGAGTCGGTGGACACCGCGTTCGTGCTCGGCACCGGCGCGATGACCGCGATCATCGCCGGCTCCCAGTCGACCGCCTTCGCCCGGCAGCTCACCACCCTCCAGGAGACCCGGCGGGCCCTGGAGCACCAGGCCACCCACGACGGGCTCACCGGGCTGCCCAACCGGGCCCACCTCGATGAGTACGCGGCCCGGCTCACCGGCGGCGCGCTGGGCGTCCTGCTGCTCGACCTCAACGGATTCAAGCAGGTCAACGACACGTACGGGCACGCGGCGGGCGACCGTCTGCTGCACGAGGTCGGGGTCCGGCTCATCGAGGCGGCCGGCCCCGGAGTGACCGCCGGCCGGCTCGGCGGCGACGAGTTCCTGATCCTGCTGCCCGGCGCCGGGGCAGGCGCGGTGGCCGCCGTCTGCGAACGTGTCCGCGACGCCGTCCGCCGGCCCGCCGACCTCGGCGACGGCATCGTGGTCACGGTCGGCGTCAGCATCGGCGTGGCGCTGCGCCCGGCCGGCGGCGAGGCCGGGCTCGACACCCTCACCGCCGAGGCCGACGCCGCCATGTACCGGGAGAAGCAGGCCCGCCGGGCCGCATGACATCGATCCATTGCGATACCGCCCGGTGGCGGGTAGCGTGACCGGCACTGCCCGGGGCGGGGCGTTCACCGAACGCCGTTCTCATCCCCCTCAAGAGGCAGACCATGAAGAGAAGACTGGCCACGCTGGCCGCAGTCCTCGTCACCCTCACCGCAGCGGTGCTGACCGTCGTCACCCCCGCCTACGCCGCCACCGGCCTGCACATCAGCGGCCGGAACATCGTCGAGGCCAACGGCAGCAACTTCATCATGCGCGGCATCAACCACATGCACACCTGGTACGCCGGGCAGACCGGCTCGTTCGCCGACATGAAGGCGGCCGGCGCCAACACGGTCCGGGTCGTGCTCAGCGGCGGCCGCTGGACCGCCAACACCGCCGCCGACGTCACCAACGTGATCAGCCTGTGCAAGGCGAACCGGCTGATCTGCGTCCTGGAGGACCACGACACCACCGGGTACGGCGAAGACGGCGCCGCGTACACCCTGGACCAGGCCGTCAACTACTGGATCTCGCTGAAGAGCGTGCTCCAGGGCCAGGAGAACTACGTCGTCATCAACATCGGCAACGAGCCGATCGGCAACACCAACCCCGGCCAGTGGACCGCCGCCACCGTCGCCGCCATCCAGAAGATGCGCAGCAACGGCTTCGAGCACCTGCTCATGGTCGACGCCCCCAACTGGGGCCAGGACTGGCAGTACACGATGCGCGACAACGCGCAGACGGTCCTGAACGCCGACACCCGCGCCAACACGGTGCTGTCCATCCACATGTACGCCGTGTTCAACACCGCCGCGTCGATCCGCAACTACCTCGACGTGTTCCAGAACAACAACTGGCCGCTGGTGATCGGCGAGTTCGGCTGGCAGTTCGCCTCGGGCGAGGTGGACGACGCGACCCTGATGGCCGAGGCGCAGGCCCGGGGGCTCGGCTACCTCGGGTGGTCGTGGGCCGGCAACACCGACCCGATCCTCGACATGACGAACAGCTTCAACGCCGCCTCCCTCACCACCTGGGGGCAGCGGATCGTCAACGGGGCCAACGGGCTCAAGGCCACCAGCAAGGAGGCCACCATCTTCGGCGGCGTCCAGCCCAGCTCGCCCACCCCGTCGTCGCCGTCGCCGTCCCCGTCGTCGCCCTCACCCTCGCCGTCCACGCCCGGTGGCGCCTGTACCGCCACCTATGCGATCGCCGGACAGTGGCAGGGCGGATTCCAGGGCGACGTGAAGGTCACCGCGGGCAGCGCGGCGATCAAGTCCTGGACGGTGACCTGGACGTACGCCAACGGCCAGACCGTCACCAACGCCTGGGGCGCCACGGTGACCAGCAGCGGAGCCGCGGTGACGGCCCGGAACGCGGCCTGGAACGGCAGCCTTTCGGCGGGCGCCAGCACGAACTTCGGGTTCCTCGGCTCCTGGACCGGAACCAACAGCGTCCCCACGCTGACCTGCACCGCCGGCTGACGCGCACCTCCTCGTGCCACCGGTGCCGCCGGCCTCCACCGGGCCGGCGGCACCCCTCGGTCCGCTTGCCTGCACCGCGCTGTGGCCCGCCGGCCTCACCTGGTCGGCGGCGCCCTCCCCGGTCCGCCGCCCTTTACCTGGTCGGCGGCGCCCTCTCCGGTCCGCCGCCCTTTACCTGGTCGGCGGCACCCTCTCCGGTCCGCCGGCCCGGCCGGTCGTTCTCCCGGCCGGGCCGGTTGCTTTGGGAGCGCTCCCATGTAGGATGTCGGTAGACGCGCCCGCCCCGGCGTAATCCCCGCTCCTGTCAGAATCCCCTGCACCCGAACACCCCGGCCAGGCGCTCGCCGCCGCTCCCACGTGGGGTGGAAGCGAGACGAGCACCTGGCCGGCCCTTCATCCCCGCCGGAAGCATCCCTATCGCACCGCTCAGCGCACCAGGCCGCCGATCTTGCAGCCTTTGCCGGCCCCGGAGTCTTCTGGGCAGCCACTTCACCTTGAGGAGGGCGGCCCTCGGCCGGACGACGTCGGCTCCGCTGGCAACGGCTCAGCCGGCAACGACTCAGCCGGCAACGACTCAGCCGACGTCGGCTCCGCCGCTTACGGCTCGCCGCCCGCGGATCTTGCACGACTTTCCATGCCCGCGTCGATCTTGCAGCCCTTTCCGCGTCCCAGCAGGAAGAAAGCTGCAAGGTCTCCCCAGCGGAGTAGACCTTGCACGACAAACCACGCCCAGACATGAAGAACCTTGCAAGATCGCTGCCAGGGTGGAGAACCGTGCAAGATCTGTGACGTGAAGAGCCATGCAAGATCGCTGCCGGCTCGGAGAACCGTGCAAGATCCACGAGGGTCGTCCGGGTTCGTGACCTTCGCCGGGCGCGACGTCCTGTGCCTGGCCGGCCCGATCGCCCAGCGCCAGGCGGCTACTGGATCAACCCGGCGCCGGGCGGCTACTGGATCAGGTGTCAACGGTCAGCGTGACCTCGCATCAGGCCGGCGCCGGGCGGCTACTGGATCAGGCCGGCGCCGGACGGCTATTGGATCAGCCCAGCGCCGCGCGGCTACCGGATCAGCCCGGCGGGCGCGTTTCGGCCCGGCACCGGGGCCACCTTGCGGGGTGGTCCGGGGCCGGGCCGTTGTGGTTGTGTGGTTGTGGCCGTACCAGAAAAGTCATGACCAGGAGGAGAGGACCTCCGGGACCGAGGCCTGGCGCAGAGGGGCCGGTGTCTGTGCCGGGGTTCGCTGTAAGCGCGGCGCCGGGGCCGGCTGGACGACGCCGCCCACCTCGATGAACGCCTTCCTCGCCTCGTTGTGGGGGTGCAGCGGCGCCTCGGTCAGGGAGAGGACGGGGCTGACGCAGGCGTCCAGGGGCTCGAAGATCGCGGACCATTCGTCGCGGGTCTTCTCCAGGAAGCGCTCGGTGAAGCGGCGCCGCAGCTCCGGCCAGGCGGCGAAGTCGAACTGGCCGGGCAGCCTCGGGTCGTCGGCCAGGTCCAGGCCTTTCAGCAGCGCCGCGTAGAACTGTGGCTCCAGCGAGCCGACCGCCAGGAAACCACCGTCGGCAGCCTGGTAGGTGTCGTAGAAGGGCGCTCCGCCGTCGAGCAGGTTCCGGCCCCGGGGCGCGGGCCAGCGGCCGGCCGCGGCCATGCCGTGGACGAAGGTCATCAGCAGCGAGGACCCGTCCACCATCGCGGCGTCGACCACCTGGCCCCGGCCGGACCGGGAGCGTTCCACCAGGGCGGCCAGGACACCTACCGCCAGCAGCATGCCGCCGCCGGCGAAGTCGCCCAGCAGGTTGATCGGGGCGTGCGGCTTCTCGCCAGCCCGGCCCAGTGGGTCCAGGGCGCCGGCGATCGCGATGTAGTCGATGTCATGGCCGGCCGTCGGAGCCAGCGGGCCGTCCTGACCCCAGCCGGTCATCCGCGCGTAGATCAGCGCCGGGTTCAGCTTCTCGCACACCTCGGGCCCGAAACCGAGCCGCTCGGCGACGCCGGGGCGGAAACCCTCGACCAGCACGTCGGCCTTCTCGATCAGGCTCAGCAACCCGGCCACACCGGCCTCAGATTTCAAATCGATCGTCACGGTACGGCGTCCGCGCTGCATCGGACCAGGTGGCGGACCGGCCGGTCCGTTACCACCGGGGCGCTCGACCAGCACCACGTCGGCGCCCAGGTCGGCGAGGATCATGCACCCGAACGGGGCCGGCGCCAGCCCGGACAACTCGACGACGCGCACACCTTCGAGGGCGGTCATCGGGCGAACCCGATCTCAGAGGACACGGGAGATCAGCTCCTTCATGATCTCGTTGGTGCCGCCGTAGATCTTCTGGACCCGGGCGTCCGCATACATCTTCGCGATCGGGTACTCGGTCGTGTAGCCGTAGCCACCGAAGATCTGCAGGCACCTGTCGACGACCTCGCACTGGCCCTCGGTCAGGTACAGCTTGGCCATCGCGGCGGTCGCCACGTCCAGCTCACCACGGGCATGCCGCTGGATGCAGTCGTCCAGGAAGACCCGGGACACCCGGGTGCGCGTGGCGACCTCGGCCAGGACCATCCGGGTGTTCTGGTGACCGAGCAGCGGCTTGCCGAAAGCCACCCGCTCCTTGGCGTACGCCGTGGCCAGCTCGACCGCACGCTGCATGGCCGCGACCGCTCCGACCCCGATGACCAGCCGCTCCTGGGGGAGTTGCTGCATCATCTGGATGAATCCGGACCCCTCGGTCCCCAAGAGGTTCGCGGCGGGAACCCGGAAGTCGTCGAAGAACAGTTCGGCCGTGTCGTTCGAGTGCAGGCCGATCTTCTCGATCTTCCGTCCGCGGCGGAAGCCGGCCGGATCGCCGGTCAGCTCGCACACCAGCAGCGAGATCCCGTGCGCGCGTGCGGACGTGTCGGTCTTCACCGCGAGGACCAACAGGTCCGCAAGGATTCCGTTGGTGATGAACGTCTTCGAACCGTTCACCACATAGTCGTCACCGTCGCGGATCGCCCGGGTGCGGATCGCCTGCACGTCCGAACCGCCGTCCGGCTCGGTCATGCCGATCGCGCCGACCAGCTCACCGCTCACCAGGCCCGGTAGCCAGCGACGTTTCTGCTCGTCGGAGCCGTAGTCGTTGATGTACCCGGTGACGATGCCGCTGTGCACGGCGATGCCCAGGCTACCCTCGCCGGCCAGCGTCTGTTCGTGCAACAGGGTGGCCTCGTGGGTGAAGTCGCCGCCCCCGCCGCCGTACTCCTCCGGGATGGAGAGGCCGAGCAGCCCCAGCTCGCCGGCCCGGCGGTAGTGCTCGCGGTCAGGGTGGCCCTGCTGTTCCAGGCGTTCGGCGTGCGGCAGCACCTCCTTGGTGAAGAAGGCGCGCGCGAGCTCGGCCAGGTCGTCGTGTTCCGGCTTGCGCCACGGTTCGACGTAACCGTCCAGTCCAGGCGTCGGCATCGACACACCATCGAACACTATTGGCGATGTGTCAATAACATGCGTATGAATTGCCGCGATTCATCTTTCCCGCCGATCGAAACATCGATGAAACGGGCATCTCGGGCGCCGATCGATCGACGTGCCGTAAGGTCGGCCAGGTGAGTGTCGAGGCGATGCGCCGGCGCCGGCTGGAACCGGACGCCCGGCGTGAACAGATCCTTTCGGTGGCGATCCGCCTGTTCGGGTCGAAACCCTACGCCGACGTCTCCACCACGGACGTCGCCCGGGACGCCGGCGTCGCCCGCGGCCTGGTCAACCACTATTTCGGTACGAAAAAGGACCTCTACCTCGAAGTCGTACGAGTGATGCTGACCGTGCCCGAAGTGGCGCTGGAGCAGCTTCCCGAGGGCGAACTACCCGAACGGGCCGATTCCATCGTCAGCTGGTTCCTCGACGTGGTGTCCCGGCACAGCACCTCCTGGCTGGCCGCGACCGGCGCCGGCGGGATGGCCGGTGATGCGGAGGTGAACGCCGTGATCGCCGAGGCCGTCGATGTCGCCGCGGCTGGAGTGCTGCGTGCGGTCGGGATGGGGGACGACCCGTCGCCGGCGCTGCGGGGGATGACCCGGTCGTATGTCGGGCTGGCCATCTGGACCGCGCAGGAGTGGTTGCAGCGGGGCGTGCTGACCCGCGAGCAGGTGCACGTGCTGCTGTCCACGGCGCTGGTCGCAATGGTGGAACGAGCGTTCCCGCAAGCCGTTTAGACAGACCGAACAGTCCAAGACCGGGACGAACCGGTCCGCCTTTCAAACTAGCCTCCTAGGACGCAGCAGAGTGGGTGCGCCCCGTCGCGCCCGCGACGTGACGGCGCACCGCTGTCCGTCGTCGCAAGCCTTGGTCGTCGGCCTTCCGCTAGATGCGGTCGGCGGCGCCCGGCCCGGCCCGGCCGCCAGCGGGCAGCCAGACGCGGTCGCCGGTGTTCGGCCGGCGCGCGACGGCCAGCGCACACAATGCGGCAACGTGCGACTTCACCCTCGCCGGAACGATGGCAGGCGCACACGGACGGCACAACATGTGCGCCCGTCCCCGTCAGAGCGAAGCAGGCGCACACGATCGGCGAACGTGTGCGCTGACCACCGCTGCGCCCAGGCGAACGTGTGCGCTGACCATCGCTGCGGCCGGCGGGCCCGCTCTCGGCGGCCCGTTCCCGGCATCGCCTCTGGACGGCCCCGTCCAAGGCCATAGGACCTCGCGATGATCTGCGGAGTTCGTTGGGGATGATGCTGACCAGGGTGAATGCGAGATTCACTTCGGCGCGGCCCTGACCTGCAATGTTGCTTCTCAAATGGCGAAACTCGAGGGGCACACCTGTCCCGCCGAAGTCCACAAGATCGCGGCGCGACGGCGTGCCGCAAGAGGGAGGGCCGCGGGAGGGGAGGGCCGCGGGAGGGGAGGTGTGCCGCGGGAGGGGAGGGCGGTGTGGCAGGGGGAGGGGGTGTGGGTCCAGAGAGGACGGATTCGGCGGTGGTGCGGGACGATGCTGGCATGCGTTCGTGGGGGCGGATCCGGTGGATGGTCGGCGGCGGCGTTGTTCTGGTGCTGACGCTTGTGGCCGGGTTCCGGCTGCTGTCGCCCGGTGACCGGGACACGGCCGACCAGATCGGCAGCGTTCTCGGTGCGGCCGCCGCATGGATCGCGTTGTGGGCGGTCGCCGGCGCCCGGACCGGGCGCGCCGACGCGGCCGACACGGCTGACGATGTGCTGGACCGGCTGGCCGACCTCGTCGGGCGGCAGTGGGAGCGGGAGGCGGTTCGGCGGGGGCTGCGCGGGACCTCGCCGATGCGGATCCGGTGGCGGATCACCGAACGGCCGGTCGGGGTGCCGCCGGATGAGGTCGCTGATCTGGGCCAGGTCCGGGTGACCCGGCTGCGTCTCGCCGGCGACGTGCAGGATCTGGCCGAGACCTGGCGGCGGCTGCCGTTCCGGCGGCTTGTCGTGATCGGGCGGCCGGGCGCGGGCAAGACGTCGGCGGCGGTGCTGCTCACCTGCGGGCTGCTGGCCGACCGGCGGCCCGGGGAGCCGGTGGCGGTGCTGCTCGACCTGGCCGGGTGGCGTCCGTCCACCGAGGAGTTCGAGGCCTGGCTGGGGCGGACCCTGGCCGGGCGTTACGGGTTGCGGGCGGTCGCGCGGGAGGCCGGGCGGCTCGTCGCCGAGCGTGGTGTGATCGCGGTGCTCGACGGGCTGGACGAGATGCGGCCGGAGGATCGGGCGGCCGCGGTGACCGCTCTCAACGAGCTGGTGGACCTGCCGCTGGTGGTGATGAGCCGGGCCGAGGAGTACGCGGCGACCGTGACGGAGACGGGTGAGCCGCTGCATCGGGCGCTGATCGTCGAGCTGGACCCGTTGAGCCCGCAGCAGGCGGCCGGATATCTACCGGGCGGGCAGGCGGGTGACACGGACCGGTGGGCGCCGGTGGCCCGGGAGCTGGTCCGGAATCCGTCCGGCCCGTTGGCGGCGGCGTTGTCGAGCCCACTGATGACCTACCTGGCGCGGACCGTGTACCGGGTGCCCGGTTCGGACCCGGCTGAGTTGATCGAGCTGGCCGAGGGCGGTGAGCTCGAACGGCGGCTGTTCGACAGGTATCTGCCGGCGGTGTATCCAGAGCAGGGGACGGCGCGGCCGCGGTTCACGGCGGTCAGGTCGGCGGCCTGGCTCGGTTTCCTGGCCCGGCTTCTGGACCGGCAGGCGCAGCAGGACTTCGCGTGGTGGCGTATCGGCTGGGTCTCCGGCGCGCCGGTTCCTGCCGCGCGGGTGGCGGTTCTGCCCGGGATCGTGGTGCCGTTCCTGCTGTTCTTCGCTCTGGTCGGCGAGCTCGGGGCCGGCACGTTGCTCTTCGCCGCCGCGATCTTCGGGTTCGGGTACTTTCTTCCGGGCGCGAGTGCTCCCGAGGAGCCACATCAACTGCGGTTTCAAGCTCGGCGTCTGCGGACGGCAGCGGTTGGCGGGATCTTTTTCGTCGCGCCGATGATCTTCGTCTGGGGGTTGCTGCTCCCGGTGGGGCCGCACGGGGTGATCGTGCTGTCGGTCGTCGCGGTGGCCGTCGCGTCGTGGGTGACCCGCTCGGTCTGGCGTGAGGTGGCGCTGGCGGTCGTGCGGCTGGGGCGCGGGGGCCGGCCGGCGAGCGTGACGTCGGCGCCGCTGACGGGGGTGCAGGGGCCGGCGATGGCTTTCCTGGCCGGGGAGGCGCTGTGCCTGGCGATCGGTCTATGGAATGAGCCCGCGGCGCGGGAACCACTCGGGCTGGCCTTGCTCCTCACTGTGACGACATCGGTCGGTCTGGGTGTGCCGCTGGGTCTGTTGTTCGGCCTGGCTTCCGCGTTCATCCGGCCGGCTCCGGCGGACGAGTTGTGGGATCCGGAGCGGACGCTGCGTGGTGACCGCGCGGCGTTGCTGGTGCCGCCGCTGCTCATCGGTGCGGTGACGATGGTCGGCGTGGGGGCCGGCGGGTCGGCGGAGATGTGGGATCTGGGTCCGGCCCCGGTCTGGTACGTCGTCCGGGCCGGCCTGATCGCCGGGGCGCTCGGATGGTTCGTGGCGATTGCGCTGGGCTCGTCGGCGTTGTCGGCCTGGCTCACGTACACGGTGGTGCGGTTGTGGTTCGCGGCCCGTGGGTGGTTGCCGTGGCGGCTCATGCCGTTTCTGGCTGATGCGGCCCGGCGTGGGGTGTTGCGGCGCAACGGGGCGGTCTACCAGTTCCGGCATGAGCGGCTGCGGATGTATCTGGCTGAGGCAGGCGGTGTGCGGCGCCTGGAGTGACACCGGGACCGGCGCCGCACACCTGGCTCAGTGGTTGCCGCCGGACGGGCCGAAAGCGGTGAAGAAGCGGTCGCGGAAGGCGTTCATCGGCCAGACCGGGGCGTCGGCCGCCGGTTTGAGGCTGGGGGTCCAGTTCCAGCTCGCGATGCGGTCGAGGACGGCCGGGTCCTTGGCGACGATGGTGATCGGGACGTCGTGGCTGGCGTTGTCGCCGGTGACGACGCTGGACGGCTGGTGGTCGCCGAGGAAGACGAGGACCAGGTTGTCGTTGCCGTACTTCTCGACCCAGGAGATCAGGGTGGTGAGGGTGTAGCGGATCGACCGGCCGTATTCGCGGCGGACCTTGGCGGCGCTGGTCCAGATGTCGGCTTTCTGAGCGCCGTCGGCGGCGATCGCGTTGTAGACCGAGCCGTCGCCGACCTCGTCCCAGTCCATGAAGGTGGGGATCGGGGCCCACGGGGTGTGGCTGGAGATCAGCGGCATCTCGACCATCAGCGGTTTGCGGCCGGGCCGGTTGTACTCGACCTCGTTGAACTGCTTGAGCGTGTACTGGTCGGGCATCTGCGACCAGCTGAACCGGGGTCCCTGGTAGGAGAGGTTGCGGGAGTCCCAGATCCGGTTGTAGCCGTAGAAGTCGCCCTCGGGGAAGGCGCGGGTGGCGCCGGGCATGACGCTGACGGTGTCCCAGCCGGCTTTCTGCATGGCGCTGGGGATGGTCAGGCGGTCGCTGGCGGTGAGGTTGCGGTAGCGGGACTGGTTGTTGATCCACAGTCCGGACAGCAGCGTGGAGTGGGCGAGCCAGCTGTTGCCGCCGTAGGTCGCGGAGGTCAGCCAGCCGCTGCGGTAGGCGAATCCGGCCGCCTTCAGCTGGGCGTCGCCGTCTTCGAGGACGGCTGTGGTGCCGGCTGCGAGGCTGGGTGATTCGACGGCGTTGCGGCCGTAGCTCTCCACGAAGGTGAACATGACGTCCTTGCCGCGCAGGGCGGTGAGGATCTGGTCGGCCGGCACGTTCTTGTACGGGTCGACCTTGATCTCGTCGGCGAAGGCGGCCTCGTTGGCGATGCCCTCCTTGGCCTGCCAGGCGCGGTCCCAGGCGTAGGTGACCGAGGTGCGGGCGGCGACCGGGACGGCCGGGATGAGCTGGAGGCCGAGGGCCAGTGACAGCATCCAGGCGGAGGCGATGCCGGCGGCGGTGAGCGCGGAGCGGCGGCGGTGCTCGGTGATCAGGGCGGCGAGCCGGAGCACGGCCCAGATCATCAGGGCGATGACAGCGGCGCCGAGGGTGATCGCGCCGAGCGCTGCGCCCCATGCGCCGGCGGCACCGTACGAGTCGCGGATGAAGTTGAAGGTGTCGTCGAAGAGTTCCCAGTCGAGGATGACGTCGAACGGGCGGGCCAGGGTGTTGAACCAGCCCATGTCGAGGCTCTTCTGGATGAGCAGCCAGCCGAGGCCGGCGCCGAGGACCGAGCCGACGACCAGGCGGGGGCGGCGGGGGAGCACGATCATCAGGAGGATGCCGAACGCGGCTTCGATCGGGATGCGGGCGAAGTTGCCGAGGGTGAGCCGGCGCAGGACGTTCGGGTAGAGCAGTGCGGCGAAGACCAGGGCGCCGGCCAGGATGTTCAGGCCGTGGAACATGGCCCGGGAGCGCAGGATCCGCCGTACCCGGCCCGGGGTCTTCTCGGCCGGCTCGGCAGCGACGGCCTCAGCGACCTCGTCGTCCGCCTTCTCCTCAGCTGACTTTTCGGAAATATCCGAATTGGAAGAAGCGTCGACGCCAGTCGGCGCGGAAACGGGCGCCGAAGGGGCCGCCGGTTCGGAAGCGTCTTCGGCCTCGATGGGCGTTTCCGCGAGTCCCTCCGCAGGGTCGGCGGCCGGGGCGGTGTCGACCGTTTTCTCGGACGGTTTCTCCGAGTCGGCGTTCTGGGGCGGGTCGGCGAGGTCTGTCGGCTGCACGTCATGGGACACGCATGTCGTCGCGGGATGGTTCAGTGGCGGGTTGGAAACATTGCGTGTCCAGGGTCTCAGCCTCTTGCCAATTTCCTATAGGGGCGATAGGAAAAGTGTATGAGCCGTACCCGCTCCGCCGTGGCCGCCACAGCTCTCGCCCTCGTCGTCCTCACCGCCTGTTCCGCCGGGACGGAGGAGGCCGGGGCCGGGGCCGGCCAGCCGGTCAGCGGCGGATCGCTGACCTGGGCCGTCGAGACCGAGCCGATCACCTTCAACCCGCACCAGTACGCCCAGGCCAAGGCCCGCCTGCTGGTGTGGAACACGTTCGAGGCCCTGCTCACCCACGACAGCCAGGGCGGATACGTGCCGTGGCTGTCCACCGGCCACGAGGTGTCGGCCGACGGGAAGACCTACACGTTCACGCTGCGCACCGACGTGACCTTCACGGACGGGACGAAATTCGACGCCGAGGCCGTCAAGGCGAACATCGACCAGTTCTTCGTCGACGGCTACAACCCGGCCGTCCGGGCCGTGCAGCTGCGCAACCTGGACCGGGTGGAGGTGGTCGACTCGGCCACCGTCGCGTTCCACCTCAAGCAGCCGGACGTGCTGCTGCTCGACTTCCTCTCCTCGCCGCAAGGCGCGCAGGTGTCGCCGAAGTCGCTGAAGGAGGCGAAGAACCTCAAGGCCGGCGGGCCGGAGCTGGCCGGGACCGGGCCGTTCCGGCTCGACCACTACACCGCCGGGCAGGAGGTCGTGTTCACGAAGAACCCGGCCTACAACTGGGCGCCGGCCAACGCCGGGCACTCCGGGGCCGCCTACCTCGACCGGATCACCTACCGGTTCCTGAAGGAGTCGTCGGTGCGGGTCGGCGCGCTCACCTCCGGCCAGGTGCAGATCGTCGAGGGCGTGCCGGCCACCGACGAGGGCCTGATCACCGCGAACCCGCAACTGTCGCTGTCGCGCGGGCTCAACTCCGGGTCGGCGTACTCGTACTACTTCAACACCACGCACGCGCCGTTCGACGACCTCCGGGTGCGGCAGGCGTTCCGGGAGGCGGTCGACGTCGACGCGGTGCTCACCGGCGTCTACCGGGGCAGTGCCACCC
This sequence comes from Actinoplanes sp. NPDC026670, assembly GCF_040638175.1. NCBI lineage: Bacteria > Bacillati > Actinomycetota > Actinomycetes > Micromonosporales > Micromonosporaceae > Actinoplanes > Actinoplanes sp. NPDC026670. The sequence continues at coordinate 39,667 of NZ_JBEZXU010000067.1, forward strand.
GGGCGTGGAGCGTGATCGGGCCGACCAGCGCGTTCTACGACAAGACCCTGGAGAAGACCTACGGCGGCGATGCCGCGAAAGCCAACAGACTCCTCGACGAGGCGGGCTGGGCGACGCGGGACGCCGACGGTTTCCGGACCAAGGACGGCAAACGGCTGACGGTACGGCTGGTGCAGTCGGCGCCGTTCGTCCGGGACCGCCGTGACGTGCTGGCCCAGGCCGTGCAGGCGCAGGTCAAGCAGAGCGCCGGCATCGACCTGAACGTCGCAGTGGTCGACCAGGGCACCGCCACCCAGGCCCTCGCCGACGGGCAGTACGAGGTGTTCGACAACTCCCGCGCCGACACCGACGCCGGGGCCGCGCTGAACCTGCTGCTGCACTCGGCGGGCGCGATCAACCGGACCGGTTTCCAGGACCCGGCCCTGGACAGGCTGCTCGAACAGGGGCAGGCCGGCGCCGATCAGGCACAGCGGCAGACCGCGTACCAGCAGGTGCAGAAGCTGACCATCACCGACCAGGCGCTGATCCTGCCGCTGTACGCGCCGGCCGACCAGATCGCCGCGAGCACCACGGTCGGCGGGCTGGGCTTCGAACCGGCCGCCGGGGTGCCGGGCAGCGCCTACAACCTCTGGATCGGCAGGTGACCAGGGCGATCGCCCGGCGGGTCGCCTCCGGCGCCGTCGTGCTGTGGGCGGCGGCCACAGCGGCGTACCTCGCGCTGCTGGCCGCCCCCGGCGACATCGTCGACAGCCTGATCGGCGACGGCGCCGACACCCCGCAGATCCGCGCGCAGATCATCGCCGAGTGGCATCTGGACCGGCCCGCCGTCGTGCAGTACCTGGACTACCTGTGGCGGGCCGTCCAGGGTGACCTGGGCCGCTCCTACCTGCTGCAGCGGCCGGTCGGTGAGGTGATCGGCGACCAGGTGCCGCCCACCCTGAAACTGGCCGTGGCGGCGGCCGTCTTCGGGGTGACGCTGGCCCTGGTGCTGGCCGTGACCACCAGGCGCCGGTGGGTGCGCCGGGTCAGTTCCACGGCCGAGCTGATCATCGTGTCCACGCCGCCCTTCCTGATCGGGATCGTGCTGCTCAGCGTGTTCTCGTTCCGGTTCGGGCTGTTCCCGGTCTCCGGCGACCGCGGCTGGGCGGCGCTGGTGCTGCCGGCGGTCACGCTCGGCCTGCCGATCGCCGGGGTGCTGGCCCAGGTGCTGCGCGACGGGCTGGACCGGGCGCTGGACGAGCCGTTCGCGGTCACCGCGCGGGCCCGTGGCCTGCGGGAGCGAGCGGTCCTCAGCCGGCACGCGCTGCGCCACTCGCTCATTCCGGCGGTGACCCTGCTCGGCTGGCTCACCGGTGTCCTGCTCGGCGGGGCCGTGATCATCGAGCAGGTCTTCGGGCGGCCCGGGCTCGGCCAGGTCACCCTCCAGGCGGTCGGCAACGGGGACATGCCCGTCGTGCTGGCCGTCGTCGTGCTGGCGGCCGCCGCCTTCGTCGTGATCAACACGGCGGCCGATCTGGCGTACCTGATCATCGATCCGCGGTTGCGAAGGAGCTGACCAGTGACGCTCGCCCTGCCCCGGCCGGTGGTTCGCCGGCTCACCCTGCGACGGCCCCGGCCCGGCCTCACCGCGGCCGGGCTCGTTCTCGTCCTCGCGGTGGCCGCGGTGGCGTGGCCGTCGCTGTTCGCCGGCGACCCGCTCGCCGCCGATCCGCTGCGGGTGCTGGAGGCGCCGTCGGCGGCGCACTGGTTCGGCACCGACCAGCTCGGCCGGGACGTCTTCGACCGGGTGGTGCACGGCGCCCGGCACTCGCTGACCATCGGTGTCGCGGCCACCCTGATCGCGGTCGGCGCGGGCATCCTGCTCGGGCTGATCGCCGGGCTCGCCCACCGGTTCGCCGACGAGACGCTCAGCCGCGGGTTCGACGCGCTCGCCGCGTTCCCGCTGGTGCTGCTGGCGCTGCTGTTCATCGCGATCGCGGGCACCGGCACCACCAGCCTGATCGTGGCCATCGGCATCGCCACCACCCCGCACTACGCCCGGGTGGTGCGGGCCCAGACACTGGTGGTGCGGCAGGCCGCGTACGTCACGCACGCTGTCGCGTTCGGAACGTCCCGGACCCGGCTGGTGCTGCGGCACGTGCTGCCCAACGTGCTCGGCCCGATCCCGGTGCTGGCGATGATCGGGCTCGGCGAGGCGGTGCTGATCGCGGCCGGGCTCAGTTTCCTCGGGCTCGGTCCGCAGCCGCCGTCGCCGGAGTGGGGCGCGATGCTCTCCGAGGGCCGCGGATACCTGCACATCGCCTGGTGGGCGTCGGTGCTGCCGGGCGCGGCGGTCACCGCCACCGTCATCTCTCTCACCGTGATCGGCCGGTACCTCCAGAACCGGTTCGAAGGACGCCCGGCGTGATCGGGTGCACCGCCGCGAAGCAAGGGCTGCGCGAGCACGCCAAGGAGGCTCAATCGTGATCCACGTCGAGGATCTGCGGGTCACCTTCACCGGGAAACGGCAGGTCGAGGCGGTACGCGGGGTCGACCTCACGATCGGCGAGGGCGAGTGTGTCGCGCTGGTCGGCGAGAGCGGCTCCGGCAAGAGCGTGACCGCCCGCAGCCTGGTCGGACTGGCCGGTCCGAACGCGCGGGTGCAGGCCGGCACGTTCACCGTCGACGGCCGGGACGTGCGCGGTTTCGCCGCCCGCGAGTGGCGCCGGCTGCGGGGCCGGTTCGCCGGGCTGATCCTGCAGGACGCCCTGGTCTCCCTCGATCCGCTGCGCACGGTCGGCGCGGAGATCGGCGAGGTGCTCCAGACCCACGGCATCGGCGACCGCCGGGACCGTGCGCACCGGGTCCGGCAGCTGCTCACCGACGTGCACGTGCCGGAACCGGACCGGCGGGCCCGGCAGTACCCGCATCAGCTGTCCGGCGGGCTGCGGCAGCGGGCGCTGATCGCCTCGGCCATCGCCGGCGGGCCACGGCTGCTGATCGCCGACGAGCCGACCACGGCGCTCGACGCGACGGTGCAGGCGCAGATCCTGGCGCTGCTCGCTGAACGCCGGTCCCGCGGCGAGACGCTGCTGCTGATCAGCCACGATCTGGCGGTCGTGGCGAAACTCGCCGACCGGGTGCTGGTCATGAAGGACGGGCGGATCGTCGAGGGCAGCGACACCCGCACGATCCTGGTGAGCGCCGGTCACCCGTACACCAGGGAATTGATCTCAGCGGCGACCGGGCGACGGCGCGCGACCACCACCGAGCCCGGCGACGTCGTCGCCGAGGCCACCGCGCTGCGCAAGGTGTACGGCGACCGCACCGTAGTGAAGGATTTCGGTCTGACGATCCGCCGCGGGGAGATCGTCGGGCTGGTCGGCGAGTCGGGGTCGGGCAAGACCACCGTGGCGCAGCTGCTGTTCGGGCTGGCCGAGCCGACGTCCGGGCATGTGCGGTTCGAGGGCGCCGACTTCAGCGGGGTGCCGGAGCGGGTGCGCCGCCCGGTCCGCCGCCGGCTGCAGCTGATCGCGCAGGATCCGCTGTCGGCGTTCGACCCGCGGTGGACCGTGCGGCGCATCGTCGGCGAGGCGCTGCCCCGCGGCGAGGACCCGGAACCGTATCTGGAACGGGTCGGGCTCGGCGCCGACGTGCTGGACCGGTATCCGCGGCAGCTGTCCGGCGGGCAGCGGCAGCGGGTCGCGGTGGCCCGGGCCATCGCCCCACGGCCGAGTCTGATCATCTGCGACGAGCCGGTGTCCGCCCTCGACGTGTCGGTGCAGGCGCAGGTCCTGGACCTGCTGGCCGGCATCCGCGAGACGGACGGGACCGCGCTGCTGTTCATCTCCCACGACCTGGGTGTGATCCGCGATCTCGCCGACCGGGTCCTGGTCATGCAGGACGGCCGGGTCGTCGAACAGGGCCCGGTCAAGGCCGTCTTTGACCACGCCGGCCACGAGTACACCCGGGCGCTGCTCGACGCCGTGCCCACATTGGAGGTAAGCCGATGACATTGCATCTCGCGGTCGCCCTGGCCGGGGACTCGTTCGCCGCCGAGGACTGGATCGGCCAGGTCCGGCAGGCCGACGAGGCCGGGCTCGACTTCGTGACGTTCGACGACCACTTCGGGCGGCACGGGCCGGACGCGGTGCAGGTCGCCGCCCGGGTCGCGCCATTGACCCGGCACGTCGGCCTGGTGCCGGTCGCCACCACCACCCACACCGAGCCGTTCCACCTGTCGACCGCGCTGGCCACCCTCGACTGGGTGAGCCGGGGCCGGGCCGGCTGGCAGGTGCGGATCTCGGCGGACCCGGCCGAGGCGGCGCTGCTCGGCCGCCGCGCCCCGCTGCCCGTCGAGGACCTGATCGCCGAGGCCGGCGACGCGATCGAGGTGGTCCGGCGGCTCTGGGACAGCTGGCAGGACGACGCGATCATCTCCGACGTCGCCACCGGCCGGTACGTCGACCGGGAGCGGCTGCACTACATCGACTTCGAGGGGAAGCACTTCTCGGTCAAGGGGCCGTCGATCGTGCCGCGGCCCCCGCAGGGCCAGCCGGTGATCGCGGCGCTCGCGCACTCCCCGCAGATCTGGGACGCCCTCGACGCCGACGTGTTCTTCGTGACGCCGTCCGACGCAGGCGACGCGGCCCGGATCGTCCAGCGGATCGTCCCGGAGAAGAAGATCTTCGTGGACCTGGCCGTCGACGGGACCCGCACCCCGCGACAGCTCGCCGACCTGATCCAGAACTGGTGGATCGGCTCCGGGATCGACGGGTTCCGGCTGCACGTCGCCGACGTCGCCGACGTCACCGGGGAACTCGTCGCGGAACTGCGCCGCCGTGGCCTGTTCGAGCCGTCCACCAAGCCGGTGCTGCGCGAGCGCCTCGGCCTGCCCGTCGCCGTCAACCGCTATCAGGAGGCCGGACGTGCCTAAGCAGATCATCCTCGCCGCGCACTTCCCGGGCGTGAACAACACGACCGTGTGGAGCGACCCGCGCGCCGGCAGCCAGATCGACTTCGGCTCCTTCGAATACCTCGCGAAGACCGCCGAACGCGGGCTGTTCGACTTCTTCTTCCTGGCCGAAGGGCTGCGCCTGCGCGAGCAGCGGGGGCTGATCCACGACCTGGACGTGGTCGGCCGGCCGGACACCATCACGGTGCTGACCGCCCTGGCCGCGGTCACCGAGCACCTGGGGCTGGCCGGGACCCTCAACGCCACCTACCACGAGCCGTACGAGCTGGCCCGCCAGCTGGCAACCCTCGACCACCTGTCCGGCGGGCGGGCCGCGTGGAACGTGGTCACCTCGCCTGGCGCGTTCTTCGGGGCGAACTTCCGGCGCGGCGGGTTCCTCGACCATGCGGACCGGTACGTCCGGGCCGGGGAGTTCATCGAAGCCGCCCGGGCGCTCTGGGATTCCGACGGCGGCGACTTCTCCTACCGCGGCGAACAGTTCGACATCTCGGGCCGGTTCGGGGCGCCGCGCAGCCCGCAGGGGCATCCGATCATCCTGCAGGCAGGTGACTCCGACGGCGGCCGCGAGCTGGCCGCGCGGCACTCCGACGCGATCTTCTCCCGCCACCACCAGATCGACGACGCCCGGGTCTTCTACCGTGACGTCAAGGACCGGCTCGCGAAGTACGGCCGGGCCGAGGACAGCCTGAAGATCATTCCGGGGGTGTCCTATGTGCTCGGCGACAGCGACGCCGACGCCCAGGAGAAGGCCCATCACATCCGGCGCCGGCAGGTCAGCCCGCAGACCGCGATCCTGCTGCTGGAGCAGCTGTGGAACACCGACCTGTCCGGCTACGACGCGGAGGGGCCGCTGCCGGACATCGACCCGGTGCTCGACGAGGACGACACGATCATCAAGGGCCGCGCCGGCATGTACCCGGACCGGCTGAAGACCGCCGCCGAGTGGCGGGCCCGCGCCGAGGCGAAGAACCTGTCGATCCGGGACCTGATCATCGAGGTGACCGGGCGGCAGAACTTCATCGGCACGCCCGAACGGGTCGCCGCGCAGCTCAACGAGTACGTGCAGACCGGCGCGTGCGACGGTTTCATCCTCGTCTCGCACCTGACGCCGGCCGGACTGGACGACTTCGTGGACCAGGTGGTCCCGCTGCTGCAGGAACGCGGCGTGTTCCGGACCGAGTATTCCGGCACCACGCTGCGCGCGAACCTGGGGCTGTGATGAAGTTCCTGCTGCTCAGCCTGATCACGTACCTCGACCGGTCGAAGAGCGTCGAGCAGCGGCTGCGGGAGGTCGTCGACGCGGCGGTCCTCGGCGAGCAGCTCGGCTTCGACGGGTTCGCCGTGGGCGAGCGGCACGAGCGGCCGTTCCTGTCGTCGTCGCCGCCGGTCGTGCTCAGCCACATCGCGGCGAAGACGTCCAGGATCGAGTTGTGGACCGGGGTGACCACGCTCAGCCTGCTCGACCCGGTCCGCGCGTTCGAGGACTACGCCACCCTCGACAACCTGTCCGGCGGCCGGCTCCAGCTGATCATCGGCAAGGGCAACGGGGCGGCGCAGGCGCAACTGTTCCACGTGACCGTCGACGACCAGTGGGACCGGCTGCGGGAGAGCTACGACCTGTTCCGCCGGTTGTGGCGGGAGGAGAAGGTCACCTGGGCCGGGAAGTACCGGCCGTCGCTCACCGACGCCGAGACCTGGCCCCGGCCGTTGCAGAACCCGATCACCGTCTGGCACGGCAGCGCCACCAGCAGAGCGTCGGTCGACCTGGCCGCGTCCTACGGCGACCCGCTGTTCTCGGCCAACGTCACCAACCCGATCGAGCCGTACGCCGAACTGATCGACCACTACCGGGAACGGTGGGCGCACCACGGCCACGACCCGGCCGCCATCCGGATCGGGGCGGGCAGCGCCGGCTTCTACGCCGCCCGCACCTCCCAGGAGGCGATCGACGTGTACCGGCCGATCTTCGAGGCCCGGCAGGAGGCGTTCCGCAGAGTCGGCGTGCAGCCGGTCTTCCACAGCATCGAGGACGCCGTGGAACGCAGCTCGATGCTGGTCGGCAGCCCGCAGCAGATCATCGACAAGGTGCACCGCTACCACGACCGGCTCGGGCACTCGGTCACCCATCTGAGCGCCGACACCGAAGGACTCACCGAGAAACAGAACCGCGCCAGCCTGGAACTGTTCGCCAGCGACATCGCTCCCGTGCTACGTCTCCTGAAAGGGCGGTAGCCGTGCCCGTACCCCTCTCGATCCTCGATCTCGCGCCGCTGGTCTCCGGCGGTGACGTGCCGGACGCGCTGCGCCGCACCCTCGACCTGGCCCGGAGGGCCGAGCAGTTCGGCTATCACCGCTACTGGGTGGCCGAGCACCATTTCACGCCGGGGGTGGCCAGTTCGCAGCCGGCGCTGCTGCTCGGGCAGATCGCCGCGGTCACCGGCCACATCCGGCTCGGCTCCGGGGCCGTGCAGACCGGCTTCCAGACCGGGCTGTCCATCGTGGAACAGTTCGGGCTGCTCGACGCGCTGTATCCGGGCCGGTTCGACCTGGGTCTGGGCCGGTCCGGGCAGGCGCGCACCGAGAAGACCGACGAGGCGCCGCAGACCGAACGCGTCGTCGACGGGCTGCTCATCCCCCGTCCGTTCTCCTGGGCGCCGATCTTCGCGTCCAAGCGGACCGCGCTCGCGAGCAGTTTCCTCACCCAGCCGCAGGCCGAGCCGCTCGGCCTCAACGACGTCCTCGACCAGATCTTCGCGCTGCTCGCCGGGCCGGTCGCCGACGACGAGGGCAACGAGGTGACCGCCACCCCCGGCGCCGGCGCGGACCTGCAGGTGTGGCTGCTCGGCAGTTCCGGCGGGGAGAGCGCCCGCACGGCCGGCGCGCGGGGGCTGCCGTTCGCCGCCAACTACCACGTCGCCCCGGCGAAGGTGCTGGAGGCGGTCGAGGCGTACCGGGAGTCGTTCGTGCCGTCGGCGGCGCTGGCCGAACCGTACGTGATGGTGTCGGCCGACGTGCTGGTGGCCGAGGACGACGCGACCGCACAGCACCTGGCGAAGCCGTTCGCGGTCTGGGTCCGCAGCATCCGCACCGGCCTCGGCGCCGTCCCGTTCCCCAGCATCGAGGAGGCCGAGGCGTTCGCCTGGACCGCCCAGGACCGGGCCATCGTCGCCGACCGGGTCGACACCCAGTTCGCCGGATCACCGCAGACAGTGGCAGAACGGCTGGAAACTCTGCAACGTGTCACCGGCGCCGACGAACTGCTGGTCACCACCATCACCCACGATCACCGCGACCGGGTGCGGTCCTTCGAGCTGCTCGCCAAGGAGTGGGCGGCCTGACCGATCCCCTATGATCGGCGAGTGCCGGGTATCGAAGATCATGAAGTTGCCAGCCGGCCCCGGGCGATCAGCCGTCCGATGCGGAGCCTCCTGGCGGGCTTCTACACGTCGGTGCTCGGCACTCAGATGACCCCGGTGGCGCTGGCGTTCGCGGTCCTTTCCAGCGGATACGGCGTCGCCGGGCTGGGCCTGGTGCTGGGCGCCGGCCGGCTGCCGGTCGTCGGGTTCGTCCTGATCGGCGGCGTCCTGGCCGACCGGCTGTCGCGGCGCACGCTGCTGCTGATCACCGACGTGGTGTGCGGTGTCAGCCAGGCGGTGCTGGCGATCTGGATCCTCACCGGCCGGGTGCCGCTGGCCGCCCTCATGGTCTTCGCCGCGATCGACGGGCTGGGCAGCGCCTTCTCCCGGCCCGCCCTGGCCGGCATCATCCCGTCGCTCAACGAGCCGGGCACCCTGCAACGGGCCAACGCGCTGATCGGATTCGGCCGCTCGGTGGGCCGGTTGCTCGGCCCGGCCGCCGGCGGCCTGCTCGTCGTCGCCTTCAACCCGGGCGCGGTGATCGCCATCGACGCCGCGTCCTACCTGGCCAGCGCGCTGTTCATGCTCGGCGTGCCACGTGACACCGCCGCGCCCCGGTCGCGGCCGTCCGGCCTGGTCGCCGACCTGCGCGAGGGCTGGGCCGAGTTCCGGTCCCGGCGGTGGCTGTGGACGCTGGTGGCCCAGTTCTCGCTGATCCACCTGGCTGTGCTCCCGGCGTACATGGTGCTCGGCCCGCAGATCGCCGCCGACGGTCTCGGTGGCGCCCGCGGCTGGGGGTTCATCCTCGGCGGGTTCGGGGCCGGCGCGGTCGTGGCCGGGCTGGTGATGGCCCGCGTCACCCCGCACTACCCGCTGCGCACCGGCGTGTTCGGGGTGTCCGGGTTCGTGCTCGCGCTGCTGACGCTCGCCGTCTCCGCCCCGCTGCCGGCCGTCATCGCCGGCGGGTTCGCCGCCGGCCTCGGCATGGGCGTCTTCGTCACCCTGTGGGAGACCAGCCTCCAGGCCAACGTGCCCCGCGAGGTGCTGTCCCGCGTCGCGGCCTACGACTGGTTCGGCTCGCTGGTGACCTTGCCTCTCGGCTACGCGCTGGTAGGGTTCGCGGCCCCGGTCGTCGGAGTCGTGCCCCTGCTGGTCATCGGCATCGCCGTCATCATCGCCACGAGTCTCGCCGTGCTCGCCCTGCCCGACGTGCGCAACCTGACCAACCCGCAGCCGACGACCTGACCCCTGGAGGTTCCGATGGCCCGCCGCTGGATCCGGCCGCGACGCTGGTCGCCGCCCGCCCGCACCGAGGCGCCGGCCACCGGGCCGCTGCGGGTGCGCCGGCTCATCCCGACCGGCGGGACCGGGCCCGAGGACGTGGTCTTCGACGCGGCCGGCCAGGTGGTCACCGGGCTCGCCGACGGGCGGATCGTGCGGATCGACCCACACAGCGGGGAACACATCGTGCTCGCCGACACCGGCGGACGGCCTCTTGGGCTGCACCCGCGCGCCGACGGCGGGCTGCTGGTCTGCGACCACGACCGGGGGCTGCTCGCCGTCGCGCCGGACGGGACGATCGAGGTGCTCGCCGACACGGTGGACGGCGCGCCGATCACCTTCGCCAGCAACGTCGTCGAAGGCCCGGACGGCACGATCTGGTTCACCACGTCGACCACCGAGTGGAACCTCGACGACCATCTCGGCGACGTGTTCGAGCATTCCTGCACCGGCCGGCTGCTGCGCCGCGACCCGGACGGGACGGTCACCGTGCTGCTCGACGGGCTGAAATTCGCCAACGGGCTGGCCCTCACCGCGGACGGCTCGGCGTTGCTGGTGGCCGAGACCGCAGGCTATCGGATCCGGCGGTACGGGCTCGACGGCGCCGAATCGATGCTGGTGGAGAACCTGCCCGGATTCCCGGACAACCTGTGGCTCGGCAGTGACGGGCTGCTCTGGGCCGGGATCGCCGCGCCCCGTGACGCGCTGCTCGACCGGATGCTGCCGCTGCCCGGGTTCCTGCGGCTGCTGGTGTGGAACCTGCCCGAGGCGGTGCGGCCCAAAGCGGTCCCGGTGGCCTGGGTGATGGCCTTCGACGCCGACGGCCGGATCGTGCACGACCTGCGCTCCGACGACGGCGGGTACGGGTTCGTCACCTCGGCCGCCGAACACGACGGAACCGTGGTGGCCGGCAGCCTGACCCGGCCCGAGATAGCCGTCCTGGACCGCCCCGGCCCGGCGGGCGCGCCGCGGCCGTGACGGGCCGCCTGCCTCGCGTGGCCGGCCCGGGACTGTCCCGCTGCTTGTGGGGCGCGGTGGCTCGTCCAAAAGAGTGATTTATCGGTTTTGAAGATTTTCCTGGCTTTTTGCGGATCACCCTGGTCGGGTGGAGATCCGGCAGCTCAGCTACGTCGAGGCGGTGGCCCGCTACGGCGGATTCACCCGTGCGGCCGGCCGGCTGCACGTCGCCCAGTCGGCGGTGTCGGCGCAGGTCCGGGCCCTGGAGATCGAACTCGGGGTGACCCTGTTCGCGCGGACCACCCGCAAGGTCGCGCTCACCCCGGCCGGCGAGATGTTCGTGGCCCGGGCCCGCCGCATCCTGGCCGAACTGGACGGCGCCCGCGGTGAGATGGCCGAGATCACCGCGGTGGTCAGCGGCCGGGTCATCATCGGCGCGACCGCCGGCCTCGGGCCCTACGACCTGGCGGCGGCGCTCGCCTCGTTCCGGGAACGGCACCCCGGCATCGCGGTGCGGCTGCGGTCCGGGCGGGTCACCGGGCTGCTCGGCGCCTGCGACAACGGCGAGCTCGACCTGGTCGTCGGCCCGGTCCACGCCGACCTGCCGCCCCGCTTCGACGCGGTGCCGCTCGCCGACGACCAGCTGCTGCTGGCGCTGCCGCCCGGACACGCGATGGCCCGCGGCGGCCGGCTCACCCTCGGCGAGGTCCGCGACGAGCCGTTCGTCAGCATGCCGCCGGGCAGCGGCCTGCGCTGGATCCTGGAGGACGCGGCCCGGTCGGCCGGATTCCTGCCCCGCGTGCACTTCGAGACCCACAGCCTGGACGGGGTCCGTGAGCTGGTCGCCGCCGGGCTCGGGGTGGGCCTGCTGTCGCGGGCGGTGGCCGAGATCCCGGCCGGGCCGCCGATCGAGGTGCGCCACCTGCACCCGCCGCCGGCCTGCCCGCCGATCGGCGTGATGCGGCAGCGGGACCGGATGCTCGGTCCCGCCGCCCAGTCACTGCGTCACCACCTCGTCGAAGCGGCCGGCCTCTCGGTGGAGGTCCTCCAGTAGGGTCACTTACCTTCGATCGGCAGGCCCGGCGGGTTGACCTCGGCCTTCGTGACCGCCTCGTTGGTCAGGTTCCAGCGCTCCAGGATCTTGGCGTAGTCACCCGACGCGATCAGCCTGTCGAGCGCCGTGGCGTACGCCTTGACCAGCCCGTTGTCCTTCTTGGTGGTCAGCGCGATCAGGCCCTGCAGGTCCTTGCCGGCGCCGGAGTAGGTGCCGGCGATCTCGGTCTGGCCGGTGGTCGCGACGTGGTAGGCGGCCGACGGGCTCGGGCCGAGGTGGACGTCGATCTGGCCGGAGCCGAGCGCCAGGTAGACGGCCTGGTTGGTCTGGTAGTACTTGATCTCGACCGCGGGCAGGCCGGCCTTCTTCACCTCTTCGGCCCACTCGACCAGGATCTTCTCCTGGTTGGTGCCGGAGCTGACCGACACCTTCTTACCGGCGATGTCCTTCGGTTCGGTGATCTTGAGGCCGGCGCCCTTCTTCGTCAGCCAGGCCAGGTTGTCCAGGCGGTAGGTGACGAAGTCGTACTTGAGCTTGCGCTCCTCGGTGACCGTGATGTTCGACGCGCCGAGCTGGTATTTGCCGCTGTCCAGACCGATGAACAGGTTCTCCCAGGAGGTGTTCTCCAGGACCGGCTCCAGGCCCAGCGTGCTCGCGATGGCCACGGCGATGTCCGGCTCGTTGCCGATCAGCGTCTTGTTGTCGGTCGCGGCGAACGCGAGCGGCGGGAAACCGGATCCGGCCGCGCCGACCCCGATGATCAGCTTGCCGGACGCCTTCACGTCGGCGGGCAGCAGCGCCGCGGCGGCCTCGTCCTTGGCCGGCCGGATCCGGTTCTGCTCGGGTGTGAGGTTCAGCGACCCGGCTGCCGCGGCGGCCGACGGATCGGCCGCCGCCGCGGGCTTCTCCTCCGGTGCGGCGCAGGCGGTCAGGCTCAACGTCACGGCGGCAAGAGCCACAATCCATTTCGTACGCACGAAAGCTCCAGTTTCCATGAAGAGGCGGGGGGTCAGACCAGGACCTTGGACAGGAAGGCCCGGGTACGTTCGTGTTTCGGGTTGTCGAGGACCTCGGCCGGGGCGCCCTGCTCGACGATCCGGCCCTCGTCGATGAAGACGACGGTGTCGGCGGCCTCCCGGGCGAAACCGATCTCGTGCGTGACCACGATCATCGTGGCGCCGCCGGCGGCCAGGTCACGCAGCACGTCGAGCACCTCACCGACCAGCTCCGGGTCGAGCGCCGAGGTCGGCTCGTCGAAGAGGATCAGCTTCGGCTCCAGCGCCAGGGCACGGGCGATCGCCACGCGCTGCTGCTGGCCGCCGGACAGCTGACGGGGGTAGGCGTCGGCCCGGTCGCCCAGTCCGACTCTGGTCAGCAGGTCGCGGGCTCGTTCGTACACCTGCGTCTTCGGTTTGCCCTGCGCCGAGATCGGCGCCTCGGCGACGTTCTCCAGGGCGGTGAGGTGCGGGAACAGGTTGAAGTTCTGGAAGACGAAGCCGATCCCGGCGCGCTGCTTGAGGATCTGCCGTTCGCTCAGCTCGTGCAGCCGGTTGCCGGCCTGCCGGTAGCCGATCAGCTCGCCGTCCACCCGGACCCGGCCCGAGTCGACCTTCTCCAGGTGGTTGATGCTGCGCAGCAGGGTCGACTTGCCGGAACCGGACGGGCCGAGGATCACGGTGACGGTGCCGGCCTTCGCGGTCAGGGAGACGCCCCGCAGCACATGCGCCCGGCCGAACGACTTGTGGACGTCGGTGATCTCGATCATCTGCGGATCGCCGCCTTGAGCCTCTGGACGGGAGTGGGCGGCAGACTGCGGACCGCGCCACGGGCGAAGTGACGCTCGGTGTAGTACTGGAGGATCGACAGCAGCGCGGTGAGGATCACGTACCAGACCGTCGCGACCATCAGCAGCGGCACCACCCGCCCGTTGCGGCCGTAGATCACCTGGACCTGGTAGAAGAGCTCGCCGATCGCCAGGATGTACACGATGGACGTGCTCTTGAGCAGGTTGACCAGCAGGTTCGCGGCGTTCGGCAGGATCGCGCGCATCGCCTGCGGCAGCACGATCCGGTAGAACTGGCGCCACTTCGGGATGCCGAGGGCGGCCGCCGCCTCGTGCTGGCCGGCGTCGACCGACAGCAGGCCGGCCCGGATGATCTCGCCGGCGAACGCCGCCTCGTGCATCGACAGGCCGAGCAGCGCCGCCCCGAACGAGCTGATCAGGCTGACCGTCGGGAACGAGACGCCAGGCCCGAACGGGATGCCGATCTGCAGGGTGTCGTAGAGGTAGCCGAGGTTCGCCCAGAACAGCAGCTGCACCAGCAGCGGCACCGACCGGAACACCCAGATGTACGCCCAGCTGACCGTGGACAGCACCGGGTTGGGGGAGAGCCGCATCGCGGCCAGCGGGATGCCGCCGAGGAAGCCGAGGACCGCGCTGCCCAGCGTGAGCAGCAGGGTCAGGCCGAGCGCCTCGACGACCGACTCCTCCAGGAAGTAGCCGAAGAACGTCGCCCAGTCCCAGCCGGGGTTGGTGACGAGCCCGTGCACGAACTGGGCCAGCAGCACCAGGACCAGGGCGGCGCCGGCCCAGCGCCAGGGATGCCGGGCCGGGACGACGACGAGGTCGTCGACGGTTTCCTCCCGCCGTTGCGGGGTCAGGACGGTCATGCCGTGAACGCTAGGCACGCCGCCTTATAGCCCACAATGCCTATCAGGAATATATGTTTAAAGACATCGTTGCCTCTGTTGCGGGTATTGCCTGTAACCCCATAGATGCGATAGGAATAGCGGGCATTCGTCGGGCAGTCCTGCCAGGAGATTCCGTGACCACCACCCTTGCCCCCGCGCCACCGGCCGCACCGCCCGCGCTCACACCCAGCGGCGGCCTGCGCCGCCGGCTCGCGCTGCGGCTGCTCGCGCTGGCCGTGCTCTACGTGCTGTGGGAGGTGACGGCCCGGGTGATGAACAACCCGACCTTCATCCCCGCACCCGGTGCGGTCTGGGATCAGCTGATCACCACCTCGACCACCCACGACGGGGTCCGCGGATACAGCGGCCACCTGCTCCTCGAACACCTCGGCGTCAGCCTCCGGCGCATCCTGATCGGCTCGGCCATCGGCGTCGCCGGCGGCCTGCTCATCGGCGTGCTCCTCGGCACCGTCAGCTGGCTGCGCGTCGTCGCCGAACCGGTCATCACGTTCGTCCGGGCGCTGCCGCCGCTCGCCTACTTCAGCCTGTTCATCATCTGGTTCGGCATCGACGAGACCCCGAAACTGTGGCTGCTCTCGATCGCCGCCCTGCCGCCGGTCGCCGTGGCCACCGCCGCCGCCGTCCACAATGCGCCGACCGGCCTGGTCGAGGCGGCCCGGGCCCTCGGCGCCGGCCGCTGGCAGAGCATCCGCGACGTGGTCCTGCCCAGCGCGCTGCCGGAGATCTTCACCGGTGTCCGGCTCGCCGTCGGAGTCGCCTACTCGTCGGTCGTCGCCGCCGAGACCATCAACGGCGTGCCAGGCATCGGCGGCATGATCCGCGACGCCCAGCGCTACTCCCAGACCGACGTGGTCGTCCTCGGCCTCTTCGCCATCGGCCTGTCCGGCCTGCTCATCGACGCTCTGTTGCTCACCGCCGAGAACAAGCTGATCCCCTGGCGCGGACGCGCCTGACATCGTCACTTCCGAAGGAACCTCTTGTGAAGAAACTCCTCGCCCTCGCCTCCGTCTTCGTTCTGGCCGCATGCGGCAACGGCGCCGCCAGCGGTGGCGGCAACCCCGAAGAGAAGTCGATCCGGATCGCCTACCAGGCCTTCCCGTCCGGTGACCTGATCGTCAAGAACCAGGGCCTGCTCGAGAAGGCGCTGCCCGACTACAAGATCACCTGGACCAAGTTCGACTCCGGCGCCAGCATCAACACCGCGTTCGTCGCCGGCAGCCTCGACATCGCGGCGATCGGCTCCAGCCCGGTCGCCCGCGGACTGTCCGCCCCACTGAACATCCCCTACCAGGTCGCGTTCGTCCTGGACGTGGCAGGCGACAACGAGGCCCTGGTCGCCCGCAACGAATCAGGCGTCACCGACGTCGCCTCGCTGCGCGGTAAGAAGGTCGCCACCCCGTTCGCGTCCACCGCCCACTACAGCCTCCTCGCCGCCCTCGACAAAGCCGGCGTCAAGGAGTCCGAACTGACCATCGTGGACCTGGAGCCGCAGGACATCCTGGCCGCCTGGACCCGCGGCGACATCGACGCCGCCTACAGCTGGCTGCCGTCACTCGACGAACTGAAGAAGACCGGCAAGGTCCTCGTCACCAGCCGCGAACTGGCCGCCGGCGGCAAGCCCACCCTCGACCTCGGCGTCGTCTCCACCGCGTTCGCCACCGCCCACCCGGAAGCCGTCGACGCGTGGCGCAAGGTCGAGGCGCAGGCCCTGACCGTCATCGCCACCGACCCGGACGCCGCCGGCAAGGCCGTCGGCGCCGAACTCAACCTCTCCGCCGACGAGGCCAAGGCCCAGCTGTCACAGGGCGTCTTCCTCAAGCCGGCCGACCTGTCGTCGCCGGAATGGCTGGGCACCGAGGGCGCTCCCGGCAAACTCGCCGACAACCTGGTCAGCGCGGCCGAGTTCCTCAAGTCCCAGCAGAAGATCGACGCCGTCCCGACCCTGGCCGACGTGCAGAAGGCCATCTACGTCAAGGGCCTGCCCGGTGTCCTCAGCTGACGCCACCCGGCTCGCCGACGACGACACCGTCACCACGGCCGAGGCCATCAGCATCGACGCGGTCACCCACTCCTACGGTGACGTGACCGCGCTCGGGCCGATCGACCTGACCGTCCCCCAGGGCGAATTCCTCGTCCTGGTCGGGGCGTCCGGCTGCGGCAAGAGCACCCTGCTGCGGCTGATCGCCGGCTTCGAACAGCCCACCAGCGGGACCATCCGCACCGGCGGGACCGCACCGGAACCCGGCCGCGGCGCCGGACTGGTCTTCCAGCAGCCACGGCTGTTCCCCTGGAAGACCGTCGGCGGCAACATCGCCCTCGCCCTCAAATACGCCGGCCAGACCGCCACCCCGGCCAAAGTGGACGAGTTGCTCGCCCGGGTCGGACTGCACGACGTCGCCCACCGGCGCACCTGGCAGATCTCCGGCGGCCAGCAGCAGCGCGTCGCCATCGCCCGCGCGCTGGCCGTCGACAATCCCCTGCTGCTGCTCGACGAGCCGTTCGCCGCCCTGGACGCGCTCACCCGCGAGAAGCTCCAGGACGACCTGCGGCAGGTCAGCGCGTCCACCGGCCGGACCAGCGTCTTCGTCACCCACAGCGTCGACGAGGCGGTGTTCCTCGGCAGCCGGGTCGTGGTGCTCACCCCACGACCCGGGACGGTCGCCCTCGACCTGCGGATCGACCTGCCCCGCACCGGCATCACCGCCGGCGAACTCCGGGCCCGGCCGGAATACGCCGCGCTGCGCGCCGAGGTGGGCCACGCCATCCGAGACCGGGCGACCCCCTGAACCCGCGTGGTGACCTGTGGTGCGGATTGCGCCGCGGGTCGCCACGCTGCCGGGGTCAGGCCTTCTTCACCAGGACCTTCTTGCCGGAGGCCGTCACCGTGTACGCGACCGACTTCTTCGTCCACGGGTTCGTGGCGTACACCCGTACACCCGAAGTGATGTTCTTGACCTTGACCACGTCGACGCCGCCGGCCGCCTGGTTGGTCTCCGACGCGTCCCGCCGGGTCAGCTTGCGCAGCGTCGCCACCTTGACCTTGCCGCCCTTGGCCGCCCGGCGGGTGTCGGCCGCGCCGCTCACCGCCGCGTTGCGCACCATCCCGGACATGTCCAGGTAGGCGAGCCCTTTCGTGAACGTCTTCGCGTCGACCGTCACACCGGCCTCCGGCAGCGTCACCGTCTGCGGGCCGTACGTGTAGTCGAGCTGCTGCGACAGCGTCGCCTCGTCCTCCTTGAACTCGGTCGACGCCGACGTCAGCACCGACGAGGCATCGGTGTGCAGGGTCACCGTGCCGATCGACGAGTCCCGGAAGGTGTAGTCCGCCGAACCGTCGTCGTGCAGCGTCTTCGTGCCCGAACCGGCGCCCTCGGCGGCTGCCGGGGACACCAGCTCCAGCGGCGTCGGCGCGTCGTCCTCCAGCGTCAGCGACGGGTCGGCGGTGAACGTGAACGTCGCCGCCGGCCGGCCGATCATCTTCAGCGCCGCCTTCGAACGGCTGTCGTCGGAGATCGACTCGTAGCCACCGGCGCCCTCGTCCAGGAAGACGCTCGCCGTCGGCTGCCCCTGCACCGCGAACGACGCCGTCAGCAGACCGTGCTCCCGGTCCGTGACGACCGTCTGCCAGCCGGTCGCCGTGGTGCCGCCGAGCGTGAGGCTCAGGTCCAGATCCGAGGTCCAGCCCTGCGCCGAGGCGGTGTCGGTCGCCGCGGCCACCGCCTCCACCGCCGCCTTCATCTGGGCCGCGGACAGTTCGGTGGTGGTGTCGGCGGCATACGCGGCGGCCGGGGCGACCAGAAGGCCGGCGGCGACCGCGGCGGAGGCGAGCAGGATCGCGGGACGAGACAGCACGGACATGCGAGACCTCGGAGGATAGCGGGGGAGGGGCGCCGCTAGGATCGGCCGCCCGCCCCGCCGGATGAGGAACTTCCGCCCCGCAATGGCGCGCTATGGCTTGCGGGCCACCGCTCCGTACTCGTCGACCTCGCGCAGGTCCTCGCCGGCGGCGTCGGCGGCCGGCCGCCACTTCGAGCACGGGACGAGACCCGGCTCCAGAACCTCGAGACCCTCGAGGAACCGGGCGATCTCGTCGGGGTGGCGCAGGTGGTAGCCGAGCGGCGCGTTCGCGTTCCACACCCCGATCGCCTCCTCGAACGCCGGCCCGTCGATCACGTTGGTGCCGTCGGCGGTGAGGAAGTAGCTGCCCGACGGCAGCCGGTCGAGCAGCCCCCGGACGATCGCGACGGCCTGATCGATATCGGGCACGTGACCGAGGATGTTCATCAGGATCAGGCCGACCGGCTGGGTCAGGTCGAGCGTCTCGGCGGCCGCCTCGAGGATCTTCTCCGGGTCGTGCAGGTTGGCGTCGACATAGTCGGTCCGGCCCTCGGGCGTGCTGGTCAGCAGGGCCCGCGCGTGCACCAGGACGAGCGGGTCGTTGTCGACATACACGATCCGGGTGTCGGCGGCCGCGGCCTGCGCCACCTGATGCGTGTTCTCCGCGGTGGGCATGCCGGTGCCGATGTCCAGGAACTGGCGGATCCCCGCCTCTTTCACCAGAAAGGTGACAGCCCGCTTCAGGAACGCCCGCGAATGCCGCGCCACCACGGTGATGTCCGGGTACAGACCGGCGAAGTCGTCACCGACCGCCCGGTCCACCGGGAAGTTGTCCTTGCCGCCCAGCCAGTAGTTCCACACGCGCGCCGAGTGCGGCACGCTGGTGTCCAGTTTGGCGGCAGCGTCACTGTCGGTCATGGATACGGCTCCCGTCGGCGGGCTTCGCGGTTGGCGCAGAGCATACGCCGCCTGCCTGACGGGTCCACACCGGACGGTCCGCCCGGACGGATCCTCGCGGCTGGCCGGCACCGCTGTCTCGGCGAGGTTGAGACAGCGGCGACAGCCGGCCGTGTTGTGGTCGCGGCGAGGGCCGGCCGTGTTGTGGTCGCGTTGAGGGCCGGCCGGCCCGGCGGGTCAGGCGGGGATCGGGCGCAGGAAGCGGGCGTCCAGGTCGGCGGCCGGGACCGGCCGGGCGAAGTGGTATCCCTGGGCCGTGTCGCAGCCCAGGCCGCTGAGGGCGGCCGCCGTCCGGTCGTCCTCGACTCCTTCGGCGACGACTGTCAGGTTCAGGTTGTGGGCCAGGTCGACGGCCGAGGCCACCAGGGCGTGACTGGACGAGTCGGCGACCATGTCGGCCACGAACGAGCGGTCGATCTTGAGTTCGTCGACCGGCAGGAGCTTCAGGTAGGTGAGCGACGAGTATCCGGTGCCGAAGTCGTCGATCGACGTCTTCACCCCGAGGTCGCGGATCTGGCGCAGCGCCTCGATGGTGGTGGTCGGGTCGGAGAGCACGGTGTGTTCGGTGATCTCGATGCAGAGCAGCTCACCCGGCACCCCGGCAGCCGACAGCAGGGTCGCCAGCCGGCCCGGGAACGACTCGTCGAGCAGGCTGCGGGTGGAGACGTTGACCGCCACCGGCACCCGGTGCCCGGCGTCGAGCCAGGCGCGGGCCTGTTCCAGGGCGATGGTGAGGACCCGTTCGGTGAACGGGTGGATCAGGCTGGTGGTCTCCAGCACCGGCACGAACTGGCCGGGCGGCACCGGGCCCCGGGTCGGGTGGTGCCAGCGGGCCAGCGCCTCGACCCCGGACAGCGAGCCGTCGGCCAGGGACACCTTCGGCTGGTAGTGCAGCGTGAACTGGGACGCGTCGGTCAGGCCGCGCCGCAGATCGCCGAGGAGGGTGAGCCGGTCGGCGCTGTCCTGGCCGGTGTTGCCGCTGAACCGGCGGAAGCTGTCGTGCTGCTGCTTCGCGTCGTGCATGGCGCTGTCGGCGTGCCCGAGCAGGGTGCTGACGTCGTCGTCGGCCGCGGCGGTCGCCGCGCCGATGCTGATCTCCAGGTCGACGGTGATGTCGCCGAGCTGGAAGGGCTCGTCGAAGGCCTCCCGCAGGCGCGCGGCCACACACTCGGCCCGGTTCGGGTCGAGGTCGCGCAGCAGGATGGCGAACTCGTCGCCGCCGGTACGGGCGACCACGTCGCCGTCGCGGACGACCGCGGACAGCCGCCAGCCCGCCTCGGCCAGCAGCCGGTCGCCGATGTGCGGGCCGAGCTGGTCGTTGACGTGCCGGAACCCGTTGATGTTGACGGTCAGCACGGTGATGCCGGGCGCCGTACGGGCCGGCCGCGCCGCAGTCAGCGCCCGGTGCAGGTGCGCGGTGAACGCGGCCCGGTTGGGCAGCCCGGTCAGCAGGTCGGTGGCAGCCATCGACTCGACCTGGCGCCGGTGGGCACGGGTGTGCCAGCCGAACAGGCCGAGCGCGAGCAGGCTGAGCGTGAACGTGATGATGCTGCCCCAGAGCAGCCGGTGCGAGTCCTGCCGGGCGGTGTCCTGGTTGCGTTCGTACCGCTGCTGGTATCGGTCGCGCAGTTGCAGCAGCCGTTCGGTGTTGCGCTGGTGGCTGGGCTCGATGAGGGTGTCGAGGGTGCTGATCGCCTTGTCGGTCTCGCCACGTTCGAGCATGTTCAGGAACCAGATGATGTCCTGGCGCAGGTTGATCTGCCGCTGGGCGATGGTGCCGGCCTCGGCCGCGTCGCCGGTGTCGGGCGCCGCGCCGGCGATCGCCAGGGTGGCCTGGTGCGCCTGGTCGTCGACGGCGAGCACCCGCTGACGTTCCGGCCCGGCCGGGTTGTCGGCGGTCGCCTGGATCAGCGACATCTCGTACGCCGAGAGGTAGGCCGCCTCCTGGTAGGCGGTGACCCGGTCGCCGTCGCGGAGGATGTCCTCGACGATGGCCGCGTGCCGCCCGCTGTCCACGAGCGAGTATCCGGACAGCATCGCCAGCGAGCCGACGAGCGTGCCGAGCACCCAGCGCCGGGTCCGCCGCAGCCGGCCCTCGTCTGCGCCCTTCATCCGCCCACCACCCGGTTCCGGCCGGCGCGCTTGGCTTCGTACAGCGCTTCGTCGGCGAGTTTTTGCAGCTGATCGGGGTCGGCATGGGTGACTGGGGCGCCCGAGGCGACGCCGACGCTGACGGTGACGATGCCGTTGTCGGCGAGCGCGTGCGGCTCGGCCAGGTGGGCTACCGCACGGCAGGCACGTTCGGCGACGATGTACGCGTTCTCGGCCGCCGCGCCGGGCATGACGATGCAGAACTCCTCACCGCCGTACCGTGCGACCAGGTCGGTGTTGCGGACGCTGGCCCGCAGCGCCTCGGCGACCAGCCGCAGGCACTCGTCGCCGCCCTGATGGCCGTAGTGGTCGTTGTACTTCTTGAAGTTGTCGATGTCGATCATGGCGACGCCGATCGGCTCACCGGACCGGTGCGACCGCCGCCACGTCTCATCGAGGAACGTGTTCAGCTTGCGCCGGTTCGGCAGCCCGGTCAGCGGGTCGGTGACGGTCAGCAGCTCCAGTCGCTGGTTGGCCTCGGCCAATTCCTCGGTACGTTCCGTGACCGCCCGTTCCAGCGACGCGTACACCTGCGCGTTCTCCAGGGAGACGGTGAGCTGCCCGGCGATGAGCAGCACCGCGTCCAGCCGGCCGGCCGAGAACGCGCGCCGGCTCAGCCGGTTCTCCAGCACCAGCACGGCCCGCGGCTGCCCGTGCCCGATCACCGGCACCACCAGCAGCGAGCAGTGGTCCAGCCCGGCCAGGTACGGATCCCGCCCGACCCGGTCGTCCAGGGTCACGTCGTCG
Organism: Actinoplanes sp. NPDC026670; assembly: GCF_040638175.1. Taxonomy (NCBI): domain Bacteria; kingdom Bacillati; phylum Actinomycetota; class Actinomycetes; order Micromonosporales; family Micromonosporaceae; genus Actinoplanes; species Actinoplanes sp. NPDC026670. The sequence continues at coordinate 61,673 of NZ_JBEZXU010000067.1, forward strand.
ACCAGCATCGGCTCGCGGGTGCGTTCGGCGTACCGGATCGCGGTCAGCGGCAGCAGCCCCCTCTCGGCGGCCTCCTCGGCGCTGAGCTCGGGCCGGTCGCCGTCGGCCGGCAGCACCCAGCGGCCGGCCCGGTCGTCGTGCAGCACCACGTGCACCGCGGTGGCGCCGGTCATCGCGCCGAGCACCTGCTGCACCCGCACCCGCAGCCGGTCCACGCTGGTCTCCGAGCTCAGCGCCCGGGCCGCTTCGAGGACCGCCATCAGGTCGATGACCTCGGTGGACAGATTGATGCTGTGTGAGCCGCCGTGCGTGCCGGGGCGGGCCGTGGCGGGGGCGGTGAGAGCCGAGCCGAGCGCCGGGTAGGCCCGCTTCATGGCGTGCACCTTCGCGGCGGCGCCCCATCGGGCGTACCCGGGAAGGGCCTCGCCGAGCAGCCGGGAACCCACGTGCTCCAGCCCGTTGTCCAGGTAGAACCGGGCCGCCAGCTCGGTGATCAGCGGCCCGTGCCAGGACCGGCCGGCCGTCGCCGCGTCGGACATCGCCTCGTCGTAGGCGGCCGCCGCGGCCGTGAAGTCGCCGTGCACGGCCGCCCGGGTCGCCTCGGCCAGCCGGTGCAGGTGCCGGAAGTTGCCCGGCTGCCCGGCGGCGCGCGCGGCCAGGAAGTCGCGCCCGCGGTCGAGCGCGACCAGCGCGGCGTCACGGTCGGCGCCGGTGGTGGTCCGGGCGGTCGCCGCGGCCGCCAGCACGGCCAGCACGTTCGCGGGCACGTGCAGGTAGACGCCGGGGACGGCCTCGATCAGCGGCGTCGTCGCGGCGCTGTAGCGGATCAGCGCCGCGTCGTCGCCGAGGATCGCCGCCACCAGCGCCCGCATGGTGGTGAAGTACCCGGCCGCCGCGTCGTTGCCGTCCAGCGTGTCCAGATACGCGTCGTCGAAGTCGCCGGTGCCCTGAAGGGTGCGCACCACCATGTCGGCGGTCACGAACATCGCGGTGTCGTGGCCGGCGCCGATCCGCTCCCCGAACGCCATCGCGGCCTGCGCCTCCCGCGCGTACGGCTCGAGGTCGGCCGAGCAGTCCAGCATCTGCGGCACCGACGCGTAGTACGTGTAGAACGCGTGCCGCAGGTCGCCGCCGCGCAGCAGCCCGTCGCGGGCCTCGTGCGCGGTCCGGATGCTGCTCTCCAGCGGCTCGAACCACGGGGCCGTCGCCACCGAGTGCAGGAACTTCACCTGCGACGTCTCCGGCTCGTGGCCGTGTTTCAGCCCGGTCGCCAGTACGTGCGTGGTGGCCCGGTACGCGGCGTCGTAGTCACCGCTGCCGGCGATCGTGACGACCCCGAGGTTGCCGAGCACCCCGGTCAGCGCCGCGCACACGCCCTGCCCGGCCCACAGCTCGGCGGCCTGCGCCACCAGCCAGGCCATGGTCATCCGGTCGCCGAAGAACGCCGCCGGGGCCAGCCGGTTGATGACGTGCGCGGCGGCCAGCAGCCGCGGGTCGGTGATCTCCGGGCGGTCGGTGTCGCCGGTGGTGGCCAGCCAGCCGTAGAAGGCGGCCATGCCGGCGCCGATCCGTGGGCCCATCTCGGCCGGCCCGGACGGCACGTCGATGCCGAGCCGGGACAGCGTGTCCAGGCCCAGTTCCAGCGCCTCGGCGAGCATCCGGCGGTTGGTGAGGGCGCCCAGCTGCTCGGCCACCGGGCCGGCCAGCCGCACCGGGTCGGTGACGGCCGCGGCCAGATCGGCGAAGACCCGGTCGGCGTCGTCGAACCGGCCCAGCGCGCACAGCGCCGCGTGCCAGGCGGCGCGCGTCTCGGCGTACCCCTCATCGATCTTGTCGACCAGACGGGCCGCGACCGCGAGATGAGCCTCGGCCGACGCATGGTTGGCGACCAGCCGGGCCGCCGCAGCGGCCTTACGCAGCAGCGACGCCGCGGCGCGGCGCTCACGCTGACCGGCTACCTCGCCAAGTACGTCACCAAGAGCACCGAAGCCACCGGCGCGACGCACCGACGGCTCGACGACCTCGCCGTCGAGCTGCACG
>NZ_JBEZXU010000068.1:0-39589 GCF_040638175.1 Actinoplanes sp. NPDC026670
GTCTCCTTGCCTTTCGCGGGTTCTCGTGTTTTGCGCACCCCCCTCGCCTCCCGGGCGCCCCCCCGGCCCGCCCCCCGCCCCCCCCCCCACGGGGGTGTTCAGCTCGTTCGGCAGGTGACCGTCGGCCAGGTCCAGTTGCCGTTGGCCATGATGGTCACGCCGAAGTTGTTTCCGCTGCCGTTCGGCCGTGCCGTCACCGATCCGCTGGTGCCGCTCACCGACGCGTTCCAGCTGTTCTGGATGCTCTGCCCGCCGTTGAGGTTGAGCGTCACGGTCCAGTTGGTGGCGTTGCTGACCGCGACGTTCAGGTTGAACCGGTCGCCGAACTGCTCACCGGCCGACAGCACCGCCGTGCAGTTGCTGCCGCTCGGCGGCGGGCTGGTGGTGCTCGTCGGGCCGGAGCCGCTGCCCTCACGGACGGTGATGTCGGAGCTGCCGGCGCTCTGGTACCCCTCGGTCGCCATGATCTGGTACGCGAAGTTGGTCCCGAGGTTGAGCCCGGCCCGCGACCACGCGTCGAAGTGGTTGGCGATCGTGATCGTGCCGGAGCTGCGCTTCGACTGGCGGACACTCCAGAACTGGTAGAACGTCTGGGTCCCGTCGATCGACGGCGCGTTGACTCGCTGGCTGCGCAGGATGTCGTAGGTGCCGCCGTCGGTGGTGACGGTGCCCATCCGGGTGGCGCCGCTGCTCGGGTTGTAGCTGCCGAAGTTCTCGACGATGTAGTACTCGATCAGCGGGTTGCGGGTCCACCCGTACAGCGCGAGGTAGGTGTTGTTGTTGCCCGGGTTGTAGGTGCCCGAGTAGGTGACCGTGCGACGCGAGCCGGTGGCCCAGCCCTTGCCGCCGACCCAGTTGTTGGTGCTGCGGTCCCAGCTGCTGGAATACCGGCCGTCAGCGCGCAGCGTCATGCTGGCGTTGCCGCTGTCCTTCCAGAACGAGAAGTAGTACCCGTTGTGCGTCCCGGTCGTGTTCGAACTGACCGTCCGGTCCGCTTCGGCGTGCGCGGTGCCGGCGACCAGCACACCGGCGACGGCCATCACGCCGGCGCAGGCGGCGCCGAGCAGCATGCGGATGCGGCCACGTCTGTGGCGTTCGGGGCGGGGGAGTTCTGCGGTCATGGGGGTGCGCCTCCTGATGAAGGGCCGGGGAACGGCTCCACGAGGCCCGGCGGGGAGATGCCGCCCTCGTGATGGGGGATGACGACCATCGAGGCCCGTCATTGCGAGATGGTGGCCCGCCACCTGCCGCCTTGTCAACAACTTACGGAAACCACACGGAAATACCGAACATGATCTCCGATCATCCTCAAGGGCAAAAAGCCCAGGTCAAACCCTACGACAGTCGCTCGGGTACGCCGTGAGCGCGCCGCCTCGCCCAAAAGTTTCCTGGCACGGCGCCGAAACTTCCGACCGCTCCGAGTGGCGGCCAGGACCGCCAGCCGTCGCTGAGCGCGGTAAAGCCGCTCGTATTCCAGTCGTGAGCGACGGCTCGCGGTCTTCGGCTCGGGCTCTACAGTGGTGGCGATGAGTGATCACGACGAGGTGCTGGACCGGATCCGCAGCGGGCTGCTCTACACCGAATCCGAGGCGTCGTTCCAGAACCCGCTCCGGCGCGCGGACCTGATCTTCGAATACAACAGCACCCGCCCCGGCGACGAGACAGCGCGGCGGGCCCTGTTGGAACGCATCCTGGGTTCGGTCGGCGCCCGGACCGTGCTGCTGTCGCCGTTCCACGCCGGGTTCGGCAGCAACGTGCACATCGGCGACGACTTCTTCGGCAACGTCAACCTGACGTTCGTCGACGACGTCGAGATCCGCATCGGCGACGGCGTCATGATCGCGCCCGGCGTCACCCTGACCACCACCGGCCACCCGATCCACCCGGACCTGCGCGAGGACTTCCGGCGCTTCTCCGAACCGATCGTGATCGAGGACAAGGTGTGGATCGGCAGCAACGTCGTCGTCCTGCCGGGCGTCCGGATCGGCTACGGCTCGGTCATCGGCGCCGGCAGCGTGGTCAGCCGCGACATCCCACCGATGTCGGTCGCCGTCGGTGTCCCGTGCCGGGTGGTCCGTCCGATCACCGACGACGACCTGACCACCCGGGCGGCGCCCAAAAGCGCCGGCTAGAGAGGGTCGAGACCGCGAGCCGTCGCTCACCACTGGAATGCGGGCGGTTTTACCGTGCTCAGCGACGGCCGGTGGGGTGTCCGCGGGGCCTGGCGGCGCCGGGCGGATCAGCCCGGGTTGCGCAGCGCCGGGCCCCGCAGCGCGTAGACGGCCAGCCCGGCGATCGCGGCGACGGCTGCGGTGACCGCTGCGGCGTGGCTGTCGGGCGGCTGGGACGGCCAGGTCAGGATGCGGCCCGCCACGGAATCGCCGGCGAACGGGAACATCAGCGCCGGCAGGGTCCAGGCCAGGGGCACGAACCAGGACCGGGCCGCACCCAGCGTCGCCGCGCCCACCGCGGTCAGGCCGAGCAGGCCGGCCGTGTCCCGTACCACCATGGTGGCCGGACCGAACCGGGCGCCGGTCGGCAGCGTAGCCAGCACCAGGCCGGTGATCAGCGCGAACGCGACGAGCAGATGGACGGCCCGCAGCGGCGGCCACCGGCGGGCGCCGGTGCGTTCCAGCGCGTCGTCGGGGCCGCCGAGGGTGTGCGCCGACGACGCGGCCAGCAGCAGCACCAGCAGCACGACCATCGTGGGGTCGGCGTCGGGAACCGCCGAGAACGCGGCCACCACCGACCACATCAGCAGCGTGCCGCCGGCCGCCGCGACCAGCGCCGCCGGCACCCGCCGCGACCGCAGATGCAGCGCCAAATACCTCACCGGGTGTCCCCGTCCAGCAGGCCGCGCGCGTCGACGCACTCCAGGGCCGCCCGGCGGACCGCCTCCACCCGGGCCAGCGCCTCCGCCTCCGGCAGCGTGCGCAGCCTCTCCCACAGCCGGGTCGCCACGACGTCGTCGCCGGGTGGGGGAGTCTCGCCCGGCCCGACCACGTAGGTCCCGGCATTCGGGTCGGGCCTCGGCTGCCGCCCGGACAGCCACGCGCCCGCCGCCATCCCGGTCGCCACGTCGAACCCGTTCGGGCAGCCGGCGGCACTCGCCCCGCCCGAGTCCAGCATCCGGTCCAGCAGGAACTCCGGGTGCTTCAGGTGGCCGTCGTCGCCGACCTCCACGTCGAACGGCACGGTGTCCGCGCCGTACCTGACGATGGTGCTCTCGTCGAGGTAGGTGTTGGTGTTCTCCACGACCGAGGTCGGCGGGTCCGGCAGCTTCGCCAGCAGGGCCAGCGCCTGCCGGGCGTGCGGGGTGACCTCGTCCAGCAGCCCGGCGTGCGCCCGTGCCACACACACCCGGGGCGTGTCGGCGGTACACACCGGCTGCTGCGCGACCGGGTCGATGGTCACCCGGTCGTAGTCATGCGGCATCACCGTGACGGCGAGCGCGAGGCCCAGCACGATCGGCAGGAACGCTGCGGTACGCGTACGCCATCGGCTCGTGGCCAGCAGGATCGCAGCCGCCACCGCGACGCCTGCCGCAAGGATCGCCTGCGCCGCGCTGACCCGGCCCGGAATCGTCTGGTACTCGATGAACTGGTTCATCCCCCAGGCCGGTGAGGCGAGCGTGGACTGCCAGTCCTCGTGGAACGCCAGCGGGACCGAGAGGATCGCCGCGAAACCGGCCACCGCCAGCACCGGCGCCGTCACCGGGGTGGACGCCAGCCGGCCCAGGGCCGTGCCGAGCCACGCCGACGCGATCACCGCGAGCACGCCGACCCCGGCCGCGGCGATCGCCTCGCCGGGCAGGTAGCGGGCCGTCGAGGCGATCCACGCCCCGGTCACCACCAGCACCGCGACCTGCGCGAGTCCCACCGCGCCGCCGACCGCGGCCAGCGTCAGCAGGACCCGCTGGTGACGGGGACGCGGCGTGGCCGCGAACAACTCGGCCACCTTCGCCCGGTGCTCGCGGCGGGCCAGCCAGGCGCCGACGCCGATCGCCACCGGGCAGGACAGCATGAGGTACGTGCGCTGGCTCATCACCAGCGACATCCACCCGGGCGACCACTCCCAGCGGACGGTGTACAGCAGGCCCGCCCCGGCCAGCAGCAGCACGGTGGCCCCCGGCAGGCCGAAACGGCGGAACTGCACCGCGAACGCCCGGCTCATGCGGCGGCCCCGCGGTGGCGGCGCAGCAGCGCGGAATAGCCCCGCTCGGCCGGACTGAACCCGGCGTCGCCCTCCTCGCCGTGCGCCATCAGCGCTTCCGGGGAACCCTGGAAGACCAGCTTCCCCTCGTTCACCAGCACCACGTCGGTGCAGGCGGCGACCACGTCCTCGACCAGGTGGGTGGAGACCAGCACACAACTGTCGACCCCGACGTCCTGGAGCAGCTCCCGGAAGTCGAGGCGCTGCTCCGGGTCGAGACCCACGGTCGGCTCGTCGAGCAGCAGCACCTGCGGGTCGTTCACGATGGCCTGCGCGATCCCGGCCCGGCGGACCATGCCACCGGACAGTGTCTTCATCTTCGCGTCCGCCTTCGCGGTCAGGCCCACCCGCTCGATCGCCCGCTGCGCCGCCGCCGGAACCGCCCGCTTCGGCATCTCCTTGAGCCAGGCCATGTACTCGACGAACTCCCGCACCGTGAACCGTGGATAGAACCCGAACTCCTGCGGCAGGTAACCCAGCCCGCGCCGCACCCGTCGCAGGTCGGCCCGGCTGCCGACCGGCTCGCCCAGCAGGGTCAGCTGTCCGCCGGACGGTTTCAGCACGGTCGCCAGCGCCCGCATCAGCGTGGTCTTGCCGGCGCCGTTCGGGCCGAGCAGGCCGTGCACTCCCGTCTGCAGCCGCAGGTCGAGGCCGTCGACGGCCAGGTGCCGGCCGGCCCGTACCTGCAACTGCTCGGCATGGATCGCCCACGCGTAGGTGGCCGGGGCGGTCTCGGCCGCGCTCATCGTTCGCATCTCACTCCTGTCTCGCTTGCCAGGTTTGTCAGTTGCCGCTGGTCAGGCGGCGGAAGCGGTCGGCTCGGGCGACGGTGAAACCGGCTGCCGCGACGGCGGCGACGGCCCAGGCCGCGGTGCCGCCGGGTTGCAGCAGCGCGGGCACCTGTGCGGTCGCCAGGCTGGGAGCCACGACCGCCACCGCCCACATCGCGGCCAGCCCGGCCGCCGCCCGCCGCACCCCGATCACCGTGCCCAGCGCGATCGACGCCGCGGTGAACGCCAGACAGGGCGTGAGCAGCACCGCCATCGGCGCCCCGGTGCGGGCGCCGGCCACCGCGAGCACCGGGATCACGACCGCCAGCACCACCGCGGTACAGCGCAGCAGCATGCCGAGCCCGGCCCGTGGGGTGCCGGCGACCACCTCCCAGGCCGGGTCGGTGCGCCGGTTCCACGACACCGCCACCCCGGGCAGCGGCGCGACCGGGGCGAGCAGCAGCACCAGGGAGGGCAGGTCCGGGTACAGGCCGTGCAGCAGAGCAGCGCACCCGAGCACGGCTGCGGTCATCGTCAGCCACGGCGCGAGCGTCACCTCGAACCGGCGGCGGCTCACCCGCCGGCGTGGCGTGGGCGCCGGCCCGGTGGCGATGCCCCGGTCGACCCCGGCCGAGACCAGCGCGAGCAGCTCGTGGACGTCGTCCGGGGTGTGTTCGGCCAGTCGCGCCCGGCAGTCCGCACACGACTCCAGATGTGACTCCACCGACCAGACGCTCGCCTCGTCGAGACCGGGGTCGCCGTCCGCGTACCGGGCCAGCACGGCGACATCAGGATGCAGGTTCACGACAGCGCCTCCCGCAGCGCGATCCGGGCCCGCCGGGCCCGCGACTTGACGGTGCCCTCCGGCACGTTCAGCAGCACCGCGGTGTCCCGCGCGGACAGCCCGTCGAGCACCATGGCCCGCAGCACCTGCCGGACCTCGGGCGGCAGCCGCAGCAGCGCCTGCTCCAGGTCCTGCCCGACCCGCCCGGCCATCACCTCGTCCTCGGCGGCCGGCGCCACCGTCTCGGCTGTCGGCACGGCCGGAACCTGCGCCTGCCGCGCCCGCCGCCGGAACGCGTCGACCATCCGGTTGGCCGCGATCGTCCACAGCCAGCCGACCGCGCTGCCCTCGGTCGCCGAACCGGCGAAACTCCCGGCCGCCCGCCACACCGCGAGATACGTCTCCTGCATCACGTCGGCCACCACGTCGGCGTCCGAACACCGCCGCCGCAGCCGCACGGCAAGCCAGGGCGACGTCCGCCGGTACAGCTCGTCGAACGCCCGCCGATCCCCGGCCGCCGTGCGGCGGACGAGTTCTTCCTCGTCAGCCGCGTCCAGACTCTCTCTCACGCCCTGATAGACGACCGGAACCCCACCAACGGATCTCCCTGGACTGTGATGCAGGCCACTATCGCGGCCCGCACGCGGGAGCGCAGCCAGGTGTGGGCCGGGTCGGTGTCGTAGCGCTGGTGCCAGCCGCAGACGATCGGCGGATCCGGCACGGTCAGCGGCAGCGGTACGGTGACCAGCGCGAACGCCGAAGCCAGCGGATGCACGGCCAGCAGCGGGGCGGTCAGGGCGGCGTCGCTTCGCGACACGATGTGTGCGGCGGTCGCGGTCGCGCCCACCGTCGCCAGCACCCGGCGGCGCAGCCCGTGCGACTCCAGGACGCCGTCGACCGGATCGGTCAGGCGGCCCCGCCGCGACACCAGCACATGCGGCAGAGCCGCAAAACCTTCGAGATCAATCCCTTGGGCGTACGGATGACCGGCTCGCAGAACCACCACGAACCGATCGTGGCCCACCACCTCGTGCCGGATCTCCGGCAGCGCCGGCACCGCCGAGCCGATCTCCAGGTCCACCCGGCCGTGCCGCAGCTCGTCGGTGTCGACGGCCGCCTCGGCCAGGAACCGCAGCCGCACACCCGGCGCCGCAGCTGTGACATCGGCGAGCAGGGCCGGGGCGAGCGCGGTCGCCAGCGCGTCGTGGCACTGGAGGGTGAACACCCGGTCCAGCCCGGCCAGGTCCAGCTCGCGGCTCGGCGCCAGCACCTGCCGGCTCTGCCGCAGCAGGTCACCGACCTGGTCGCGGACGGCCAGCGCGTACGGCGTCGGGGTCATCGTGCGCCCGGTGCGGACCAGGATGTCGTCACCGGTCAGCCGTCGCAACCGGCCGAGGCTGCGACTGACCGCGGGGGAGGAGAGCCGCAGCCGCTGGGCGGCACCGGTGACGCTGCCCTCCTGGAGCAGGGCATCCAGCACCGTGAGCAGGTTCAAGTCCAATTGCACGACGGTAAACTCTAGCCTAACGACGTTGCACTGGACTTAATCCACTCTGCGTCACAGAGTCGAGTCATGAGCAGCGAAGAGCAACTACTGACCGTCGTCACCGCAGCCGTCCGGACCGCCGCGAACCTCGTCACCCGCCCGGCCACGACGCCGACGACCATGCCTGAGCTCGCCGCCGCGCTGGCCGCCAACGACGACGCCGTCTCCGCCGCGCTGCGACCGGTTCTGATCGGGGCGCTGCCAGGTTCGCAGTGGACGTCCGACGAGCACGGCTCCGGGCCGATGCCGGACGGCGACTGGTGGGTGGTCGACCCGGTCGGCGGCAACATGAACGCCGTCCAGGGCATGCCCGACTGGAACATCGGGGTCAGCCTGGTCCGCGATGGACGGCCGGTGCTCGCCGTCCTGCACATGCCGGTCGCCGGGGAGACGTTCACCGCGATCGCCGGGCAGGGGGCCACTGCGGACGGCGTACCGCTGAAGGTTTCGGCCAAGACCGATCTCACGCTCGCGCTGACCGGAACCGGTCAGGCCCGGCCGGGCCGCGAAGCAGACCGGGCCGACCGCGCCGGCGTCGCCGTCGCGGCGATGATGCGCAACGCGCTGTACGTGCGGGCGTCGGTCCCGGTCGGGCACCAGCTGGCGCAGGTCGCGGCCGGGCGGATGGACGTGCACTGGCAGTTCGACAATCTGCGGTCACACATCGCGCCGGTGCTGATCGTCCAGGAGTCGGGCGGGGTGGTCACCGACTTCGACGGCAAACCGTGGGCGGTCACCAGCGACGGCTACCTGGCGGCGGCGCCCGGAGTGCACGCGGCCGCGCTCGACGTGCTGCGTGCGGTGCGGTGAACGGGATGGAGATCACCGTCCTCGGGGCATCCGGCGCGACCGGGCTCGAACTGGCCCGGCAGGCCCTCGACCGCGGGCACACGGTCGTCGCGATCGCCCGTGACCCGCGCCGGATCGCCCTGCCGGAATCGGCGCGCCTCGTCCGTACCAGAGCAGATGTCTTTGACCCGGACGGCATTGCCGTCGCTCTCCGTGACCGGGAGGTGATCGTCTCCGGCCTCGGCGTCGCCAAGGGTGACCAGCCGGGCGTGCTGGCCGCCGGAGCGCGGGCCGTCGCCGCCGCCGGGCCCGGCCGGATCGTGTGGCTCGGCGCGTTCGGCACCGGGCCGTCCGCGGCGGCGGCCGGGGCACTGACCCGCACGCTGCTGAAACTGCTGCCGGACCGGGCCGACAAGGAGGCCGCCGACGCTCTCGTGCGGGCCGCCGGCGGAACCGTCTTCCACGCCGGGCCCCTCGCCGACGGCCCGCCCGGACCGGCCCGGCGGACCGTCGGCCTGGACGCGGCCCCACGACAGCTGTTCCCGTCCCGCGTCACCCGGGCCACCGTGGCCGCCGCGATGCTCGACGAGGCCGAGAACCCGGCCCACCGCGGCGGGATCGCCCTCCCACTGCAACGCTGAGCAGCCGGGCCACGGCCGTTCGGTGGGCAACCGTTCGATCCCGCGTCGTGCGTTGACCGCCCGCGGACCCCGGTCAAGACCGCGAGCCGTCGCTCAGCCGCCTTTCGCACCCGCGATTCCCGTGTTGAGCGACGGCCGGATCGACCGGCTGTCGCTCAGCGAGGTTTCGGGAGGGGAATTCCAGGGCTCCCCGCCGGTCCGGTCCCAGCGGGCCAGGCCGATCATGAACCCGTACGAGCGGGTGCAGTCACCGTTGGACTGCCAGCCGGTCCAGATGTTGCCGTGCCGGTCAGTGACGAGGTGCCCGATGTCGTCACCCGCATGGAGCGCCGCTCGAACCTAGTGACCATGGACCTTTCGGGGCGTCATGGCCCCATCGTCGCACTTATTCGGTTGGCGTCCGGAATGCGGGTCGTTACGGTCCGGCCCATGGACATTCGCATCGAAGAGGACCGCGACCATCCGGCGGTACGTGAAGTGCAGCGGACCGCTTTCGGGGGTTCGCACGGCGACACCGTGGCCCGGCTCGTGGACGCGCTGCGGCGCGACGATCCGTCCGTGTTGTCGCTGGTGGCCGAGGAGCAGGGCGAGGTCGTCGGGCATGTCATGTTCAGCCGGGCGCTGGTCGACGCCCCGCGGCGGCTGGTGCGGGTGCGGACGCTGAGCCCGCTCGCGGTCGCCCCGGGACGGCAGCGCACGGGCATCGGCGGCGCCCTCGTGCGGGCCGGTCTGCGGCGGCTCGACGAGCTCGGTGTCCCGCTGGTGTTCCTGGAGGGCGACCCGGCCTACTACTCCCGGTTCGGGTTCGAGGCGGCCGGCGGGCACGGTTTCCTCAAGCCGTCGGTGCGGGTCACCGACGGGGGCTTCCAGGTGGTCCGGCTGCCGGCTTTCGAGCCGTGGATGACCGGTGCCTTCGTCTACTCCGACACGTTCTGGGAGCACGACTGTGTCGGTCTGCGCGATCCGGAACCCGAGGTCACGACCAGTATCGCGACATCAGATCGTTGACCCGGCCGGGCTGGTCATCGTCTCAACCGAGGAGCAGGATCGCGGTGGCCACCAGCATCACCGCGGCGGTGGAGGCGTGCACGCCGTAGGCGATCGCCTTGGGGCCGTTGCTGCGTAGCACGATGAGCGCGTCCCCGGCCGGGATGCCGGTGGCGGCCAGCATGAACCAGCCGAGCAGGTGCGGAGTCGCGCCGGCCATCAGGATGAACGTGAAGATGCCGGCGGCGATGTCGCGCACCGCCTTGACCCGCAGCCAGGACCGGAAGGCGGGATCGCCGACCGGCGTGCCGGGGATGCCGAACCCGGCCGCGGCGCGGGGCGTCCGGAGCCCGTTGAGGCCGATGACGAAGATGCCGGCGCCGACCAGTCCGGTGAGCACGTAGGCGACGGTGAGAAGCATGGGGTGGTCCCTCCGAAGACGCGAAACTAGCGTTGCTAGAACTGCTAGCGACGTTAGGCTATCGACGCAAGCAAGTCTAGCGCTGCTAGGATTCGGCACATGTCCGCCACCAGCGAGCGTCGTGAGCGCGAACGCGCCCAGCGCCACCAGATGATCATCGGGGCCGCGCGGGAGCTCGCCGAGACCGAGGGCTGGGAGGCGGTGACCACGCGGCGGCTCGCCGAGCGGGTCGAGTACAGCCAGCCCGTGCTCTACAGCCACTTCACGGGCAAGGACGCCATCGTCGGGGCGGTCGCCCTGGACGGGTTCGCTGAGCTGGCCGATCACCTGCGCCGGGCGCGGCTGGCGGCTCCCGGGCCGGCGCTGCGGGCCGTCGGCGCCGCCTACCTGGAGTTCGCGACCGCACGCCCGGCGCTGTATCAGGCCATGTTCGTCCTGCCGACCGACCTGAAGTTCGCCAGCGACGACACGCCGGCGCCGATGCGGGCCTGCTTCGACGAGTTCGTCGCCTGTTTCCGGGCCGGCGACGAGCAGAGCGGGCTCGCCGCCGAGGTCACCTGGAGCGCGCTGCACGGCATGGCCGTCCTGTCCGGCAGCGGCCGCATCCCCGGCGCCTGGCAGCGGGAGCGCCTGGACCTGCTGGTCAGCCGGTTCGCCGACGATCAGGCCGCACCTCCGTTGGCGTAGAGGACCTGGCCGTTCACCCACCGGCCGGGGCCTGCCAGGAACGCGGTGACCTCGGCGATGTCCTCCGGGGTGCCCAGGCGCTGCATCGGGTTCAGGCTCGCGATGTGCTCGACCACCTGCTCGCTCTTGCCCTCGAAGAACAGCGGCGTGGCGGTCGGGCCGGGCGCCACCGTGTTCGCGGTGATGTCACGGCCGCGCAGCTCGCGGGCCAGGATCAGGGTCATCGCCTCGACCGCGCCCTTCGAGGCGGCGTACGCGCCATAGGTCGGCATCTGCAGCCGGGTCACCGACGTGGAGAAGTTGATGATCGCCCCGCCCGCGCGGACCTGCCGGGCGGCGAGCTGGCTGATGACGAAGGTGCCGCGCACGTTCGTACGCTGAATGCGGTCGAAGGTGTCCAGATCCATCTCGGCGATCGGCGCGAGCGGCATGATCCCGGCCGTGTGGGCGATCACGTCGACGCCGCCGAACGTGTCGGTGGCGTGCTGGAACAGGCCCGCCATCGCCTCCGGGTCGGCCACGTCGCCGCCGAACGCACTGGCCCGGCCGCCCGCTGCGACGATCGCCTTGACCGCCTCCTCGGCCTTGGCCGCGTTGCCGCTGTAGTGCACGACCACAGCCATGCCGTCGGCGGCCAGGCGCTCGGCGACGGCCCGGCCGATGCCGCCGGATCCGCCGGTCACGATGGCGACGCGGGTGTTCTCAGTCATCACGACTCCCAGTTATATGAACGCTTGGTCCATATAAAGTATCGCGATAAAAACAGGTTGTCCACTAATGTGGCGGCGTGACGTCGGAAACCCCACCCCGCCGAGGCCGCGGCCGCCGGCCCGCCGCCGAAGTCCGCGCCGGTGTCCTGCGGGCCGCCGCCGACCTGCTGCTCGACGAGGGGATCAAGGCGGTCACCTTCGACCGGGTCGCGGCGGCGGCCGGATCCAGCAAGGTCACGCTCTACAAATGGTGGCCGTCAGCCGGCGCCCTCGCCGCCGAGGCCTACTTCACCCACAGTGAACACCAGCTCGAGTTCCCGGACACCGGTGACCTGCGCGCCGACCTGACCGCGCAGATGCGCGCGTTCGTCCGGCTGCTCACCCAGGGTGGCGCCGGGCCTGTCATCGCCGGGCTCATCGGCGTCGCCCAGACCGACCCGGAACTGTCCGCCGCCTTCTCCCGGCACTACTCCGGGCCTCGCCGGGCACTCGCGCTGGCCACCTTCGAGAAGGCGCGCGACCGCGGCGAACTCCGGCCCGGCCTCGACCTCGGCATGCTCGTCGACCAGTTGTGGGGCGCCTGCTACCACCGCCTGCTCATCCCGGACGAGCCGCTGACCGAACAGTTCGCGATCGCCCTGGTCGACAACGCCCTGGACGGCGCCCGGCCCCGCTGAGAGCACGGCACCCGGCCGGGCCGAGAGCACGGCGCCCGGCCCCGCTGAGAGCGGTCAGCTCGACGGCTTCGGGGCGGCGGCCGGGCTTCGGTGGCCTGTGGTGTCGACTGCTCGTACGCCGAAGAAGACGTTGTCCTTGGAAAGGTCGATGGTCACCGTGCCGACCTTGCCCACCGGCAGGGAATGCTGCCAGTCGGAGGCGGTCGTCTCGCGCCACACCACCTCGTAACCGGCCAGGTCCGGCTCCGTGCCCAGCTGCCAGCGCAGCGTGGTCGCGTTGGTGAGCTGCGTGGTGTCGATGACCACGCCCTTCGGGGTGCCCGGGGCCTGCGCCAGCGACCACAGGGCGGACGCGTTCACCCGGGCCACCCGGGCGATGTATCCGAAGTCGCAGAACTCCGGGAGGTCGCCGAACTGGACGCCGTTCTCCACCCGTACATCCTGGTGCTCGTGATTGAAGTTCTCCCGCGGCTCGGTGAAACGCGCCGCCGGATAGCCGCGCAGCAGGAACGAGATGTGGTCGCTGCCGCGCAGGTAGCGGTCGCGGCGCCAGACCACCCGGACGTTCATGTCGTCCGGTTCGACGTCCTTGACGAAACGGCCCAGCTGCCGGGACGGGCCGTCGTTCTCGCCGCCGGTGCTCTTGCGGGTGTTCGCCTCGGCGGCCGTCTCCGAGGTGGGCACCCCCTCGACGAACAGGCGGACGGTACGCGGGTCGTTGCGGGTGCCGTCGTGGGCGTTCCCGGTGCCGACGATGTCGTTGCTGAACATGGCCTGGATGTCGGCGCCGGCGTCCTTGTACTGCTGGGCCATGTGGTCGGAGCCGTAGAGGCCCTGCTCCTCGCCGGCGACCGCGGCGAACACCAGCGTCGACTCCGGTTCGCGGGTGGCCAGCACCCGGGCCAGTTCCATGATCACGGCCACCCCTGACGCGTCGTCGTCGGCGCCGGGGGCGTCCTTCACCGCGTCCATCACGTCGGTGACCCGCGAGTCGTAGTGGCCGGTCACCACGTAGATCCGCTCGGGCGTGACGCTCCCGCGCAGGGTGGCGACGACGTTGGTGATCCGGGTCGGCACCGGCACCCGCGGCGAGACCGGCTGGATGAACGACTGGAGCTCGACGGTCATCCGGCCGCTGCTGGCCGCGGCGTACCTCGTCAGCTCGGCGAAGATCCAGTCACGGGCGGCGCCGATGCCACGGACCGGATCGTCCTGGACCGACAGGGTGTGCCGGGTGCCGAACGAGACCAGCTTGCGGACGATCGCCTCGATCCGGGCCGGATCGATCTCCTTGAGGATCCTGCGTAGTTCCCGGTCGGGTGCCGCGGCTCGGGCCGGAGCGGCGGAAGCGGCGACACCGGCGGCTGTCGCCGCGCCCGCCACCAGAAAAGTGCGCCTCGTGGACATGCGCCCCACTCTGCTCCACGAGGCCGCACATGTCCACGATCATCGATATATTGCGGATCAGACCCCGGTCGCCTTGATGAAGTAGACGATGAACGCGGTGAACACACCCCACACCAGCACGGTGTAGGCGGCCAGGACCGCGACGACCCGCGTCGTGGCCGGTGCCGTCCCGGCGCGCTGCAGGACCGCGACCGCGGCGTTCGGCGTCCAGCCCAGCAGCAAGGAGACGACCGTGGCGACCAGGGCGTAGCTGATCCGGTGTCCCGGGTCCCGGCACGAGTCGCTGAAACAGGCCAGCGACGCCATCGCCATGAAGACGAAGTAGAGCATCGGCAGCAGCACGACGACGCGGGCGACCCAGTAGACCACGGTCGCCCTGGTGGAGCGGGGGAACCAGGACATGGCGGTGATCATTGCATGGACTCGTCGCCGGCCAGCATCGCCTCGCAACTGCGCAGCACCACCGCCGCGGCACGACGCTGGGCCGGGGTGCGTTCACCGGAACCGGCCTCCCGGCGCCAGCGTTCGGCGCAGTCCTCGGCCACCGCCCAGATGTCGTCCACAGTGGCCTCCGTCGGCAGGCCCAGCCGCTCACCCAGGCTGGTCCCGGCGCCGCCGAGTAGCCGTACCGCCTCCTTGGCCTTGTCGGCCGGAACTGTCACCCGCCCGGACCGCAACGCCGACAGCAACCGCATCTCGGCGAAATCATGCGCCCCGGCCAGCAGCAGCTCCAGCTCGGCGAGCAGGTGCCCGGACGGCGGCAGCCGTTCGGTACGCAGCAGATGGTCCAGCACGATCAGCGCCGACCGGGCCTTGAGCGCCGGCCGCCGGGCCACGAACAGCTCCGCCACCGTCGCCTGGAGATCCTTGAGCCCGCTGTAGTCCTGCAACCGTTCGCCCAGCGCCGACGTGGTCGCCGAACCGGTGCGCAGCAGCGCCAGCGCCAGCCGGATGCCACCCAGCCCGAACCGTTGCAGCAGCTCCAGCCGTGCCCGTGCGTCGACGACGGGCAGCGCCCCGGCCGCGGTGAACCGGTCGGTCGACAACAGGAACGGATCCGATTCGGTACGCGGAAGCGCCGCGATCGCCGACAGCGCCCGCACCTCGTCGTCGCGCAGGGTCCGCGCCGCGTGCCCGATCAGCGGAGACACCGCCACCACGTCCTGGCAGAGCGCCCCGATCGCCGGCTCCTTACGCCGTCGCCGGGCGATCCGCCGGGCCTCGAGGAGCCCGTCCGGTAACCCGTCGCCGTGCATGTCCGCCTTGGTCAGCACCACCATCGCGTGCACCGGCGACACCGACGGCCCGCGCAGCCCCCGCCCGGCCCGCAGGAAGTCCAGGTCCGGCTCCCCGATCCGCGGCGTGAGCCACAGCACCGCGTCCGCCTCGGTCAGCACCTGACCGGCCGGCGCGGACGACCCGGTGTCGATCAGCTCGGTCTTGCGCAGCACCCGGCTCGGCCACTGCACCACGGCTCGCGGCGCAGCCGAGTCCAGCCGCAACCCGTGCGCGGTCCGGGCCACCGGCACCTCATAGGGCCGGCCGTGCTCCGGATGACTCCAGGCGCGTAGCTCGGTACCGTCCCGGTAGGTCACGAACCCGGCCTGCTCGACAGGTGCCACGTCCTCGCCGACCAGCGCGTTGACCAGGGTCGACTTTCCGGTCCGGGCGGCACCGGCGACGGCCAGCCGCAGCGGTCCGGCGAACCGCTCCAGGGCGAGGCGCAGGCGCGGGTGGCCGCGGTATGCCTGCGCGGCCCGCTGGAGCAGGTCGTGCGTACGCCCTTCCAGGTCTTCGCCGATCACGCCCGCGCCCGATCCGTCAGGGCCTGTGCCTGGGTGTGCAACTCGGCCAGCCGGGTCAGTTCCTCCCGCAGCCGCCGGCCGTGCGCCTCCCGTACGGCCGCGTCCCGGTCGGCGGCGGCCTTGGCGTTGCGCAGCGACTCCATGGTCTCCTCCTGGAGATCCTCGGTGACCGCCGTGAAGTGGTCGCGCAACGCCCGCTGGGCCCGCCGGACACTGTCCCGGGCATCCTTGTTGAGCTTGGTGAAGATGTCGTCGACGTGCTGCCGGACCGCGTTGCGGGCCTCGGTCTGCCGCCGTTTCAGCAGCGTCTTGCTCTCGTCCCGGACACTCTTGCCACCGAACAGCGCGCCACCGCCGATCGAGATCGGGTTGATCAGCGACATCCCGGCCAGGCTGGTGGCCAGACCGAACATCACCACCCCGCCGTACGAGCCACGCAGCCCGATGAACAGCTTCTGACCCGGAGTGAACGTCGCGACCGGCGGCGCGTCGAGAGCCGACACACCCTGGAGCACCCCGCCGTCGGTGACCGCCAGCGCCGTCGGCGGCAGCACGTCACCGGCTTCCGGCGGGAACATGTCAGCGGTCCGCCGGGCCATCCACTCGGTGCGCTCGGCCAGCCAGGTCATGCTCGTCGTCGCCATCTCCTGCAGCGAGTCGCGCAGCCACGGCTCGAACTCGTCCCAGCTCTTGGCCGGGTCGTTCTCGGTGAAGAACTCGTCGGCCTCGGCGAGCAGCGCCTTCACCCGCTCCCGCAGATCGTGCTCGATGTCCGACATCAGGTCGCCGACCTCGTCGGACAGCCGGTTCTGCCAGCGGACCGTACATTTGCGCAGGTCGTCGAGGCGCCGATGGGTCGCCTGGAGATGCGCCGCGGCGTCCGACGACCCGCCGTCGCCCTGGTTGTCCAGCTCGGCGCGCAGCGGCACGGCCAGTTCCTGCAACACGATCCGGGTCAGCGCCCCGGCGGTCGCCCGGGCCAGCCGGTCGGGCTTCGCCTCGACCATTTTCCGCAGATGTACGAGCAGGTCAGCGAACCCGGACTCCCGGTTCAGAGCGTCGTCTCCGGTACGGACCGCGTGCAGCCGCAACGACGACGACACCGCCGCGACCGCCGCCGGAATCCCGGCCCGGTTCAGCCGCAGCCGGCTCTCGGCCAGGTCCCGGCGCCAGTCGGCGGCATAGTCGGCCTTGGTCAGCACCACCAGCAGACCGGGGAAACTCTGGCTCAACGCGGACAGGACGGCCAGCTCGTCATCGGCGAGCTGCCGTCCCGTCTCACACGTCCACACCACCAGGTCGGCGCCGGCCCGGTCGGCCAGATCCGGCGCGGCGGCCGCCACCGACAGCGCCGGAGCGTCGATCAGCACCAGGCCGCCGGCCAGCAACGACCGCGGCACCCCGATGTCGACGTGCGCCGGAGCACCCGCCGGCAGCGTCGCCGCGGCCTCGGCCAGTGACGCCCCGAGCCGTTCGGCGACCAGCGGGATCCGCGACTGCAACCCGACCGCGGCCGTCCAGTCGGCATCCGGGGTGTCCCGCCGGATCAGGTGCGCGACAGGCGTGTCGGCGTGCCGGACCACGGTCGGCACCCCCGCCTCGGTGTCCGGCAGCACACCGCACACCGACGCGTTGACCAGCGCGTTGATCAATCGGCTGCGGCCCTGCTGCGGCGGCCCGGTCACCAGCACCCGCAACTGCGGATGCAGCAGCCGGGCCCGCCGGCGGGCCAGCCGTTCGGCGAGGTCGGCCCGGCCGTGCGCCTGGCAGGTCCGGATCACCGCGTCCATGGTGTCCATCCACCACGGATCAGCGCTGACCGCGGCGCCGCGCAGCGGGTCGGGCGCCTGCCGGGGATGCGGGATCAGGGAAGCGGGACCCGTCTGTGCCGTCGTCCCGGCTTCCCAGCTCGTCATCCGCGTCCGTCAGCCTCTCGTCATGGTGCCGCCTACAGGATGCCGAACACCTCGCCGTGCGCGTCCGGCTGCTCGGCGACCTGGTCTCCGCCGGAGAGCAGCCCGCCGGTCAGGCCACCGGTCAGCCCGTGCAGGGTGCCGCCGACACCGGAGACCGTACCGGTCACGGTGTCGCCGAGCCCGTCGACGACGTCGAGGGACGTGACGCCGCTGAGGTCCGGCTGGATCAGCGATCCGATCGAAGAGGTTGCCTCGTGAACCCCGGCGACGTCAAGCAATCCGGAACCGACCGGCTCAACCACGGACGGAACGTGCGTAACCGTGTCGAGCACCCCGCCGACGTCACCGGTCAGGCCACTGGTCAGGTCACCGGTCAGGCCGGCGTCGTAGGGGACCGGCTCCGAGACGAACGTGGACGACGTGACGGCGCTGTGCACCGCGCTGTCGACGACGAGGTCCGGGTCGTGGTCGGCGGACAGCCCGCCGACGGTCAGCGACGTGCCGGCGCCCACCCCCACGTTCACGTCCAGGGCGTCCAGGCCCAGCACGCTCACGTTCACGCTGCTGGACGCGTTGACCTCGGCCAGCGGGTCGTGGGTGACCTGCGCCGCGATCGCCTGCAGCTGCGCCACCGCGCCCGCCACGTCCAGGCTGGCCACCCCGGTGGTCAGGTCGTCCAGCCCGTCCGGGCCGGTCAGCCCGGTCACCGGCGCCGAGTCGAGCACCAGCGGCAGCACCTGCTGCACGTCGGTGGCGGTGATGTCGTCCAGCCCGGCGTGCCGCAGGGTCGCCTCCGGGTCCAGTTCGAACGCCGACCGGGCGGCCGGGTCGTAGATCAGGTTGAGAACGAAGTCCTGCAGGGTGGGCGAAGTCATGGCGAGCTCCTAGACGCTGATGTGCAGTGACGCTGATGCGGATCGAACGGCGCGGGCCCGGCGCCGAGAAGAAACCTACGGACGGGTACGCCCCCGGGCATCGGGGACGAGTCCCCAACCGCATCCGGGGACCGGTTAGGGGATTAGGGGATCTCCGCCCGCCGATTTTTGGGGGGACGATTCAAACCCGCATTTTGGTACGAACGTGGGGTACCGACCTCGGAGGAGTTGAACGCGTGTCCTACGTGCTGGGAATCGACATCGGTGACGGCACCGTGAAAGCCGCCGTCTGCCGGCTCGCCGCACCCGGTGAACCCGGTGGTCCCGGCTGGGGCCCGGCACAGCCGATCTCCCTGGGCGCCCGCTCGCCGGTGGTCGCGTCCGCGCTGCGGATGACCGCCGACGGCAGCGTCGTGCCGGCCGAGATGGGCCAGTTCCCGCCCGACGCGGTCGGCGGCTACCTGCACCGGGTCGGCGACCCGCTGCCGATGTACTTCGCCGGCGGCTACTTCCCGGCACACGGCCTGACCGCCGCGATGGCCCGCTGGGTCGTCGACCGGGTCTGGGAGATCATGGGCGAGCCCCCGATCCGGGTCGCGGTCGCCCACCCGTCCGGCTGGGGCGCCGGCCGTCTCGGGCTGCTCCAGGCCGGCCTGGCCGAAGCCGACCTGATGGGCTCGGTGCTGGTCACCCGCGCCCGCGCCGTCGTCGAGTGCCACCAGGCGGCCGGCCGCGCGCCGACCGGCAGCGGGCTGCTCGGCGTCTACCGGCTGGGCGGCTCGACGGCCGAGATCGCGCTGGTCGCGCCACAGCAGCCGGGCCGGATGGAACTGCTCGCCTCGGCCGAGCTCAGCGACGTCGGCGGGTTCGAGGTGGACGGCCTGACCCCGGCCGACGCCCGTGCCCTGATCCGGCCCACCGTCGACCTGGCCGCGGCCCTGGTACGCAGCCGTGGTTTCGGAACCGACGAACTCTCCGCCATTTTGATCGCCGGAGTGGACGGCGCCGTATGCACAGTCGTGTCCGATCTGCTCAGCGCGGTCTTCCCCGCGCCCGTCGTGCGTGACCCGCAGCCGCGCATGACGGTGGCGATCGGCGCTGCGCTGGCCGGGCGTCCGGCCGTACCGCCGAATGATCTGGCCGTGGCCGGTCCCACCGACGCCTTCGCCGTGCTGCCGGCGGCGTCGCCGCCGTATCTCGCCCCGCCGCGCCCGCCGGTCAACCTGGTCGCGGTCCGGGCGGACGCCCGATGACCACCCTGCTGGCCAGAGTCGCCGCCGACCCGTCCGCGCCGCTGCACGCCGCCGTCGCCGCGCCCGGCGGCTACGGCAAGACCACCCTGCTGCGGCAGCTCACCGACGCCTACCGCGCCGCCGAGGTCAAGGTGACCGGCCCGTGGCCGCCCCGCGAACCGGCCGCCGACCACGTCCTGCTCATCGACGACGCGCACCTGCTCGGCCCGCGGCAGCTCGACGACCTGCGCGAACACGCCGAACAACCGGACGCCCGGATCGTCGTCGCGCACCGCCCGTGGCCACGCCGCCCGGAGCTGCTGCGACTGCTCGAAGCGCTTCGCCGCGGCGGGCCGGCGATCACCCTGCCGACCCTCACCCCGGTCCAGATCGCCGGGCGTCTCAGCGCGCCCAGCGACGACCTGGTCGGCTGGGTGGCCGCGCAGACCGCCGGCATCCCGCGCTACGTGACCCGGCTCGCCGACGCGCTGCCCGCCACCGGGCCACGGCAGGTGCCGGTCGCCGCGCTCGCCCCGTTCGCCGCCGAACTCGACGAGCTCGACCCGGCGGTACGCACCCTGCTGCTGGCTGTCGAAGCCGGCGCCGGACTGTCGTTCGACCTGGTCGCCGCGGTCCTCGACGACGATGCCGACGTGGCCGGCCTGGTCGACGCCGGCCGTGCCACCGGCATGCTCGCCGCCGACGGCACCCTGGTTCCGCTCGCCCGCCGTGCCATCGCCGCCCTCGGCCCGATCAGCCAGCGCATCGACGTACGCCAGCGTCTCGCCGCCCTGCAGATGGCCCGCGGCGGGCCGGTCCTGCCGCTGGTCCGCCCACTGCTGCGGGTCGCCGCTGCACCCGGCCTGGTCCCCGGCGCCGCCGGCAGCGGCCTCGGTCACGTCTACGAGGCCGCCGGTGAGGAGGCCCTCGGCGACGACCCGGCGCTGGCCGCCGAACTGTTCGCCGCGGCCGCCGGCGCGGGCCGCACCACCGGCTCCCGCCGGGCCCTGGCCACCGCCCTGGCCGGCGACCTCGACCACGCCTCCCGCCTCACCGACCAGGTCCTCGCCGCCGGCACCCCCGAACAGCGCGCCGAAGCCGCCTACGTGGCCGCCGCCGTGCTCGCCCACCGCGGGCAGACCGCCCAGGCGGTCCGCCTCTACGAATGGGCCGGCACCGACGTGGCCAGCGGATTCGCCGCCGTCGGACTGACTGCGGTCGGCCGGCTCGCCGACGCCGAACGCCTGATCCGCCCGGACGACACCGCCGGCCGGCCACCGACCTCGCTGAGCGCCGCCGCCACGCTGATGGCCCGCGGCGCCGCCGAATCGGTCACCGGCCCTCCCGCCGCCGCCCTGTCCACGCTGGTCCAGGCGGCCACCCTGATCGACCCGGCCGGACCGGCCGCGCTGCTGCCGGACAGCCCGGCCGCGGTCGGCGCGCTGCTGGCGATGCACTGCACCGAACTCGACGTCGCCGACACCCTGCTCACCCGGGCCGAACACCGCGGCACCGGCGGCCCGCTGCTGGCCACCCGCCACCACCTGCTGCGCAGCTGGGTGCTGCTGCTGCGCGGCCGGCTCACCGACGTCGAGCAGCGCCTGCCCGGCACCGCCCCGGCCACCGCCGCCCAGGGCCGCGACGACCTGCTCGCCACCGCCCTGCGGGTCGGCCTGGCCCGCCGCAACGGCGACCTGGTCGGCCTGCGCAGCGCCTGGCCGGACGCCTGCCAGGCGCTCATCGGGCAACCTGTCGAGCTGTTCAACCTGCTGCCGCTCGGCGAACTGGCGGTCGCCGCGGCCCGGCTCGGCGAATCCCACCGGGTGGCCGGGCACCTCGCCGAAGCCGACCGGCTCCTGGCCGGACTCGGCGACCCGCCGGTGTGGACCGTGCTGCTGCACTGGTACCGGCTCCAGGCCGCGATCCTCGGCGGCGACCAGGACACCGCCCGCGAACACGCCGACCGCCTCGACGCGAACCGGGGCGCCGGGACGTACGCCGCCGCGTTCGCCGACGCCGCCGCCGTCTGGCTCGACGTCCTCGCCGGGCGGGCCGACCCGGAAGCGGTGGTCGCCGCCTCCCGCACCCTCAGCCTCGCCGGGCTCACCTGGGACGCCGCCCGCCTCGCCGGGCAGGCCGCCATCCGCACCTCCGACCGCAAGGCGATGGCCCTGCTCCTCGACTCGGCCCGGGTATTGCAGGACCGCGGTGCCCGGCCCGACCCGGCGGGCGGCCAGCAGCTGCTCAGCGCCCGCGAACGAGAGGTCGGCGCGCTCGTGCTGGCCGGCATGACGTACAAGCAGATCGCCGACCGGCTCTACCTGTCGGCGAAGACCGTGGAGCATCACATGGCACGCATCCGGCAGCGACTCGGCTGCACCGACCGGCACGACCTGCTCAGCCGGCTCCGCGAGATCATCGGCGAGCCGGAGGCCGGCGCGTGAACCGCCGCCTCCAGATCGCCGGTGGGGTGCTGCTGGTGACCTTCTGGGCCGCCGCCACGGTGCCCGCGGTCACCACGGCCGTCCGGGCGCTCACCGACCGGGTCGCCAGCGACCGGCTCGACCGGCCGGTCGAGGAGGCGATCCTCGCCCTCGAAGCCGAACGCCGGCTGTCCGTCACCGACCAGCCGATCCTCGAGCTCACCGCCCAGCGCGGCCGCACCGACGACGCCACCGAACGGTTGCGGCAGGCCTCCGGATTCCCCGACGGCGACGGTACGGCCACCGCGTTCCTGAACCGGCTGAAGGAACTCCCGGAGCTCCGGGCGAAAGTCGACGGCGACCGCCTCGACCGGCGGGAGGTGGTCACCGCGTACACCGTGCTGATCGACCCCGCCGCCGATCTCACCTCCCCGCTCAGCCGCTCCCGCGAGATCCTGGCCGAACAGGACGCGCTGCTCGCCGCCGTCTCCACCGGCCGGGGGCCGACCGCCGCCGACCGCACCCGCCTGACCCAGCTCGCCGGAGTGCGGCGTGCCCTGTTCAGCGCGGCCGGCACGGGGCTGCCGGCCGCCGCCGCGCAACGCCATCGCGAACTGGCCGGCAGCCCGGCGATGATCCGCCTGAGCCGGATCGAGGACGAGATCGCCGTCTCCCGCGACGGGATCAAGGAGCCGGCCGCCTGGTCACCGACGTTCAACGAGCTCAACACGGCTCTCTGGGATCTGCAGGACAGCGCCGCCCGGGAAACCGCCGACGCCGACACGGTTCCGGCGGTCACCGCCGCGATCTGGGCCGGGACCGTCGGCGGCATCGGGTTCGTCGCCGTCCTCGCCCTGCTGATCGCGGCGCGCCGGACCCGTGCCGCCACCGCCGTGCCGTCCGCCGGCACGGCGACCGCCGCCACCGGCCCGTGGCACCGCGCCGGCGGCCTGCTGCACGACCTGGACCGCCGCAACCAGGGCCTGCTCCAGCGGCAGCTGCGCCTGCTCGACGCGCTGGCCAGGCGCGCCGACGACGAGCAGAACGCCGCCGACCTGCGCCGGGCCGGCACCTTCGGGAACCGGCTGCGCCGCAACGTGGAGAAGGGCATCACCCTCACCGGCGGGACACCCGACCGCGGCTGGCCGCGTCTCGTGCCGATGACCGACGTCCTGCGCGAGGCGGCCGCCGAGATCAGCGACCACGACCGGGTCACCAACGCCGACGTGGAACCCGGCTACCTGGCCGGAACCGCCGCCACCGACCTGATCCACCTGCTCGCCGAACTCCTGGAGAACGCCGCGACGTTCGCCCCCGCCGACTCGCACATCGTGGTCGCGGGGGAGCACGACCCGGCCGGATACCTGATCACCGTCACCGACGTGGGACCCGGCATGACCGACGACGACCTCGCCACCGGGCACGACGTGATGACCAGCCCCGAGCCGCCGGCCGGCGGAACCTGGTGGGGGCTGTGGGCGGCCGGCCGGTTCGCCGCCCGCCAGGACGCCGTGATCACCCTGCAGAACGAGCCGTCCGGCGGTCTCGTCGCCACCGTCCGGCTGCCGCTCGCCCTGATCACCGGCCGTCCCGCAGCCACCGACCGTCCAGCCGCATCTGATCGTCCGGCCGCATCTGATCGTCCGGCCGCATCTGATCGTCCGGCTGCCTTCGAAATGGTCGTCGAATGAGCCTTCCACCCGAGCCGGACACGCAGCACGACACCGTGCCCATCCGTACCCGCCGCTCGCCGATGGACGTCGTCCGCGACACCGCCTGGCGGGTCGCCACCGCGGCCCTGACCAGCCCGTCACCCGAACCCCGCGTCCGCACCCGGCGGGAACGGTCCACCGCCGGCCGGTTCATGCTGGTCTTCGGCGCGCTGGCCGCCGTGGCGATCACCGCGCTGCTGGTCGTGATGCTGGTGATCCGCCCGTACCAGGAGTCGGTCAAACCGGAACAGGCCGCCGGCCTGCCCGACCGGCCGACCACGCCGGCCGGCCCGTCGGCGGCGCCCACCTCGGCGACGGTCACCACCTCCCGGGCCACCCGCCCGCCGTCGCCGCCGGCCCGCGCCGCGGGCATCGCCGGATCGACGTCACCATCGCCGGTCACCAGCCAGTTCCCGGTGCCGCTGGCCGCCGCCTACACCACTACGCCATACGTGGTGGGCCTGCTCGGCTACCGGACCGAGGTGACCGTCACCAACCCCGGCCCCGCGGCCCGCGACGGGTGGACCCTGACCGTGACCCTGCCCCGGGACACCCTCTGGATCAACCAGGTCGAGGGCGCGACCGTCACCCGGCAGGAAGCCGTGTGGACGTTCCTCCCCGACACGACGACCAGGGCGATCCCGGCCGGACAGCAGGTCACGATCTCCTTCGAGGTGCACGGGGCCACCCTGCTCGATGCGGCCCCCGCCGCCTGCCGGATCGACGAGACCCCGTGCGCCGCTTAGATTCTCTTCGCCATGACGAGCTCACGCCGGACCCCGTCCGGCATCAGGTCACCGGGTTCGCCGGTGTCCCGGAAACCGTTGCGCTCGTAGAGGGCCAGCGCATTGCCGTTGCCCTCCACCACGGCCAGCCGCAGCGTCTCCGCGCCCACCTGCCGCGCCCACTGCTCGACCTCCTGCACGAGGAGATCACCGACACCGCGTCCACGGCCGGCCGGTGCCACGTACATCGAGATCAGTTCGACGATCTGCGGCCGGTCGGTGCGCACGCCGCTGGCCATGCCCACGGCCTGCCCGTCGAGGGCCACCACCAGGTTGTACGAACCGGGAATCGTCAACCGGTCACGCCACCGGTCCTCCCGGTCGCCGTCGCCCTGCCAGTCCGCCAGCTGCGACCCGAAGGCGTACCCGGCCTCACTCAGCGCGGCCAGCCGCAGTTCACGCCAGACCGTCCAGTCGTCCGAACCCAACACCCGTGTCTCGATCACCCGTGCAGGCTCCCGTACCCGCCGGAACCTGACAACTCGGTATCCCACCACCCCGGCCGGTCCTGACCTCCGCGGCCGGTTGATACCGGCATCGGCGGAGCGGGGCGGACGCCGCAGGAGTGCCTTGCGATCATGGTGGGGTGGAGAATGTCGAGACGGTGACGCTGTGGCGGCCGACTGGTCCGGAAGAGCTGGCGCTGGTCGAGGCGTCGGGCTGGCGTGCCTGGCCGCCGCGCCTGCCGGACCAGCCGATCTTCTACCCGGTGCTGAACGAGGAGTACGCCACGATGATCGCCCGGGACTGGAACGTCCCGGCCTCCGGCGTCGGTTACGTGACCCGCTTCGAGGTGTGCCGCTCCTACCTGGACCGCTACCAGGTCCAGCAGGCCGGCGGCCGGACCATCCTGGAGTACTGGATCCCGGCCGAGGACCTGGACGAGTTCAACACCAACATCATCGGTGAGATCACCGTGGTCTCGGAGTTCCGCTGACCCCCGACCGCCAGCCGTCGCTCACCGTCCTAAAAGACCTCCCGAAAGCGACGTGAGCGACGGCTGATGGTCTAGGCGGTCTGTTCGGCGGTGAAGTAGGGCTCGGCTGTTTCCAGGCGGGGGACCGGCACACCCAGGCGGCGGGCCTCGGCCAGGGTGTCGCGGCAGACGGCCCGCAGCTCCTCCGGGTTGCCGTGCGCCTGCATCACCGTTCGCACCGGCGGGTACTTGCCGAACATCCAGGCCATCGCGGGGGCGGTCAGCCAGATCGGCGCGGTGAACGGCAGCAGCTCGGCGCGGTGGTGGCGCAGGTCGACGCCGCGGGCCTCGACGAGGGGGAGCAGCTCGCGGGTGGCCAGGATCGCCTCGCGGACGTTGCGGGTGTGGCCGGCCACCGCGGCGAGGGAGCCCAGTTTCAGGCTCTGGGTGTGCAGACCGGCGTTCTGGATGAAGTGGACCGCCAGCCAGCCACGGAAGTCGGCGTTCTCCCGGACCCGGAACCCGGCTTCCCGGAACACCGCGCGTACCGCCTGCTCGCGTGCCGTCGGCGGCTTGCCGAGGGTGCCGAGGAAGACGGCGGGCAGCAGCGCCGACCGGAGCACCCCGTCGTCGCCGAAACCTCCACCGGCGCCGGGGAAACCCCAGGCCACCTGGTCGGCGGGGAGCGCCGCGACGGCCTCCGACGGCTCGACCCACAGGTTGTTGAAGATGAGCACGGTGGCCCGGCCGACCCGCGGCGCGAGGAACGACACGGCCTCGGCGAAGTTGTAGTGCTGCACGCTGACCACGATCAGGTCGAAGTCGTGGCCGGCTTCCAGGGTCTCCCGGTAGCGGACCGGCCAGGAGGTGGTGACCCGTTTGCCCAGCACCTTGCGCCGCGTGTCGAGCAGCTCGAGCTCGATGGTGTCCCCGTAGGCCGCGGCCCGTCCCGGCCGCACGTAGAACTCGACGTCGTGCCCGGCCTGTTCCAGCGCCCAGCCGTAGGTCGCGGCGATGACGCCCCGCCCGAACATGAGAATCCGCATCCCGCACCCCTATAATCGGAGACCGTCTCCACTTCCAAAATATGGAGACAGTTTCCGTTTGTCAAAGGAGGCGCCGGTGACCACTGGCAAACCACTGCGCGCCGACGCCCGGCGTAACCGTGACGCGCTGCTCGCCAAGGCCCGCGAGCTGTTCGCCGGCGGCTGTTTCGACATGCGTTTCGACGACTTCGCGAAGCTGGCCGGCGTCGGCACGGGCACCCTCTACCGGCACTTTCCCACCCGGGAGGCGCTGGCCGAGGCGGTCTACCGCGAAGAGCTCACCGCGATGTGCGCCCATGGCCGTGAACTACAGGCCACGCTTCCGGCCGCCGACGCGCTGGCCGTCTTCCTCCGCGGCTTCGTCACCCACCTCGACACCCATCAGGGCCTGGCCCGGACGCTCGCCACCCTGATGGCCAGCCGCACCGGCACCCTCGCCGAGGGGGGCCGCGAGCTCGGCCAGGTCATCGCCGACCTGCTGGCGGGCGGGGTCCAGGAGGGCGCCATCCGCGACGACATCGGCGTCGGCGCGGTCATGATGGCGTTGCAGGGCATCTGCGTGGCCTGCGGCGAGCCGGGCTCCCGCGCCGACGCCGACGGCACGATCACCCTCGTCCTCGACGGCCTGCGCCACCGGTAGCGCGGTCGGCGGTGCGGGGCTCAGCCCGTACCCACGCAGGGGTTTGAAGATCGGGCGACGACAACGGCCCCGGCCGCATGGCCGGGGCCGATCGGACCGCTGATCAGAAGGGATAGGTGGCGGGTTCGCCGCGCATGGTGATCCAGCGGGTCTCGGTGAAGGCGTCGATGTTCGCCGCCGCACCACCGAACCGGGACCCGGTGCCGGACGCGCGCACCCCGCCGAACGGGGCGTTCGCCTCGTCGTTGACGGTCTGGTCGTTGATGTGCACGATCCCGGTCGGGATCTGCTCGGCGACCGCGAGCCCGCGCATCACGTCCCGGGTGACGATGCCCAGCGACAGCCCGTACTCGCTGGCCGAGGCGAATTCGATCGCGTCGTCCACGGACGACACCCGGGTGATCGGCGCGACCGGCCCGAAGATCTCCTCGGCGAACGCCGGCGCGGCCAGCGGCACGTCGGCCAGCACCGTCGGCTGGTAGAACAGGTCCCGGTAGGTGCCGCCGGCCGCGATCGTGGCGCCCTGCCCGGCGCTGGCGGTGACCAGGCCGTGGATCTTGTCGCGCTGCCCGGCGTCGATGATCGGGCCGAGCGCGACCTGCTCGGTGGCCGGGTCGCCGACCGGCAGTTTGCCGGCCTTGGCGGCGAGCCGGTCCACGAACTCGTCGTACAGCCGGTCGGCGACCAGGTGCCGGCCGGTGGTCATGCAGATCTGCCCCTGGTGGAAGAACGACCCCCAGGCGGCCAGGTTGACCGCCGCGTCCACGTCGGCGTCGTCCAGGACCAGCAGCGCCGAGTTCCCGCCGAGCTCCAGGTGGGCCCGCTTCAGGTGGCGGCCGGCGAGCTCACCGATGCGCCGGCCGACCGGGGTGGAGCCGGTGAACGAGATGACCCGGATGTGCGGGTCGGTGATCAGCGCCTCGCCGACCTCCACCCCGCCGGGCAGCATCTGCAGCACGCCCGGCGGCAGCCCGGCCTCCTCGAAGATCCGCGCCATCAGGGTGCCGCCGGTGACCGCGGTCCGCGGATCCGGCTTCAGGATCACCGCGTTGCCCAGCGCGAGCGCCGGCGCCACCGACCGGATGCCCAGGATGATCGGCACGTTGAACGGCGAGATCACGCCGACCACGCCGGCCGGGATCCGCCGGGCCATCGACAATCGCGGCTGCTCGGACGGCAGCAGCTCACCGTGCGGCCGGCTGGGCAGCGACGCCGCCTCGAAGCATTCCTCCGCGGCCACGTGCAGCGCGAACCCGGCCATCCCGGGGACCGCGCCGACCTCGCGGACGTTCCAGCCGCTGATCTCGGCGGCGTGCTGCTGCCACAGGTCGCCGGCCTTGCGCAGCACCGCGGCCCGGGCCGGATGCGGCAGCGCCGCCCACCGCTTCTGCGCCTCGGCGGCGTGCGCGCCGGCCTCGGCCACGTCCTCGGCGGTGGCCAGGCCCATCCGGCCGAGTTCGGCTCCGGTCGCCGGTTCGACGACCGGGTAGTCGCCGCCCCGGCCGGCGGTCCACTCCCCGTTCTTGAAGATCTTTCCCTGCCAGTCGACGCCGTCGAGCAGTCCCACAGCGTGCCTCCCCTCTTCCAGTCCTTCTCAATGGCTCATGCGCAGAACGGGCTTGAGGACACTGCCGCGACGGCTGTCCTCGAGCGCCTTGTCGATGTCGGTGAGGTCGTAGAAACGCACCAGCCGGTCGAACGGGAACCGGCCCTGCCGGTGCAGCTCGACCAGGGTGCCGATGAGCGTCTCGCTGCGGCCGCTGCCGCCGAGGACGCCGAGGATGCGTTTGCCCCACAGGGTGCTCAGGTGGTCGACGCTGAACTCGGCGCCGGCGGGGGCACCGCCGATCAGCACACAGGTGCCGAGCATGCCGACACTGTCGACGGCCTGACGGACGACCGGGACGACCCCGGTGCATTCGAGCGAGAAGTCGGCCGGCCCGCCGCACAGCCGGTGCACCTCGGCCACCGGATCGGCGCCGGTGGCGTCGATCGTGTCGGTGGCGCCGAGTTCGGCCGCCAGGGCCAGGCGTTCCGGGTGCCGGTCGACGGCGATGATCCGGGTGGCGGGGGAGAGCGCGGCCGCCATGATCGCGGCCAGGCCGACCGCGCCGGCGCCGTAGACCACGAGGCTGGCGCCGGGCCCGGGCCGCAGTGTGTTCAGGACGGCGCCCGCTCCGGTGGAGATCCCGCAGGCCAGCGGCCCGAGAATCGCCAAAGGCGCCTCCGGTGGTACGACGACGAGCGCGTCGGCCCAGGTCAGGGAATGAGTGGCGAACGACGACTGCCCGAAGAAATGGCTGTGCACAGGTGACCCGTCGGCGCGCCGCAGGGCGCTCTGCCCGGCCCGCGGCCCGAGCAGCCGGCCGCCGCCGCACAGCGCCTCGCCGAGCCGGGCGCAGTAGCGGGGCTCGCCGTCGCGGCAGTTGCGGCACGTCCCGCATGACGGCCAGCCGATCACCACGTGGTCGCCGGGCCGCACCGAGGTGACCCCGTCACCGACGGCGACCACCTCGCCCGCGCCCTCGTGGCCGAGCACACTCGGGAACGGCATCGGCAGGTCACCGTGCCTGGTGATGGCGTCGGTGTGGCAGATGCCGGCGGCGACGATCCGGACCAGCGCCTCACCCGGGCCGGGTTCGTCGAGGTCCAGTTCGGTCACCCGGAACGGGCCGTCGAGTGCGTCGACGACCGCGGCGGTCACCTTCATCGGGGTCCCTCCCGCCGCACGAAGTACCCCACCGGGAACAGGCTCACCCCGGTCCGGTCGCGGATCAGCCCCCACAGTCCACGCGGCAGCCACAGCGCGGCCGCCATCCCGATGGCCCCGAGCACGATCAGATACCAGGACCCGTAGTCGGCGAGCAGCTGCTGCAACGCGAAGAAGACCAGCGCGCCGAGCAGCGGCCCCTCGATGAACCCGATGCCGCCGATGACGACGATGAAGATCATGTAGGCCGACCACTGGACACTGAAGATCGCATCCGGGTTCACGCTCAGCGAGCTGACCGTGATCACTCCACCGGCCGCACCGCATCCCACCGCGGAAACCAGATAAACCAACAGCTTTGCCCGGCGTACGTCGATCCCGGCCGACCCGGCAGCGGTCTCCTCGTCGCGTACCGCCATCAGCGACAGCCCCAGCCGCCCGCGCAGCAGCAGGTAGCACCCGGCGATCGAGGCGAGCGCCAGCCCGAGCGCCACCCAGTAGGTGAGCGCCCCGCGCAGGGTCTGGTCGAGGCCGGACAGTCCGGTCAGGCTCTTGCCGCTGGCCCCGCCGAGGCTGCTGACCCGGACCACGAGCAGCCGGTACACCTCGGCGATCACCCAGGTGCCGACCGCGAAGTAGTCGCCGCGCAGCCGGAACGCCAGCCACGACGTCGGCACCGCGAAGATCGCGCAGGTCACCGCGGCCAGGAGCACCGCGAGGTACGGCTGCACGCCGAGGTCGGCGAACGCGATCACGCTGTATGCGCCGATGCCGATGTACGCCTGCTGCCCCACCGAGACCAGCCCGCCGAACCCGGCCAGCAGGTTCCACATGCTGGCCAGCGCGACCAGCACGAACAGGTTGACCATCGTGTCGGTGACGTCGGCGAACACCAGGAACGGCAGGGCCGCCAGCAGCACGGCGATCGCCGCGAGCACCAGCCCGGCGACCTTCGACGAGCGGGCGGCCCGGCTCACGTCGACCGCGGCCGCGGCCCGTTCGGTCACTGCTCTGGTCAGGCTCACGATTTCCGCCCTGCGATCAGGCCCTGTGGCCGGAAGGCCAGCACGGCGAGGAACATCAGATGGCCCGCGAGCAGGGTGAGCGCCGGGTCTATCTCGGAGCCGACCGACTGGGTGACGCCGAGGATGATGCCGCCCAGCAGGGTGCCCCACAGCGACCCGAGGCCACCGATGACCACCGCCTCGAAGGCGAAGATCAGCCGCGACGGCCCGATCGACGGGTCGAACGACGAGCGCATCGCGAACATCAGCCCGGCCAGCGCCACCGTTGCGAACGCGATCGCGGTGGCGATGCCGTAGATGTGCCGGCTGTCGCCGCCGACCAGGTTGGCGGTCTCCGGGTCGTCGGACGAGGCCCGCAGCATCCGGCCCAGCCCGGTCCGGGACAGGAACAGCTGGATCCCGGTCAGCACCAGCGCCGCCAGCACGAACGTGGTCAGCGACAGGTAGCCGATCGAGATGCTGTCGGTGATCTCGAACGAGCCGGTGGTGAACGAGCCGCCGTCGAGTGTGCGGGTGTCCGCCGAGAACGTCTCCAGCAGCACGTTCTGGAGCACGATCGACAGTCCGAAGGTGACCAGCAGGGTGGCCAGCGGCCCCGACTTGAGGCTCTTCTGGAGCAGCACCCGCTGGGTCAGGTAGCCGAGCAGCGCGAACAGCGGAACCGTCACCAGCAGCACCACCCAGAGGGGCAGCCCGGTGCCGCTGATCAGGGCCAGCGCCAGGAACGACGCGACCACCGCGAGGTCGCCGTGTGCCAGGTTGACGATCCGCATCACGCCGAACATGAGCGACAGCCCGGTCGCGAACAGCGCGTAGAGGCCGCCGATCAGCAGCCCCTGGAGGAGGGCGTTGAGCAGGTCCATGTCAGTGCTGCCCTTCCCGGACGTCGCCGATGCCGAAGTAGGCGTGTTCGACCTGTTCGGCGCTGAGATCCTGGGGCCGGCCGCGCAGCACCGACCGGCCTTCGAGCAGGCAGTGCACCCGGTCGGCGACCCGCATCGCCTGGGTGACGTCCTGTTCGACGATCAGCGCGGTCGTGCCCGAGCCGACGATGTCCGGCAGCACCTGGTAGATCCGCCGGACCACGACCGGCGCGAGGCCCAGCGACAGTTCGTCGATCAGCAGCAGGTCGGGGTTGGACAGCAGGGCCCGGCCGATCGCCACCGACTGCTGTTCGCCGCCGGAGAGCTGCGCGGCGTTCTGCTGCCGCCGTTCGGCCATCCACGGGAACAGCTCGTAGACGCGCTGCACCGTCCACGGACCGGGCCGTCGGCGGTAGGCGCCGGTCAGCAGGTTCTCCTCCACCGTCAGTGAGCGGAACAGCCGCCGTCCCTCGGGGACCAGGGCGACCCCCGCCGACAGCCGTTTGTGTGCGGGCATCCGGGTGATGTCCCGGTCGTGCAGGCGGATGCTGCCGGAGGTCGGCGGGTTCAGCCCGGCCAGCGCGCGCAGCAGTGTCGACTTGCCGGCGCCGTTCGCGCCGATCACCGCCAGCACCTCGCCCTCGGCCAGGTCGAGTTCGAAGCCGTCGACGGCGCGCAGCTGCCCGTGGTGGACGGTCAGGTCACGGATCGCGAGCAGGGTCACGACACGGTCTCCGGTCCGCTGCCCAGGTACAGCTCCCGGACCTTCGGGTCGGCGAGCACCGCCATCGGGTCGCCGTCGGCGACCACGTCACCGCCGGCCAGACAGACCATCCGGTCGACGGTCTTCACCAGCGCGTGTACGACGTGCTCGATCCAGACGATGCCGAGCCCTTCGGCGTGCAGTTGTCTGACCACGGTCACCAGTTCGGCCACCTCGGGTTCGGTGAGGCCGCCGGCGACCTCGTCGAGCAGCAGCAGACGCGGATCGGTGCCCAGCGCGCGGGCCATCTCCAGGCGTTTGCGCTGGAGCAGGCCGAGCCGCCCGGCCGGGGTGTTGGCCAGGTCGGCCAGGCCGGTGCGGTCGAGCACGCCCATCGTGTGCCGCCACGCCGGCCGTCCCTTCAGCCCGGCCCCCTGGTAGCCGCAGACCAGCACGTTCTCGAACACGGTGAGGTGCTCGAACGGGCGCGGCACCTGGTAGGTGCGGCCGATCCCGGCGCGGGTCCGGGTGTGTGGCGCGACGCCGGTGACGTCGCGCCCGAGCAGCCACACCGCGCCGCTGTCCGGGCGCAGGTCACCGGAGATCATGGCGAACAGGCTGGATTTCCCGGCGCCGTTCGGGCCCACGATGCCCAGGACCTCACCGGGGCCGACCGACAGCGTGAGGTTCGCAGCGACGGTCACCTGGCCGAACCGTTTGGTGATGTCGTCGAGGCGCAGCAGTTGTTCCATCAGGCGTTGGTCGGGAGCAGGTCGCCGCCGACCGGAACGGCCTTGTTCGCGGTGTTGTCCACGATCGCCACGTCCCAGGGGAAGGTGGTGCCCTTGCGCCACTGGCCACCGACCGGGTGCTGGATGGCGATGCCCGGTTCCGGGCCGGCGGTGAAGTCCAGGTCACCGCTCATGCAGCTGATCTTCATGGCCTTCAGCTTGGCGGCCACCTCGTCGCGGTCCTTCGGGTCGCCGGCGTCCTTGAACGCCTGGATGGCCACCTCGAACAGCGAGTAGATCGAGCCGAGCGCCTGCGTCCACTGCTTGCCGGTGGAGGCGGCGAAGTCGTCGGCGAGCTGTTTGGCCGTACGCCCGTCGAGCACTGATTTGTAGGGGTGTGCCGGGCTCCACCAGATGTCGGTGGCGATGTTCTCGGTCAGCGCGCCGAGCGCCTCGGCCTCCGACGGGAACAGCATCACCTTGGCCACCGTGGCGAGCTTGGGGCGGAAGCCCTGCTGCTGGGCCTGCTTCCAGAACGTCTGGAAGTCCGGCGGGATCGGCGTACAGGTGAAGAGCTCGGCTCCGGAGTTCTTGAACTTGGCGATCTGGGTGGTGAAGTCGGTGGCGCCGTTCTGGTACGCGCCCCCGTCGATGGGTGCCCAGCCGGCTTTGGTCATCATCCCGCCCAGGCCGTTGCGGAACGCGTTGGCGTCGGTGTCGTTGGGCCACAGCGCGGCCACGTTCTTACTGGTGACCCCGGCCCGTTCCCACATCGGGAAGAAGCAGTCGGCGAACTGCTGCATGCCGAAGAAGAACAGCGTCGTGTACTTGAAGCCCTCACCCGTCTTGCCGCCGCGGCCGTTGAACCAGGCCTCCCACGGCGCGATCGTCGTGACGTTCGGGATGCCGTTGGCCTCGCACTGGTCGGCGACCGGGTTGGTGGTGTCCGGCGTGGACGAGCCGACGATCAGGTCGACCTTGTCGCTGTTGATCAGCTGCCGGGTGACCTCGGTGGCGCGGTTCGGGTTGGACTGGGTGTCCTTGACGATGATCTCGATGGTGCGCTTCTTGCCGCCGGCGGTGAACCCGTTGCGCATCGCCTCCTGGATCTGGGCGACCACGAAGTTGTCGGCGCTGGCGAAACCGGCGAGCGGTCCGGTCTGCGGACTCACGTAGCCGATCTTGAGAACGTCGCTGTCGGAGGTGCCGGCGCCCTTGAGGCCGCCGCAGGCGCCCAGCAGCGGGGTGGCGGCGCCGATGCCGGCGGCTTTGATAAGGGAACGGCGGCTGAATCCGCCGGGGGGAGTCTGGCTCACGTCGCACTCCTTCAATGAGTGATCGGAGACCGCCGGGACCGGTTGGGAGGCAACGGGTCCGGCGTGCGACGAAACTAAGAGCCTGGTGTGACGCGGGCAACACTCCGTTCGACTGGCTGAAACAGTTTTTTAATTTCCCGAACGGTGTCCCAGCCGCTGCGAGATCTCCCGGGCGGTACGCCGCAGATGCGGCTCGATCTGGGCGGACAGCGCCTCCAGCGAGTTCGGGGCGGCGCTCAGATGCACCGCCACGTTCACCGCCGCGATCACCTCGCCGGTCCGGTCGCGGATCGGGGCGGCGAACGAGCGCAGGCCGGGGGCCAGCTCCTCGTCGTTCACCGCGATGCCGGTCTGCCGTACCTTCGCCAGCGCGACCATCAGCTGCTCGCGGTTGGTGATGGTGTTCGGCCCGCGCCGGGCCATGTCCGACCGCTCCAGGATCTGCCGCAGCGCCTGCGGGTCCCGGAACGCCAGGATCGCCTTGCCCAGCGACGTGCAGTAGGCCGGCAGCCGGGACCCGACGTGCAGATTGAGATCGATCGCCAGCGTGTTGCGGCGGCCGCTGCGCCGCCTGTCGACGTAGACCACGTCCCGGCTCTCGCAGACCGCCATGCTGACCGTGAACCCGGTCTCGTCGGCCAGGCTCTGCAGCAGCGGCGCCGCCACCCGGGTCAGGTCCATCGACTCGATGGCGGCGAACCCGAGGTCGGCGACCTTCGGCCCGAGGGAGTATTTCCTGGTGTCCGGGTCCTGCTGGAGGTAGCCGAGGTTGGCCAGGGTCGCCACGTACCGGTGGGCGGTGCTCTTGGTGACCCCGACGATCCGGGCCAGGTCGGCGATGCCCAGCACCGGCCGCCCGCTGCTGAACGCGGACAGGATGGTCAGGCCTCTTTCGAGCGAGACCGAGAAGTCTCCGGACGCCGGCTGTGTCATGCGTTCAAGATACGCGGGAAGTGTTCGATCTAGCCGAACGATAGGGTGGTGGCATGCGAGCCGTACTCCATTTCATCGGCGGAACGTGGTCGAAGGCCGCCTCGGGGCGCACCTACGACAACCGTTCGCCCTGGTCAGGAGAGCTGATCGGGCCGGTCGCGGCAGGCGACGAGGAGGACACCAGACGGGCCATCGACGCGGCGCACCGGGCGTTCGCCCAGTGGTCGCAGGCCCCGCCCGCGCAGCGGCAGACCATCCTGCTGCGCGCCGCCGACATCCTGGACGCGAGTCGCGACAACGCTCTGGAGTCGCTGGCCCTGGAGACCGGCTGCGGCTCGCAGTTCGGCCGGATCCAGGTCGACTTCGCGGTGAGCCTGCTGCGCCAGGCCGCCCAGCTCGCCTACCGGCCGGTCGGTGAGCTGCTGGTCTCCGACATCCCCGGCACCCAGGCGATGGCGGTGCGCCGCCCGGTCGGGGTGGTCGGCGCCATCGCGCCGTGGAACGCGTCGCTGACCCTCAGCGGCCGCGCGATCGTCGGCCCGATCGCCCTGGGCAACACGGTCGTGCTCAAGCCGTCCGAGGAGTCGCCCTACACCGGCGGCGCGATCTGGGCCGAGATCCTGCTCGAGGCGGGCCTGCCCCCGGGGGTCCTCAACGTGGTGACGCACGCACCGGGCGAAGCCGGCGTGATCGCCGACGCCCTGCTGGACAGCCGGCACGTCAAGCGGATCAACTTCACCGGCTCGACCCCGACCGGGCGGCGGCTCGCCGAGAAGGCGGGCAGCCGCCTCAAGCGGGTGGTGTTGCAGCTCAGCGGGCAAAATCCGATGATCGTCGCCGAGGACGCCGACGTCGGCTACGCGGTCGAGGCCGCCGCCTACGGCGCGTTCCTGCACCAGGGGCAGCTGTGCATGTGCGCCCGCCGGATCTACGTGGCCCGGCCGGTCGCCGACGAGTTCCTGGCCCGGTTCGCGGCCAAGGTGGCGACCCTGCCGGCCGGCGACCCGGCCGACCCGGCGACAGTCGTCGGGCCGGTCATCAACGAGTGGGCGCTCGCCACCCTCGAACGCCGCGTCAAACAGGCCGTCGACGCGGGCGCCCGGGTGCTGGCCGGCGGCGAGGCGACCCCACCCTGCTATCCGGCGACCGTGCTCGTCGACGTCCCGCCCGACACCGAGCTGGCCGAGGGCGAGACGTTCGGCCCGATCGTGACGGTCGAGATCGTCGAGTCCGCCGAGGAGGCGGTCGAGCTGGCCAACCGCTCCGACCTGGGCCTGGTCGCCTCGATCATCTCCCGCGACGTGCCCCGGGCGCTGCGGCTGGCGTCCCGGCTGGAGGTCGGGATCGTGCACGTCAACGACCAGACAGTCAACGACGAGCCGCAGATGCCGTTCGGCGGCGTGAAGGACACCGGCTGGGGCCGCTTCGGGATCGGCGTCGCCGCCGACGAGTTCACCGAGCTGCAATGGGTCTCCGCCCGCGATCAGGACCGCGCCTTCCCGTTCTGATCAGAACAGGCCGTTGCCGTGCGGGAGGTCCGGCTTGATCTCCGGGGTGAGGTCCCAGTGCTCGACGATCCGGCCGCCAGCGACGCGGAACAGGTCGTAGAAGGCAGTCGGCGTCGCACCGAAACTGCCCTCGGAGACGGTCAGGACGAAGTTGCCTTCGGCGACGACCTTGTGCAGCTCGGTGTAGACCATCGTGACGCCCTGCTCGGCGAGCGCGGCCAGCGCGGTGCCCAGGCCGTCGAGGCCGTCGCCGATGGCGACATTGTGCTGGTGGTACGTCTCCGTGCTCAGGAAATCGGTGATCGTGTCGACCTTGCCGCCCTTCAGGACGGTCTCGACGAACGCGGTGACCAGCGCCCGGTTCGCCTCGGTGCGGTCGAGATCGGTGACCTCGGCCGGCCCGTCGGTCTGCGAGCGACCCGAGACCGTCTCGGCGACCAGGGGCGAGAGAGCGTCCCAGTGCTCGGCCAGCTTTCCGTCCTCGACCCGGAAGACGTCGAACGCGACGAGCGGAACCGGCCCGAACCCGTGGTAGGTGCCGTGCAACGCGACCAGGTCACCGTCGGCGAGCACCCGGTGCGGTTCGTAGCGGAACCCGTCCGGCAGCCCGGCCACCAGACCTCGCAGCCCGTCCGGGCCGTCGGGGGCCAGCGCGCTGTGCTGACGGTAGGTGGGGGAGACCCACCGGTCCACGGCGGACGGGTCCCTGTCCCCGAAGAGTTCCCCGACCGCGGTACGGACGATTTCCCTGGCGTTCATGTCGCATCCTTCGTTCTGCTGTTCGATTACGACCACCGTAGGAGCCGGAAACGGGCGTAACCGGGTAGCGTGACGACTCGTGATGGTCAAAAACCGACAGCCGATCGCCGAGCTCGGGTTCGCGGCGCCGATCGGCACACCGGGCGGCATCGAGGTGCTGGACCTGGCCCGGTTACGCGGCCGGGCCTTCGGCACCCCGCGGCGGCCGACCTTCCACCACCTGCTGTGCCTGCGAGCCGGCCGGCTGGAACACACCGTCGACTTCGCCGTACACACCCTCACGCCCGGCCGGTGGATGTGGGGCCGGCCCGGCCAGGTCCAGCAGTGGGGTGACCTGGCCGCCGCCGAGGGCACGCTGATCCTGTTCG
Source organism: Actinoplanes sp. NPDC026670 (assembly GCF_040638175.1). Lineage (NCBI taxonomy): Bacteria > Bacillati > Actinomycetota > Actinomycetes > Micromonosporales > Micromonosporaceae > Actinoplanes > Actinoplanes sp. NPDC026670. Next base: position 37,898 of record NZ_JBEZXU010000068.1, read on the forward strand.
AACCGGAGTTCCTCGACCCGGCCACGGCCGCCGCCGCCCGCCTCGACGACCCACACGCCGCAGTCGTCCACGACCCGGACGACGGCGACGCGCTCGCCACGTCGGCGGCCCACCTGGCCGACGTGTTCGCGGCGCCGATCCGCACCAGCATCGAGGTCCGGCAGACGGTGCTCCGGCATCTGCTGGCCGTGCTGCTGCTCCAGCTCGCACCGCCCGAGGGCAGCAGCCACGGCGGCGACACGTTCCTGCGGTTCCGCGACGCCGTCGAACGCGACTTCACCCGGACCCGCCGCCTGGACGACTACGCCCACCGCCTCGGCTGGTCGGCCCGCACCCTGTCCCGCGCCACCCAGGCCGCCGCAGGCGTCAACGCCAAGGACTTCATCGACCGCCGCCTGATCCTGGAAGCCAAACGGCTGCTCGCCCACAGTGACCAGACGGCGGCCCAGATCGCGGCCCGGCTCGGGTTCACCAGCGCCACCAACTTCACCAAGTACTTCCACCAGCGCGCCGGCACCACCCCGATCGCCTTCCGGGCCACCGTCCGCCCGCCCGGCCGGACGTGACACGATGCGTCGATGGATCCACTTGCCACCCAGCGAGCCGTCTCGTGATCACCTGCGTCGTGCACTACGTGATCGACCCGGCGAAGACCGCCGACTTCGAACGGTTCGCCCGCGAATGGATGCGCCTGGTCAACGCGCACGGCGGCGTCCACCACGGCTACTTCCTGCCGGCCGAGGGCGCCAGCGACCGGGCCGAGGCCCTGTTCAGCTTCGACAGTCTGGCCGCCTACGAGCAGTACCGGCAGCGCTTCGGGGTGGACCCCGAGTTCATGGCGGCCGACCGCATCCGCGAGGAATCGGGCTGCGTGCTGCGCTGGGACCGCACCTTCATGCGCCCGCTGCTGCCGGACCTCGGTAGCTGAGCCGCGCCCGGAGGGGGACGCCGGCCAACTAGCCTCCTAGGATGCCGGGAGCGCCTGTGGTCGCGGTCACGGCTGTCCGGAACGGCACCCCGAATCGGTGTCGGTCCGCGTTGGATGGGTAATTCCCATCGATGGCTTGCGATCCGTCGAGCGGGAGGTGGAGGGTGCACAGACGCATCGCCCACCTCTTGCTGATGCTCGGACTAGTGGTCGGCGCCTACTTGGCCTTGAGCGCCTTCGACCGGGCCGCGTGGGCCGACGGCATCCGGCCGAGTCCGCCCACACCGATCGAGAAGCCGGCCGTCGCGACCGGAAGCGCCCGCCCGAGCTCGACGATCACCGGGCAGGCCGAGTCGCTTTCGCGTACTTCGAGTGGCAAGACTCTCCTGCCGAAGCGCCCCTTGCCGAAGCCGCACTTGCCGAACCCCGATCCGGCGGGGTCCGACCGGCCGAAAGCCGCCTCGGCGAAGCCGGTAGTGCGGACGCCCGCAGCAGTTCACGATCGCTCGGCCTCTCCGGCCTCTCCGGCCTCTCCGGCCTCTCCGGCCTCTCCGGCCTCTCCGGCCTCTCCGGCCTCTCCGGCCTCTCCGGCCTCTCCGGCCTCTCCGGCCTCTCCGGCCTCTCCGGCCTCTCCGGCCTCTCCGGCCTCTCCGGCCTCTCCGGCCTCTCCGGCCTCTCCGGCCTCTCCGGCCTCTCCGGCCTCTCCGGCCTCTCCGGCCTCTCCGGCCTCTCCGGCCGCTCCGGCCTCTCCGGCCTCTCCGGCC